>JAITHW010000030.1 GCA_031279815.1 Treponema sp. | reverse complement strand
TGGGTGATATAGCTTTGCGCGTTTTTCTGGAAAAGCGCCGCGTTTGCCCGGTCTATTTCGCATAACGCGCCGGTTATCGCCCGCACAATGCGGATGGCGTTTTTCGGGGAAGTCCAGACATGCTCGTCATAGGCAATACCTTCTTCTTCCTCTTCCTCTTCTTCCATGCCCTCGACGATTTCTTCTTCCACCAGGTCAACCGCGTCCATCATACGGACGATTCTCATCTTCGAGGTGTCCATGGATTCAAGAATCCGGTCAACCCAGGCGTCGGATTCGCCGCCGGTGTAGATGAACATCGCGCTGTTCTGGATTCTGATAATATCCCTTGGCGCCGGTTCAAAGGAATGGCTTTCCGCCCCGGGAGGCAGCAGCATATACACGTTTACCGTATCTCCGGCGATCTGCCGGGCAAAATCATAAGCCGGAAAATTGGCCGCAACCACATCAGGTTTTCCATTATTCGTTGCCCTGTCTTTTTTTCCGCCCGCAAACAGGACGCAGACAGACAGGGACAGCATTATTACCGTGAACAAAAATCGTTTCACCTTATACCTCCAGTATAAAGAATTCCACATCTCCCCCTGGTAATTTTTGATTTGAGGAAATGTGATTGTTGGATTACGCTTGGGAGGGTTAAGTCAACAATTAAATCGTACTTTTTTTTCGATTGGCTTTTTCGCAAAATAGAACGGCCGCGGTTTTACGCAAGAAGCGGCATAGGCAATGAAGCCCGCAAGCAATAAACTCACGCCGAGGCGTCCAAAGGCTTCTATGATTCTCAGGGCAATTTGGATTTCAAGGCAGATATGGCAATTTTCCCCGGCAGGGACATGACGGCCTTCGGTATCAATATGCTCATGGCCATGCTCCGCAATGGCATAAACACCTGCAAAAATAACGGCAAAGACAAGCCAGGCGGTCATTGCGGCGGTAAAAAAGGTGTTTCCCCCCGGTAGATTTGCCATAAGATTACTATACTATGATAGGAAAAAAATTTCAATAGGCTTTTTCGCCACTCTCCTGGGTCAGTAATGTTACGCGGGATTTTCTAAACTTTATGAGCGGCACGAGAACGCGCCTGTTTCCGGCTGTTTGGAAGCTGTTTCCGCAGCAATCAATAACCCGGGCAAGCTCGTGGGTATGGTTTACTTTGAAGGCTTAGGCCCAACTAAATAATTCCAACTGTTTAATGCCGGTATATCTTTTCATACTACGCCGGATTACGCCCTTGATTTCTTACATATTGTTTCTTAATCTCCGTGTTCTCCTGCTGTCCCTAGATAATACCCGCGGCTCCAAAATTCCCCTGCCCGCAATAACTTCTTTACTTCAGGGCGCCCTCAAATATTTTCCTTGCGGTTATACTTTTTATCTTCCGGAATATACCGGCAGGGCTATATGCCGGAACCGGCTGCGCCAGAAAATGCGCACGATCCTTTTCTGTCCCTATTTCCAAAAATCCTATCTTAATACGTTTCTCTATCTCTATACATACCTCATTACACTCACATTCCTAGTCTTTGCTCATCCTTCAAGTATACTTATCGTTTCAACCGGATCAAGCTCCGGGGTATTAAACCAAACCCTTCGCAACAAACGGCTTTGACAGGACCCGTACAATACCTCAAACCAACAGAATCGCTCATTCTTCATTCCCGGGGGTTTCCGCTTCTTCACCGTCCCCGGTTTCCTCTTCATCGTCCTCCCAGACGTACGTCCCCTCTATACCGGAGGAAAAGCCCCAGGTTCGTTCCCGAATATTCGCCGAAAATCCTTGACCGGAAAAATTCGTCCCGTCGGAACGCCGCATATTCACCTGCTCATATTCACCTGCGGATAAGCGTTTCTCCTTGTCTTCCCAATCAAGCCCCAGGGTCTCGATGGAGATATCCTCTGAATCCACCTCAATCCACACGCCCTCTCTCATGCGGATATTTCCCGAATCAAGCTCCACCGAAGCGGTTCCGGCCCGGCCTACGGCGTTTATATCTTCCCCCTGATGCCCGAACTGTTCAAAGGAAAAATTCTTCAGCTCCATGGTTTGCCGTTCTTCGTAGCGTTCCGCATATTCTGCGGTAAACCGTACCAGAGGATCCCCATTGCGAACCCGGACATATTCCACCCCTTTCATAATAATATCGGGGATATCCCGATTTTCCCCTCCCCCTTCCCCATAATCAAAGGAACAGGCTATGAACACCAGGGAGAGACCTCCCATAAGGGCAAACCGGCATATACCCAAAAGTGTCCGGCGATTACCTGCATACACGCAACGCCTAAGCGGGTTTTTACCAATTGTAATGATGTTGCCCCGGTTAATCAGCGGTTTTTTTTTCATGTCTTTGTAGATACGGCGGCATATATAACTCCTATGTCTGGGACCGCTTCCTGTCCCGGGCCGCAACAATAAAATCCCGGAATAGGGGATTTGCCGCGGTAGGCTTAGACTTGAACTCAGGATGGAACTGTACCCCCACGCCCCAAGGGTGATCGGGCCATTCCACCGCTTCCACGAGACCTCCGTCCGGGGTCAAGCCGCTGATTCGCAGTCCTGAATTAAGCATATTCTTGCGGTAGATATTGGAAAATTCATAGCGATGCCGGTGCCGTTCAAATATGCGTTCTTCCCGGTACGCGGTAAACAAATGAGTTCCCGGTTCGGCGACGGATTCGCTTTTCCCCAAACGCATAGTACCGCCGAGATCCGTGACCTCTATCTGTTCTTCCAACAGACTGATCACCGGATGTTCGGTATTACCGTTGAATTCCGTTGAATCCGCATCTTCCCAACCCAATATATTTCTCCCCCAGTCGATAACCATAATCTGCATGCCAAGACAGATCCCAAAATAGGGGACTTTGTGGGTCCGCGCCCAGGCCGAAGCCGTAACCATGCCTTCGATGCCCCGATGGCCAAAACCTCCGGGTACGAGAATGCCGTCAATCCCGCCGCCCGGCGCTCCGGGTCCCAGAATGTTGTCGGGGTTTTCCGGTTCCTCAATCCGGGCCGAATCTATCTTGACCAATTCCACCTCAACCCCGCCGGCAAGTCCGGCATGAAATAGGGCTTCATACACCGACTTATAGGAATCATGAAGGTCCATATACTTGCCCACTATGCCGATACGGACGGCCCCTTTCCTGGAAGCGAATTGTTCCATCATGGTATACCAGGGTTTGAGATCCGCATGACGGCTTTCAACCCCCATTTTCTTTAATACCACCTGATCCAGTTTCTGTTCAAAAAAGATCAGAGGAATTTCATAAATGGTCGTATTTATATCACAAGAGCTGAACACCGCATCCGGGTCCACATTGGTAAACAAGGCGATCTTCTTTCGGGTGCTCTCATCCAGCATAACCGGCGCCCGGCAGATAAGCACATCCGGCTGAATCCCCTGTTCCTGCATGGACTTGACCGAATGTTGTGTCGGCTTGGTCTTGAGTTCCCCGCCCGCGACCTCCGGGATTAAGGTGAGGTGAACCGAAAGCGCGTTGCCTTTGCCTGCTTCATGGATAAACTGACGCGCGGCTTCCAAAAAGGGTACCGACTCAATATCCCCCACAGTGCCGCCGATTTCTACGATGACCACATCCGTATCGGAATCCGCAATCGCGGTGATACGGCTCTTAATCTCGTCGGTAATATGGGGAATAACCTGTACGCAGCGCCCCAAATACTCGCCCCCCCGCTCCTTGCGGATCACCGCCTCATACACTTGTCCTGTGGTAATGGAATTCGCCCGGGACAGCGGGCTGTTGGTAAAGCGGGCGTAATTCCCCAAATCCAAGTCGGTTTCCGCTCCGTCATCGGTTACGTATACTTCCCCGTGCTGATAGGGACTCATAGTACCGGCATCGACATTAATATATGGATCGCATTTGACCATGCGCACGTTAAGCCCCCGCCCCTCAAGCAAGGCGCCCAGGGAAGATGCAGCCACTCCCTTACCCAGACTCGAACATACGCCACCTGAGACAAAAATGAATTTGTTCATGTAAAGATATTATCCCGATAAAAGACAGATAAGGCAAGGGGGAACGTGAGGGCAAGCGCATTAAAATTAAGCATGATGGCAAACAGTGACCCGAAGAAGGCGGTATCCTCGACGGATTCGGCGCCGCAGGCCATAGCGATATGTTATTGCATTTTTCCTTCAAAAGAGCTACTGTAGATATTATGCGTTCTCTTACTTGTATTGTCTGCCCCATCGGTTGTTCTCTCAGCATCGCAGAGGGACATCAGGAAGCTGATGGCTTTGCAGCCCTAACCATTACGGGCAATAACTGCCCGCGCGGCGCGGTCTATGCTCAAGAGGAAATCCGCGCTCCCAAACGGGTGGTAACCGCCACATGCGCCATTGAAGAAGAGCCTGCCGAGGCAACCCGTCCCATCTGGGCGCCCCGGCGGGTTCCGGTAAAAACCCTTTTACCCTGTCCCAAGGAACGGATAAACGACCTTTTATCGGATCTGTACCGGCTCCGGCTTAAGCTGCCTGTTAAAACCGGGGATACGGTCATTACTGACTGGCAAGGAACCGGTATAACCGTGGTCGCGGTCCGAGCTGTCGGTTGACGGCTCCATGGCCTCCAAAAACGGAAAAGATCCGGCGGAATTCTGGCGGGACTATGAAGCCCGGATTGGGGAAACGGTCTTGGCCTATAATTTGGGGCGGTATATCAAAGGCTGGGACGGCATGGATTCGCCCCTATGGGGGTTGCTTATCGTCTCAACCGGAGGGTTCCGGTTTCATCATTTTCCCCATGAAAGCTGGTTGGAGGCTTTGTCCCGGACAACCGCAGGCGGGGAGGCTCCCAAGGAGAAAACGCTCTTCATTCCCAGAGAGCGCCTTATAGCCGCAGAGCTTCGGATAGAGAAATCCTGGTGGAAGCAGTTATTCTTTGCCCAGCCGCCCTTGCTGGCAGTCCGTTGCCTAAACGATCAAAGCGTTGAGACCGTTTTAATGGCGGAAACAGAAAAAAAGGCGGCCCTACTGGTGGAGCGGATCAGGGAATTGACCGGGAGTGCGGAGGCAGGCAATGATGAGGAAACATGAATATATTGATCATAGGTTCCGGCGGACGGGAACACGCTATTGCGTGGAAAGCGGCCCGGTCTTCCAAGGTTGCTAAGGTATATGTGGCGCCAGGAAACGGCGGTACCGCTTGGGAAGCAAAATGCGAAAATGTGCCGGTCAATGCCGATCCCGTTTCCCCGGAAGGTCAGGAAGCGCTGGTTGCCTTTGCCAAAAGCGCGGGAATCCGTCTTACCATCGTAGGACCCGAAGCTCCTTTGGCGGCGGGTATTGTCAACCGGTTCAGGGCTTCTAACCTAGCCGTTATCGGACCTGACAAAACCGCGGCGCGTCTTGAGGGGAGCAAGAGGTTTGCCAAATCCTTCATGGAAACATACGGCGTCAGCACCGCCCAAAGCAGGAGTTTTTCGGATTATGAAGAGGCTCTCCGGTATGCCTCGCAATACTTCCGGCAAGGGCGGACGGAGAAGCCGCTGGTCGTCAAAGCCGACGGGCTGGCCGCAGGCAAAGGGGTTGTTATTGCCCAAAAATACGCCGAGGCGGAAACGGCCATCGGCTCTTTTATGCAGGACGCCGTACTGGGGGACGCGGGAAAAACGGTTGTACTGGAGGATTTTCTGCCGGGAAAGGAAGTGTCGATTATGGCGGCGGTGAGTGTATCCCCGAACAGGCCGGGAACCATTCTGCCCTTTATTCCCGCCAGAGATCATAAACGCCGGTTTGAAGGCGCTCAAGGGCCGAATACCGGCGGCATGGGAGCCGTTGCGCCGGTTCCGGATTTTTCAAACCTCGCGGGTCAGGATTTTTGCACCGCTGTTCTGGAACCCACTTTGAAGGGTATGGAACAGGAAAAGCTGGATTACCGCGGGTTCCTCTTTTTCGGTCTCATGGTCAACGAGGATCGCTGCTACTTGTTAGAGTACAATGTACGCCTCGGAGATCCGGAAACGCAGGCAATACTCCCTCTAATGGATTCCGATCTGATCGAACTCTGTTTTTCCCTGCTGGACAACAGGCTTGGGCAGTTCCCGCTCACCTGGAAAGCCGGATCCGTGTGCGCGCCGGTCGCCGTAGCCGCAGGCTATCCGGGAACATACCGAAAAGGAGACCTCATCACCATACAGCAAGAACCGTTCTCTCAAACCGGCGCACGGCTCTTCGTCGCCGGAGCCGAAACCAAAGCAGGACATCCAGGGCTGTACACCGCCGGAGGCAGGGTTTTTACCTTATCCGCCTGGGGCGCGGACCATAAGGAGGCCCGGGAGCGAGCCTACCGCGCTATGGGATTCGTCGGTTTTGAAGGCATGAGTTATAGAAGAGACATAGGCGGAGAAGACCGGTAGGGGAAAACAGCGCCGTTACTGCAAATAAGGCATGAAATAATTAGGATAACACAAGTATGAAGTATGTATGTATTATTATCGGCGGGGGAATAGGGGCTGTTTTACGGTATATATCGACGCAAATCATACAAACAATCTGCACCGTATCCTTTCCTGTAGGGACGTTTTTTGTAAACAGTCTGGGAGCGTTATTAATAGGGTTTTTATTTAATACGTTTGAACAGATAACAGCGCCTGCCGGTCTAAGACTCTTTGTAATAACCGGTTTTCTAGGAGGCTATACCACATTTTCAACGTATTCACTGGAAACGGTACGGTATTGTATGCATGGAAATCTGAAACAGGCATTCATGAACATAGCATTAAATAATATTGTATGTATGCTCTGTGTATGGTTAGGAATACGGATCAGTAACCTGGTTATCGGTGATTAACAGCCTCAAAAATCAGGACCAAGGCTATAAAGAGGCGTTCCTTTATAGCCTTTTCCTCGTTTCCTACTGGGTTATCGGCTCCGGCTTAACATTGGTTTTGTTTAACTGATATTCCATCATTTTTATCGCTTCCATAGCCTTGAATTCCGCATATTTGGCGGCTTCGCTCTCGATTACATCCGACGCGGCCCGGGCCGCGTCCGCTTTTTTCAAAGATACCAGCACATAGAAAGTCCCGTCCTTGCCGTTACCCCGCTTATACACAGTCGCGCCTGAGAGCTTGGCGTTGGTTAATTGGCGGCCCACGGTTTCCGCAAAGGTGAGGTCCGAGGTGTTGTCCACATTCCCGGCGTTTCTGGTGTAATCAACAATCATGGCCTGTACATAGGCATTCAAAGTCAATGCAATAGATTGTCGGGCCCGGGATTCGGCCATGGTTAAAGACATATTCAGATCCGACATTTTTGCGCTTCCGGACCCGAAAATAGCGTCTTCCTGTACGGGCGGATTCAAAAACCAGTCGGGGATGTCGGAAGGCACTCCCTGGGCCGTCTTTTTGGAAGAAGCGCACCCCGCTACCAAGACCGTAAGAATTGGAACCATCAATACAAGACAAATCTTTTTCATACAAACACTCCTTAACAATATGTAAAATTATGGAAGAACCTTATATACCTTTTAATATAACCTGAGTTCAACTAAAAAGGCAATAACCATGAATAACAAGAATGGGTAGGGAACGGAAGAAACATTTATACCGATTAGTTTTCATCCGTGCGATTCGGAGATTCAAAACTTGAACCTGTTTGCGCCGTTCGCGGACTTAATCATGGGGATAACGGCATCTGCGGCTCCTCCCCGCCTTCTATTCCCTTTCCTCAGCTTCTCCCTTTGTCATAGGGCCGGCCCGCGGCGCGGGGAGCGTAATCTTTGCCGCTGAATATCACCAAGGTTACCAAGGTGATAAAATAGGGCAGGGCATTGAAAAAGTCCGAAGGGAGGAATTCCAGAGTCTTGATATTGGTGATATTCACCGCCAGCGCGGAAGACGCGCCGAACAGGAATGAAGAACCGAGAATTCCCAGGGGCAGCCAGCGCCCGAAGGATACCGCAGCCAGGGCAATGAAACCCTTCCCGTTAATGGTGGTTGTCGTGTACTGAATATCCTGGGTTAAGACGATGCAGGCGCCCGCAAGTCCCGCCAATGCGCCGGAAATCAGCACCGCAATGTATCTGATTTTGATCACATTGACCCCTGCGGAAGCCAGCGCGGCAGGGTGCTCCCCGCAGGAACGGAGCCGCAAGCCCCAGGGACGCTTGTACAGTACAAACCAGGTAATACCCAGGCTGAGGAGGGCTATCCAGGCGGTAGGGTAGATTCCGCCCGGGCCTGGAAGCATCCCCAGTTTCGGATTCGGGGTCCGTTCTGTGCTGAAGAGGAGCTGACAGAAAAATACCGTTATCCCATTGGAGAGGAGGTTGATCCCGGTTCCTGAAATGACCTGATCCGCCCGGAGGCTTATGGCGGCAAAGGCGTGGATCAGGGAAAAGAGGCATCCCATGAATGATCCCAGGAACAGGGCAAGGGGAATGGAGAATCCTATGGCGGACTCCAGCAATACATGGGTGGTAGCCGCGGTCATGGCGCCTATAGCCATCAGTCCTTCCAGAGCGATGTTTACCACGCCGGATCGCTCGCAGATCATACCCCCGGTAGCGGCGATTAAAATCGGCGCTACGATCATCAGTATTGAGGGAAGAATATGCAACAGGCTTTGAAGCAATGCCGTCATTCCGCCACCTTTCCTTTGCGGGCTTTTTCTTTCATCTGCCAGTCTATGATGATCCGGACCCCTGCCCGCAGGGAGATGAAGACCACCACCAGTCCCATGATTATGGACGTGATTTCCTTTGGGATTTGACGGGACTGCATCAAGGGTTGGGCGGATTTGAGCATACCGAAGAGCAATCCCGCAAGGGCCGTTCCCCAGGCCGTACTGTTTCCCACCAAGGCAACGGCAATACCGTCAAAGCCGTATCCGTCTTGAACCGCCAAAACTCGTCCCGCAGGGAACAGTCCCAGGGAAACCACCGCGCCCGCAAGGCCCGCAAACGCGCCGGATATAGCCATCGCCGTAGTGATGCTGGCGTTTACGCTGATACCCCCATACCGGGCGGCCTCTTTGTTAAAGCCCGTGGCCCTCAGAGAATACCCAAGTCCGGTCTTTCCCATGACAATCCAAAAGAAGAAGATTGCCCCTATGGTCAAGTAGAACCCGTAGTTCAATCTGGAGCCGTTGGTAAGGGATTCCAGGAGCGGGCTGGAAAGCCGGCTTGTGAGAGGGAAAGGCGGGGTTTGGTAGGTGTTAGTACCGGGGATACGCATGGTACAATACCGTGAACCGTAGTAGGCAATGTAGTTCATCATAATCGTAGCCACCACTTCGGATACGCTGAACCGGGCTTTCAAAAACCCCACAAGGCCTCCCCAGATTGCACCCGCGGCAACGGCGGCCAGTATTGCCACAACCCAGTGCAAAACCGGTACCGGAGGACCGTAAAACGCAAAGAATTGAGCCGCGGTCAGCCCCACCACATACTGTCCCTCTGCGCCGATATTGAACAGGCCGGTTCTGGCAGCGAAAGCAATGGAAAAACCGCAGAGGATCAGAGGCAGGGACATGACGATCCATTCGCCGATATACCGGCCGTTAAACCGGGTGATCCAGACTTCCTGGGCAGGATCCCATCGGATATACCAGCCCGATACCACCTGTATCAGGGAAAAATACATATCCATAGGATTGCGGCCCACCGCCAGGATCAGAATGGTTCCTGCCAAAAAACCCAGCAGTACCACCGCCACCGAAACCAGGCCGTCTGAGCCGGTGAAGATTTCCAGAATACGCTCCTTGAGGGAACGGTTATTTTCAGCCATAGGCGGCTCCTTCAGAGGCAACGCCTCCCATCATGGCGCCGATACGCCGCTCGTCGGCGTGTTCGGCAGGAACAACCCCGATCACCGACCCCTTGGAAACCGCGGCGATCCGGTCGCAGAGGTTAAGAATTTCATCCAGTTCAAAGGACACCAGCAACACCGCCCTGCCTTTATCCCTCTCTTCCACAATGCGGCGGTGGATATACTCGATAGCCCCCACATCGAGGCCCCTGGTCGGCTGGGACACGATGAGCAATTCAGGGGAAAAGTCTATTTCCCGCGCTATGATTACCTTCTGCTGATTGCCGCCGGACATGGATTTGGCCAAAGTCCCCGCCCCGCCGCCTGCCCGGATATCGAACTGGGATATGAGGCGTTCCGCATGATTTACAATAGCAGGAAACTGCAAAAAACCGAGAGGATTGGAAAAAGGCGGCTTCCGGTAATTTTTCAAAATGAGATTTTCATCAACCCGGAAGTCCAGCAGCAGCCCGTGTTTATGCCGATCCTCCGGCACAAGGCCGATTCCTTCCTCATTCCGGTTGCGGATGCTTTCCCTGGAAATATCCTTTCCTTTAAGGAGAATCCGTCCAGACTTGATGGGAAGGAGACCTGAAATGGCGGCCACCAGTTCCGATTGACCATTGCCGTCAACCCCGGCAACCCCCACCACTTCCCCGGCCCGCACCTCCAGGGACAGATCCCGGACTGAGGGAACCCCCTTAGAACCTATTACGGTCAAGTTTTCCACTTGAAGGATCACTTCCCCCGGCTCGGAGGGCTTCTTTTCGATCCGGAAACTCACAGAACGGCCCACCATCTTCTCCGCAAGTTCCTGCTCATCGGCCTGATCCACCTGGAGGGTCCCGATATATTTCCCCCGGCGCAGCACAGTACAGCGGTCGGCCGCGGCCTTAATTTCTTTCAATTTGTGGGTGATAAAGACAATAGTTTTCCCCTCGGCCTTGAGCTTGCGGAAAATGATCAGGAGTTCATCAATTTCTTGAGGGGTAAGCACTGCGGTAGGTTCGTCGAAGATGAGAATATCCGCGTCCCGGTAGAGAATTTTGAGGATCTCCACCCGCTGCTGCATCCCTACGGTGATATTCTCGATTCGGGCTTTGGGGTCTACCGCGAGATTATAGACAGATGAAAGTTCCTTAACCCGCTTATCCGCGATCGCCAGGTCAAGATTGCCCCATTTGTTGCGGGGTTCCATGCCCAGCACAATGTTTTCGGTAACAGTAAAGTTATGAATCAGCTTAAAATGCTGGTGAACCATGCCTATTTTAAGCGCGGTTGCATCATTGGGACTGCGGATCCTCACATCCTGTCCGCGGATTTTAATCTGCCCCTCGTCAGGTTCATAAAGTCCGAACAGGATGGACATAAGGGTTGATTTACCGGCGCCGTTTTCCCCCAGGAGGGCATGAATTTCACCCTGAGCTACTTCAAGGCGCACCTTATCGTTCGCAATGATCCCCGGAAAGATCTTGGTAATGTCAAGCATCTGAATAGCAGGCTCAACAGCCACAATCGCCTCCTTTCATAGTTAGGCGCCGGTACCGGTTGGCAATTGGTTAGCTCCGCCGCCCCTGCTCTGTGATCCGTTCCTCGTACCGGCAACTAGCCTTTCCTGTACCGATGCCGCTAATTATCCATAGCTTTCATATCCTGGGGGAAACCCGGGAGCTGTTTGGCTTCCGCATAGGTAGCGGCAACCTTAACCTGGCCGGAAATGATCTGCTGTTTTACCTGGTCAATCTTGTTCTTAATGTCCTGGGTTAAGGCGCTGTTCGTGGCGGCGTATCCTACCCCGTTAGCCTTCAGATCCAGGGTTATCACTTCTCCTTTGAAGGTCTTGTTCTGTACTGCATTAAGCCCATAGACGAGACTGGTTTCAACCCGCTTCAGCATGGAGGTGAGGACCGCGGATTCGGTGCCGCTGTAAAGCCCTTCTTCATGCTGATCCGAATCGACCCCGACAGCCCAGACGTTCTTTCCTTGAAGCCGGTATTCCTTAGCCTGGGCAATGGTTCCGTTCCCGCTGCCTCCGGCGGCGGAATAAATGGCGTATACCCCGGAATCATACCAGGTCTTTGCCTGGGTCTTTGCAAGCCCGGGTTCGCCCCAGCTATTCACATAGTAATCTACGATTTCAGCGTTGGGGATTACCGAAAGCACTCCTTGGATAAAACCGATCTCGAATTTGGTGATCACCGCGCCCGGAACCCCGCCGATAAAGCCGAACTTGGGATTGGCAATGCCGTCGGATAGGGCCTTGTGAGCCGCGGCCACGCCGACCAGATAGGAACCTTCATGTTCGGCAAAAGCTACCGCCAAGACATTGGGAAGATTGATCCAGTCCACATCAACAATCATGTATTTCTGATTGGGATTTCCCCCGGCAACCTCGATAAGGGCATCCGCAAAGGTAAACCCTGTAGTAACAATAAGGTCGTACTGTTCATCGGTAGCCTGCCGGATATTGGGAACATACATATCCTGGGTTTGAGCGGTAACCACATCGTAAGCCCTGCCCCGTTGCCTGGTATTGTTCCACGTATCCCCATAGAATTCCAGAATTCCCCGCCACGCCGCCGCGTTGAACGACCGGTCATCTATTCCGGTTGCGTCGGTTAATAAACGCACCGTTATACCCGAAGCCCCTGATGCGGGAGCCGCAACGCTCTGCCGCTGCTGATTAGCGCCGGAAAACACCGAAACCGTTACGATCCCAATCATAACCGCGCAAAATAGAATCTTTTTCATCTAATTTCCTCCTAATTTCTTCCTTAAAAACTCAAAATTAAGGAAGAAGAATTATAGGCTAAAGCATACTATCCTTTACAAATAAGTTGCAATAGGGGGAAACAGCGCCGTAGGTATTTAAAATACCAAAAAGTCCGCCTTTCACCCTGTACAGCATCGATTATTCTGAGTGATAATTAATCAGGGTCCGTATGGGAATATCTTTAAGAACGTTTTGGTACTGTAGGAAGGGCAAGCCCACCACCCCAAATATTTCAGGAACCTCCGCGCCGGCATCGGTAATCAGTTCCCGGGCGGCCTTGAGGGTCCCTCCTGTGGCGATAAGATCATCCAGGAGCAGCACCCGTTTACCTTGAGGCACATCATCAGAATGAATCTCTATCTCCGCTTCGGCATATTCAAGCTGATACTTCTTGGAAAGGGTTTTCCCCGGCAGTTTGCCCTTTTTGCGGATTAAAATCAGAGGGATCCCCATACGAGCCGCAAAAGGGGCGGCGAACACGAAACCTCTGGCTTCGATAGCCGCTACCGCGTCAATCTGTTTATCCCGGTACAGGGCAACCATCCGGTCGATACAATAGGTAAAAGCCTTCGGCTCCGCCAAAATACCGGTAATATCATAGAAAAGCACCCCTTTTTTAGGGAAATCGGGGACCCTCCTAATATATACATCGAGATTTATATTATCCATAGCATCCGCCTTTCTGCACAATAAATTACACAGTTTTTGAGTTTAACCCTTATGCTCAACAATGTCAATGGAGGGAGCGGTGAGAAATTTGGCCCTTATTTCATACCTTTAGTATACAAACGGTAATTCGGAATATAAAAAGCCCTTTAATCCGAGAAAATTTGCGGACCTCTTATTGAAGTTAGGTATATTCCGAATTGAAGGCTGGGGTTCTGTCCGGGTAAGCCCTTAGTCTTTGATATTGTACTTTCTGCGGAACCTTTCAATCCGTCCGGCAGTGTCAACCAGCTTCTGCTTGCCTGTAAAGAAGGGATGACAGGCAGAACAAATCTCAACCTTGAGGTCCTTGGCGGTTGATCGGGTTTCGATCACGTTCCCGCAGGCGCAGGTAATCTTAGCCGGTTCGTATTTGGGATGAATCTTTGCTTTCATCTGGGATATCCTCCAAAATTTATACCATATATTACAAATATATAAAAACGCCTCAATCCGTACCGGCCAGACCGGTATTCATAGATCTAAGGAATGCTTCATTGTTCTTACTTTTTTTCATCTTGTCAATCAGGAGCTCAATAATCTCGATGTCTTCCATGGGATTGATGACCTTTCGCAGAATCCAGATCTTCTGCATTTCTCCTTCCGTGAGGAGCAGTTCCTCCTTCCGGGTCCCGGACTTCTTGATATTGATAGCCGGGAAGAGCCGCCGATCGGAAAGCCGCCGGTCCAGATTGACTTCCATGTTGCCTGTGCCTTTGAATTCCTCAAAGATAACCTCGTCCATACGGCTTCCATTCTCAATTAACGCGGTAGCGATAATCGTGAGGCTTCCTCCTTCTTCAATATTTCTTGCCGCGCCGAAAAACCGCTTGGGCCTATGGAGGGCGTTGGAATCCACGCCTCCTGAAAGGATCTTCCCGGAAGTGGGAACCGTCTGATTATAAGCCCTGGCAAGGCGGGTGATGGAATCCAGGAGGATTACCACATCTTTTTTGTGTTCCACCAGACGCTTGGCCTTTTCCAAGACCATCTCGGTTACCTGCACATGCCGGGACGCCTGCTCGTCAAAGGTCGAAGATATAACCTCCGCCCGGACGGTCCTCTCCATGTCGGTTACTTCTTCAGGACGTTCATCAATAAGGAGTACGATAAGATACACCTCGGGATGATTTTTGGTGATGGCGTTGGCGATTTTCTGCATCATAATGGTTTTGCCCGTCCGGGGCGGGGCCACAATGATCGCCCTCTGACCCTTCCCAATAGGGCAGAAAAGGTTGATAATCCGTGTGGAAGTATCCTCCGTAACGGTTTCGAGGTCCAGTTTTTGATTGGGATACAGGGGAGTAAGATTATCAAAGGGAATCCGGTTCTGAGCCACCGTAGGATCATCATAGTTCACCGTCTCTACCCGAAGCATGGCAAAGAAACGCTCCCCTTCCTTAGGACTGCGGATCTGACCGTAAACCGTATCTCCGGTTTTCAGAGCAAAAAGCCTGATCTGGCTGGGGCTGATATAGATATCGTCCGGACCGGGAAGGTAGGAATTCTGAGGACTCCTTAAAAAGCCGTAACTATCCGGCAGAATTTCCAGAGAACCGTATGCATAGATGATGCCTCCTCGTTCCGTATGGGCTTTGAGAATGGAGAAGATGATCTCCTGCTTTCTCAGGGCCACCATATCTTCATGGGAGATACTATAACAAACCGCCAGTTCCCGGAGATCTATCATGTTGAGCCTGATGAGTTCATTAATGCAGAGCCGCGGTTTACCATTATCCTGATCCATCCGGGGTTCCGGTTTTCCGTAAATATCCGGCATAGAGGGAAGGTTTTTCGGCAGCGCAGGCAGAGACCCGCCGGCTTCGGAGACCGCGCCGGGGCCCCCTGGAGCGCTTCCGGGATTAACCCCGTTCCGGTTATACACTCCTCCGCGGGGGCGTCTCGTACTCTGGTAAGACCCGTCATTGGAAAGACTCTCCTCTGAGCCGCCGGATTCGCCGTTTACCCCAGAATCCCATTTTCCTCTGGGGGGAACGGTCCGTTTAGTTTTGGTTCGCACCACCACTTTCCCATTAGGCCGCTCCCCATTGTCTTCCTCAGAGGCATCATCTTCCCTTATTTCTTCCTGATGAGGGGGAACCTCCCGATCTACAGCTTCAGATGCATCCCGCTCAATATGATCCGGCTCCGCTTCGGCGATAGACCGTATTGCCGCCGGATTACCGCCACCCTGATGTGAAAGGTCCTCTTGATTAAAGCCCATGAGTTCTTCGCTTTCTGTTGTTTCTGATTTTCGGCTTTTCCTTACTGTTGCCATCGATCAAACCACCTATTCAATTATTTAGTTCCTGGATGAACAAAATGAGAAGAATGAGATATATACCCGTGAATTAAAACGGGTTCTTTTTTCTGTCAGGTTATCATTCTTGTTTTTGAAGGATTATTGTTTATCGTACGTTATTGGATTAATAATACTATAATCCCTACAATACCGTCAATGCCATGTTCGCTTAAAATTAAGCGCGGCGCCGTAATCCGCTCCTATACTTGGGCCAACAGTTCCCTGATCGCGTCGGCAGCCGCGGCGCTCCGTACTTCATTCCGGGAACCGGTATAGTGAAACCTTCGGGATGTAGGTTCTTTCCCCCGCAATAGGGTCCCTATCCATACGGTTCCCACCGGCGCGGACGTTCCATCACCATCGGGGCCTGCAAGACCAGTTACCGAGACGGCCATATCCGCGGCGCTCCGTTCCATCGCTGCCCGGGCCATGGCGCAGGCGGTTTCCTGACTTACCGCCCCGTACCGTTCGATTAGGGCCTTTTCCAGTCCCAGCATCTTAATTTTGGCCGTTACCGTATAGGAGACAAAGGATCCCCACAAAACCCGGGAAGCTCCCGGTACTTGCGCCAGCAGATCCGCCACCAAGCCTGCGGTACA
>JAITHW010000258.1 GCA_031279815.1 Treponema sp. | reverse complement strand
TTTACACTGGAGACGGATGCCGCGAGCCCACCATGGAAGCGGAGGCGGTTTGATTTCGGCTAGGTTTTGGTTATTAGTCATTAACCCCTTTTCGGCTAGAAAACTTTTTAGGCAATGCGACGGCTTGCATTATCTCTTCCTTCGGGGCATAGTAGAAGTATCCATGACTACAACTCAGGAAGACGCCCTCTATAATTTTCTTGAAAACCGCACGGAACCTTTTGCGCCGGAAGATGTGGTAGCCCATATCCGTAAGCATCATAATCAGAAGATCGGACGTTTGGCGATGGAAATTACAGCCCTTATCGATTCCCGGAACATTGCCTTCCGGCTGGATACTAAGAAATGGATCACCCGGCGGGGTTGCTTTGAGACGGTTCCTTTTGTCATCAGTCCTACCCGGCTGGAACTGATGAACGGTATATTGATTCCCGGTCATCGCTGTATCCCCTTTGCGAATTCAATGCTGCTTCCTCAAGAATATATCTTTTATTGGAAGGGAACGCCTATATCCGTTACCACCACAGAGGGCGCTCCGGAAGAATTTTACCCCTATTACGGCATATTTGGGGAAGAGTACGCCCCCCAGTATGTGGCCAAGGATAATCCTGAAAATGAAGCGGCTTTTAACGGCGATCCCTACGAGGATCCGCCGGAAGTCTCCATCAAGACCCTGGATATGCGGAATATATACCGGGAAAGCGGCTTCGTCCCGGGGGATCAGTTTGTGGTCAGAACTATTAATTGGAAAACCGGCTGCTTTAATCTTGAGCGGATAAGTAAAAACGAGTGGGCCGAACAGGATTTGCAGGAATGGTTCGAGGCGGCGGAGCATGGATTTCAGCGTTCCTTTGAATTCCTTGGCCCAGGCGGTTCCACAGAAGAACAGATCGCCTATGCCTACTGGTATGGAGGGAACCGAATGCGTTCCGTCCCGGCCTACTCCCTCGAAGATTTCTTGTACGAGAAAACGGAGAGCATTGAAATCACGGCATACGGGATTGAAACCAGGTTCTGGTATGTGGGAAAGGAAATCCCTGATCGCCGGGAACTTGAAAAGAACCACGTTCTGCCGGATCGGACCATGGTTGAGAATATCTTATTTAAGAAAAATATTCCTATATCCGAATATGTACTCAACGCCTATATACGGGACGCCCTGTTTCGCAATGATCCGGATATTTCCCATATTATCGATCGCGTTGTCCCTCCGGCGCTTGGGGTAACGGAACAGGAATGGGGATTCCTGGCAGGCTATATTGTGGATACCTTTACGGAACTACAGGATGCCTATATTTACTTCTCCGATCAGAAGATGGGACCCATACGGCAGAGGGTTGGGGAACTGCATACCGCGGTCATCGACTTGGCCGCCCGGCTGCAAAAGGGAGAGATGGACCCCTTGCGGCTGCCTAAACATACCTTTATCATCCTTTCTCAGATTCAGAGTCATGCCGCCAATGTGCTGGAAGACCTGGATACTGATGACGTTCTATCCCAGGGGGAACTGGAAACCCTGGATAGTTCGGTGGATAGCATGATCGAGACCTATGAGGACATAAAGGAAATGATCGATGAGACCTTAGACAGCTTCAGGTTGAGCAATCTCTCGGTGGTAAAGCGGCACGGCGGCGAGATCGAAGAGGGGCGCATCATACAGATCAGCATCGGCGGAACCGACGTATGGCGCCGGATCGTTATTCCCGAAACCTACAGCTTGGAGGATCTGCATCGTATTATTCAAACCGTTTTCGGCTGGAAAGGCGCCGCCGAATTTCGCTTCCTCGCCGCTATGACGGTAAACAACACCGGGAAAAGCACTAATGGAATATTGCATATTGCCAAATTCAGGAACAAACAGAAGACGGCCCTGCAGCAGGATAAAGAGTTAAGTATGCAATTACAGGTAGGGGATTTGAGTTTCCAGGGGATCGTCGAATTATCCTATGAATATGGAACCAAGTGGAACATAAAGCTCATCCTTCTTGCCCGGCTTGATCTGGATCATAAAGAGCCGATCCGCTGTATTGCCGGCGCCGGCGCCGCTCCGCCTGAATCTATCGACGGCCCCATCAGGTTCAAAAAATATATATCCCTTCTGGAAAACGGAACCCTGGGTGAAAGGCAGCGTGTATTGCATGAATTAGGCAGTGATTTTGATGTAGAGACTTTTGATATGGAAGCCTGTAACCGGAGTTTGAAAGATTTCTATACCAACCGTTCCTGACCTGCTGTAGGGAACACGTTTTGAAGGAAACAAAAAGGAATCTATATGAATGAAAAAATTGAAAAATCCGGCCTGATTCAACTGATTAAACGAGGCGGGGTTTTTTCGGATCTGCCTGGGGCCAACCCCCTGGAAGTATTGACCGGCCTGATACAAACCGTGCCTCTGCCGGATGGAATCAGCCGGGAAGGGCTTTTAAAAGCGGTTCTGGAACGGGAGGCTCTGATGCCCACCGCAATCGGAAACGGTATCGCCCTGCCTCATCCGCGCAATCCTATCATTACCGGTCCCCAGGACCAATTCGTAGTTATCGGCTTCCCCCGGCAGCAGGTTGATTGGAAGGCCCTGGACGGCAAGCCGGTTCATACCCTGCTGCTCATTGTATCGTCTTCCGCAAAATTACATCTCCGCACCCTCTCACAGATCAGTTTTTTCTGTCATCAAGAAACATTTCGAGACCTCCTGCAAAAACAAGCTTCCCAACAGCATATTATCGACGTAATTCAGGAAGCCGAGGGCGCTTGGCGGTAAAGGAGGGAACCTATGAACTTGTCTATCCGTGAGTCGCGGCTTGAAGCGCGGAAGAATCAAGCTATCGAAGCCCTATCGGTGCAGTTTTCCCGGAACGCCATGCCGGTGGAAGAATACGAGCGGCTTGTGGACTATATTAACCGGCTGGAAAGCGAGCGGGAAATGGCTGTTGTGGAAAAAATCGTGGAAGAAACCGCCCTGTATGCAGGAGACATTCCCGGCAAAGCGGCGGCCCCAGCCGTTTCGCATCCTGACGGAGATATCTCTAAAAGACGTAAACTGACCCTCCTGGCTTCCCGTGAAACCTCTGGGGAAGTCCTCTGTAGGGAACGCAAATTTCTCAGCCTTTTGGGGAACCATACCATCACTATCCAGAGCGGAGACCTGCCGCCGGGGCAGACTCGGGTGAATATAGTCTCCTTTTTGGGATTGACCACTATCATCGTTCCCCCGGAAGTCAAGGTGATAATCGAGGCGACCCCGATTCTGGGAGGCGTCTTTGTATGGCCCGGGGTTGCTTCTCAAAAAAAGCCGGGAAGCCCTGAACTGGTCATCACAGGAGGCGCGTATTTAGGAAATATTACCGTAAGAGCCGGCACTTGACGCAACAATCCTTATGGGGGACGCCTGCTGCCCGAACAAGCGGTCGCCTAATAATTTTTATACAAATTTTTGTTGTAAGGTATTGCATTCGTTTTTATTATTTGTTATATTCAAAAATATGTAAGCCGGATAAGTGCTTGCATATGCGGGAATAGCTCAGTGGTAGAGCGCCACCTTGCCAAGGTGGATGTCGCGGGTCCGACTCCCGTTTCCCGCTTAGGATTGGTCTGCACCGGTTAATAAGCCGGTGCAGGGGAAAAGCAATAGGGTTTATACAAGTTATGGAATGCCTACTATAAAATATCAATTTGCTTAACAGGTCTTCTCTATTAGCCGATATTAAAGTGGAGGCATGAAATGGAAGCGGACAACAATATCGCAATAATGCAGACTACTCTTGATACCAACGGTTTTGCGGACGACGAAAGAACTTTTCTAATTTTGCAACTCCAAACCGAGATCATGGAAAAGATCGCCGCGATTCAAGAATCGGTTAGAAACGCGGTTATTAATCGGCAATGGACTGATTTTGAATCCCTGCTCCGTACCATGAACCGGTACGGAGATCAGTTTCAGGAATTGGAGGCTGAACGGGCGGTCCTCTTTGCCGGTTTTCTGGAGCATGAGGAGGGTCCTGAAACTAAGCGGGATGCAGACTTTTATACTTTGGTGTCCCGGCTTCCAGAAGAAGAACGCCGGGGACTGGCCGAACTGTACCGGAACCTTAAACTGAGAACCCTCAAAGTGCGGATGGCTAATGAGTCTTTGGTAAGTTATCTTGGTGAAGCAAAAACCACAGTGGATAGTTTTCTTGATGCAGCGTGTCCGGATCGTAAGAATCGGTTTTATTCCCGGTGGGGAGCCAAAGTACCCACAGATATGCGGAGTATGGTGATCAATCATAGCCTCTAAATTAGGAGAAAATAGGCATGACATCAACCTTTTTAGGAATCGAAATTGGGAAACGGGCGGTTTCCGCCCATCAACAAGCCTTGAACACCACAGGACATAACCTTTCGAATGCCTCCACCGAGGGTTATTCCCGGCAGCGGGCGGAACTTTCAGCTTTTGAACCGATCTATCTTCCGGGACTTAACCGGGAAGAAACCGCGGGACAACTGGGGCAGGGTACGGTGGTGGAACGGATTGAGCGCCTTCGGGATCAACTCCTGGATCAGCGCATCGTTACCCAAGCCGGAGGAGAGGGATACTGGGGAACCAGGGATCCCTATATCCGTATGATGGAGCAGATCTATCTGGAACCTGGAGATAATTCGATTCGGGGAAAGATGGACGCTTTCTGGGACGCCTGGCAGGAGCTTTCGATATACCCTGGGGATATCGCACCCCGAAATGGGGTGATCGAGCGGGGAAAGACCCTCATCGACAGTATCCATGATCGGTATCAATCTCTCAAGGGTTTACAGGATATGGCTGAAGAGGATATTCGGCTTACTGTGGACCGGGTGAATGAACTTTCCCGGCAGATCGCAGGTTTAAATAAAGACATTCAAAAGATCAAAGCCCAAGGGGATAATCCCAATGATCTCTTAGACCGCCGGGATTTGTTGGCGGATAAACTTTCTTCTATAATAGATGTTACCGTTAATAATCGAGACCCTGATGAATTCATGGTTCATACCGCAGGGATGGTATTAGTTCAGGGACCTATAGGACGGCAGTTTGAGCTTCAGCGGGGAGAAGACGAGACAGAGGGGTACTCTCAGATAGCGTGGGGCGATACTAAGGAAGCAATACGGTTCCGCAACGGCAGCCTTGCGGCATTGGTCGAGCTTCGGGATGAGACCATTCAATCCGAGATTCAGAGCCTGGATTCCATGACCATGAATTTCGTTGATATGGTGAATGAGATCCATCGGAACGGATACGGGATCAACGGTTCTACCGGTCAGGATTTCTTCACAGAACACCATTTTGTCACCAATGTGAATGGAAACTACGATCGGGATGGGGACGGCGTATATGATTCGAGCTATATTTTCCGTATTACCGGAATGAATACCCTAGAAAACCGGGCCCAGGTAGGACTTGCAGGGATGATTACCCTTTCCGGTTCAAATGAGAACATTCAAGTGCCTTATTATCCTACGGACACCGTAGGGGACATCATCGCACGGATCAACAATTCCGGAGCTGAAGTAACCGCCCGGCTCAACCGGGATGGCCATCTCACCCTCAAGGGTACCGCTTCTGAAGGCCGGGAAAACCCCGATTTTGTTATTCGCCATATTGAAGATTCGGGGCATTTCCTTACAGGTTATGCGGGTATTTTGAACGCCTCCGGTTCTGAGGGCGCTTTCAACTGGGGCGGAGCCGATGCGGTCGCCGCTCTCCGGGGAAGCGCCGCAGATTTTTCCACGTCTCCGGTTGCTCACCCGGCAGGCTGGATCGAGGTCAACCCCGCGCTCATCAAAGACCCGGCTTCGGCAGCCGCCGGTTTTGGAGAGAACGGCAGGACTGCTCAGCCGGGGAACGGAGAGGCTGCGTTGGCTATCGCCTCCATTCGGAACAGCACGGTTATGGTAGGACAGCAGGGAACCTTTGACGATTACTTTGCCGACGCGGTAGGCCGTATAGGGCTTCTGGGGGAACAGAGTAACCGGGCGCTGGAAACCCAAAACCTGGTGATGAAACAGCTCAGAGATATGCGTCAATCAGTGTCCGGGGTTAATATGGACGAAGAGCTGGCAAATATGATAAAGTATCAGCACGGTTATGCGGCGGCGGCCCGGTTCATTACCACTATGAATTCCATGCTGGATACGATTATTAACCGAATGGGAGTCTAGGCCCTGGTTTCAGGTTGCAACCTGTGGTACACTGGGTAAGTTCCCGGTTGTTTCCTAAATTTTAAAGTATAGCCGAGGCACAAGGAGATACATTATGCAAAGAATTGCTACGAATATGCCCCACAATGATATACAGTTCTATCTCAGACGGCAGGAGGAAGGGCTTTCAAATATACAGTCGAAAATGGCGGAGCAAACAAGGATCCGGGAACTGCGGGATGATCCTCTTGCCGCGTCCCATGCGGTACGTTATGAGTCTTATTTGGCGAGGCTTGAACGGTTTGAAAAAAATACCCTTTATGCAAAGGATCACTTTAATCATACCGATACCTATCTTAGGCAGGCTAATGAAGTGTTGCAGCGGGCGCGGGAGATTTCGATTCAAGGGGCAAACGGGCTCTATGCGCCGGAAGATATGAAATACATGGCCGTGGAAGTCAATGAACTCCTCAAAGAATTGGTTTCTCTTTCTAATGCCCTTGGACCCGACGGCAGGCAGATCTTTGGGGGAGATAAGGC
>JAITHW010000112.1 GCA_031279815.1 Treponema sp. | reverse complement strand
TTCAATGTAACGCAGCCTGAATATCTCTTCCCGTTCTTCCAGCGTAATCCTCTGATAACTCATTCCCGCCTCCTAATCTTATTCTATTAGGTTGCGCTAGGAATTTCAGGATGCCAGTATAATTTCAGGACCGCCGATACGCCTGTATTATCGGGCGTGCATAGGGACGATTACGGCATAGAACCGGCGCGGATTATTCTGAGCGGCACTACCTGGAATAAACGGCTGAAAGAGATCCGCCGCAACGGGGCGCCCGAGCTTGTGGGCGGGGAAACGGAGATTTTCATGTTCCTGGATATGCTCAAAGAGTATAAAACCTACATGAAACAGAACCTGGATAAGCAGGTCATAATGACGGATTTATCGAAAACCGGCATAGGGTATACGAATAAGTATGACGTAGCGGTAAACACCTTCACGATAAAGCAGAACGCCTCCAAACCTTTTGTATATGACTATTCGGTTGCTTTGACGGCGATCCCGATAGAGTACATAAACGGGGCGCCCCGGAAGCCTTTAAGCGTGTTCGAGAAGATAAGGGGGGGCCTTTATGATTTGCGGGAAGCCTGCGGCAAAGCGCGGAAGTTCTTAGATTCCATAGAACAGGCGGCGTACGGTTTTTTTCAAGGGCTTTCTGATGCGGTGCAGGACTGCCGGAAGATGGCGCAGGAATGCCTTGACACGGTAGAAAAGTTCAACGATCTGATAGTGAATACGAAAAAGATGCTCTCCGAATCGTTAGCAGCTATAGCGGATGATATATTCGGGATACCGCAGGATGTGACGGGTTTGTTTTTCACCATGACGGACAGCCAGATAAACGCGAATACGCTGCTGATAGAATCTTTTGTGAGGGAAAAGGCCCTTGAAACCGCGGGCGGGGGGTATTGGGTGCCCAAGTCCGTACTGGATAAACTTGATACGGATTCCGCGGAATTTCTGCTTGCCCTGCGCTTGCTGGCCGGTGATATTGGCGATGCCGCGAACACGGTAAAAGTAAAGAGTATCCTGTTGTCCGCTTGTGTTACTGGAAATATAGAATCGTCGGTTGAGGTTAAACCCGCGGACGGTTCAGGCGGCGCGGCGCAGGTTATCGGGCAGGAACGCCCGAAAAGCGCTGTCTTGTATAACCAAGGGGCAGTCCCCTCAACGGTTCCGAACCGCGGCGGCCAGGATTTTTCGGTCCGTATGCCCGCCGCGTACGGCGTGATTCCCTACCAAGTGAAAGGGAACGACACCTGGGAATCTTTAGCCCTTATGGTCTACGGCGACGCCGCGTACGCGGAGGATTTGACCCTTTTTAACGGCCTGGGTTCCTTATCGGACGTTACCCCCGGGTCGTCCGTTAACCTGCCTCAGTTTAAACAATCCGGCGGCAATACGGAAAACATCGTATCTTACCAGCGGGGATTCACCGGCCTCTACGGCAGGGATATTGAATTGGACACGGGCGGGCCCGGGGCCGGGCGGGCCGCCAAAGCGTATATACGCCTTGAAAACAATGATTTCAAAACCTCTAAAGGGGTGGAAACCCTTAACCAGTCCCTGTTTTTGCGCCTGTCCGATTCGGTGTGGCATAGGGTGAGAAGGCAGTTTTACGGCATCAGGCGCAATACCGGGGACGGCAATGCCGCGGTTAACTACTTGGTATCCTCTGTCTACGACACCGTTGCAGCGGATGGGCGGGTTGAAAAAAGTTACCGCCGTCCGCTACAACGGCGCAGGGGACGCCCTGTATCTTGAGATTGACTATACGGATATTGCCGGCATTTCACGCAATTTCCGGCATACCGTTTAAGGAAAGCCTGTGAGATATTTTCTGAACAAGTTATTTGCGCCCGAAACAGAGCTGCTATACGGCTTGGAACAGTATTTCAAGGCCGTAGACGCGGAAAACCTCTATAACAAAATGAGCATACAAGTCTCAAACGATCACCCTTTCGCGCTTATGGCAAGCGGCTCCGCTCACGGGGCGGCCAATTCCCGCAGCTTATTCCCCGCGGTGGTCATCGCCACAATAAACGATACCCATAATGAACGGCTGCCTATGTCCAAGGCGCAGGACCTTCGTCTAGTCAAAATGCTCTCGCTAGGGGAAGAACTAGAAGGCTATCTTATAACCCCCTTGATACGGCAGGGGATAGAAGCGGCTATCAGGCAAAAGGGCGCTGCCTACGGGGCGGAGCATATCTTCAGGCGGACCGACACCATAGCCATAGAGATATGGGCGGATAATATTCTGGTGAAGAACGAACTGTACGACCTGGTGAAAATGTTTGTGCTGAATATCGACTGTAATGAGTATCTTGAGCCGTTTCATGAGCGGAACGCTTTTAAGGTGATAGCCCCTACAGTACAAGGGCTTAGAAGCAATGTCTACAACACGGATATGGGTTTAGCCTTGGCCGGCGCGCAGATAACCTTTGAGGCGGACTACTGCAATGAGGTCTTGCTGTTGGACGACGGCTTTACCGAGGCGCTATGCCTTGAATTCATCGCGAGAAATCACGCCTTGGGGTGGGAGGGCTATACCGAAAGCTACGCGGGCGTGTGCGGCCATCCCCCGGTTTTAGGCGGGATTGGCGCTACCGCCGGTATTGTTAGTACCGGTACTAACCCCGGGACTAACAGCAATACCGGTACTAGTTGACTTTAACGTTAAGATGATATATTGTTACTATAGCGGCAGCCGTTGCCGCCCGGCAATCTTTGCCCAGCCGGCAAGCGGGGGAAAAGATTGGCAAGAGAAACAGTAACATATTTTTTTTCTTACCGATAAGCGGGGGGATAAAAAGCCTTGAAACCAGACGCGGCAGGCCCGCGGCCTTGTTTTAACTTTGCCCCCCGCTTTTGTTTTCCCCGCTTGCCGGGTTTTTTATAAGGAGTATGTATGAAACCAGTAACAGATTGGGATAGTTTAGTGTCGTCTTTTGAGAAGGCCCTTCAAAGCGGCGGAGGGGGCGCGGAAAAGAAAGAGGAAGAAAGTGAAGGCGGAGGCGGAGAAGGAACCGAAGGGTTCAGAGACGCCGCGCCTGAGTTGGAAAAAGTCAATAAGAGCCTTGAGGAGATGAAAACCGTCTTGAGCGGCCTTGCCCTTAGCGTGCGGCTCCTTCAATCGGGGCAGGAGGCTTTGTCGGAATCCCTTGCCGCGCCGAACCCTAAGAAGTCGCTGATTTCAGCATCCGGACTGCCCGGGGAGGGTTTGAAGAAATCCCGGGAGGCCATAGCCGCGGCTTCAGGCGGCGTTTTGCGGCACAAGCCGTTCAGCGATGAAACAAAAGCCCAGGCCTGCCGTCTGCTGCTGGACAACAACGTAGGCTGGAAAACCGCGTCTATAATTGAAAGCCAGATGAACAAGTCTGTCCAAGACCCCAATTTTCAGATTGACGCCCAGTACGCTCAATTACTGCTTGAACTTGCCAAGAAGGAGAGTAAATAATGCCGTTCGGCGATATGTTTTACGCGGTTCAAACCGCAGACAACGGCGGCGAGGAACTGCGCAAAGCGCTTCAGGCGGGGTACGGAACCGACGCCGCGCAGTTTGCGGGCGGGCGGACGCTACAGCCGGAAAGCATGGAATTAACCATGCTCATGGCCATGCGGGAACAGCCCGAAGACTGCAAATTGATGAATCAGATTGCGAGGCGGCCGGTCTCCTCCACGGTTCATCAGTACAACGTCCGCACTGAGGCCGGAGCGGATTACCAATTCTTAACCGCGGGCGAAGGCGGGGAAGCGAACGCCACGGATCAGGATATAAAACGTATCTACAAAGATATTAAATACCTGCAGACCTACCGCTCGGTAACGGATCAGATGCTGGCGGTGGAGAGTTTTGAATCCGCCTTGGCTGCGGAAAAGATGGCCGGGACCCTCACCATTTTGAAGGCTGCGGAATACCTGTGTTTTCACGGGGATTCGGGCGTCAACAGCACCGAATACGACGGCCTTATCAAGGTGATAACCGATAACCGGGGCAAACCCGCGGAAGCCAACGCCGTTGACCTGAGAGGCCGGAGTATCGGCACCGCAGGCAGGCGATTCTTCGACGAACCCGCGGAGAGGATATACCAAGCCGGCGGGGACTGCAACATCCTGTATTTCCCCCCGCCTTTGGCCGCGGATATACAGGAATTGGCCGTAGGGGACAGCGTAAGGTATATCGGCAACATGAGCCTGAAACCGGACGGCGGCAATGCGGCCACCGCGGTGGCGGACCATTTCACCACGCCTTTCGGCAACCGGATCAATTTCGGCGAGTCCTGCGGCGCGGACAATTTCTTCCGGGTGAAAGGGAAAACAGAGGCTTCGGGAAACGTGCAAACCAGGTCCGCCGCGCCCACGGCTGCCTTAGCCGCGCAAGCCGGGGTAAGCGGTTCCCTCTTTTTAGCCGCGCAAGCGGGAACCTATCAATATGCGGCGCGCGGCATTAACCGCTTCGGCATAAGCACGGCCTCTACAGCCGCGAGTGTGGCGGTAGCGGCAAACGGGGGCGCGGTTATCACCATTACCCCTTCACCCACAGGGCTTGAAACCGGTTATATCATAACCCGCAGTGAAAAAGACGGTTCCAATCTTATGGAAATGAAGCGCATACCCCGGGACACGCAGAATCCCGAGACGGTGTATACGGATAAAAACGAAGATTTGCCGGGAACCGCGGAAGCCTTGTGGCTTACCGAGAAGCGGCTCCAGACGATTCTTGAGTTCTACCAGCTTATACCGCTGCACTACCGGCCTTTGTATGAAAATAAAACCGCGGAAAAGCCGTTTTTGATTCAGCTTTTCGGCGCGGCGGATTTGAAAGTCCCGACGTTCTGCGCGGTTACGAAAAACATTCAGTACAGAGGAGGGCTTGTCTATTAATTCCGAATCGTAATCACGCCTCAAAAAAGTCCGCCCGTGTTCAAAACGCGGGCGGACTTTTCATCCCCTTGATTGCGGCTGTGTTTTCGGGTATACTGTTCCCATGGCGCTTAAAACTACCGAAACAGTAACGGTCACCGTATCGGATGCGGTGTTGCTGGACGAAGACGTTGTGTTGAGAGATATTGATACGACCGGAGCGGTGAAGGGGACGGTTACCCATAGAGGCGGCGGGGTATACGGCATACCTATCTTTAACGTTCACGCGGCGGGCAGGGTTGAAATCTGCCTAGACAAGCCGGGGTATACCATGACCCCCCCGAGCAGGATGGTTAATATCAACTTCGTGCCGCCGCTTCCTTAAAAAAATACAAAAAAGACGGGGCCTGCATTAACCGGCTGCTTGCCGCGGGTTTTCACACGGCCCGGCATATTTTGCAGGACCCGAAAAACAAGAGCAAGCCTGCTCTCCCCGCGGATTTGAACGCCTTTTTAGTCCTGTGCAAAGAGGAATCGTCCGGCTGTTTTAACGCCGTCTTCTGCCGGGCTTCTCCCTCGCCTTAAACCGCTCTATATCCGGTTCCGTGAAAAGATAGTTTTTTCTCTTACCTTCTCCAATATAGGCTACCCCGTTTTTTTGCGCCCATTTACGGACGGTGACGCTTTGAACTTGAAACATCCCGGCAAGCTCTTTTGAACTATATATTTTCTCTTGCATCGCTAAAACCTCCATGAAACAGGGGGAAATACTCCCCCCGTTGCTTAACCCAAAATATCCCGCACAATATAAAGAGCGAGAATAATATACAGACAGATAATCAGTAAATCTTTCCAGTGAATTTTGTTGAGCATTATTGACGCCTCTTTTCCGTTATGATAATTTTAAAGAGGGGGAAACTTCCCCTCTTTAGGTCTAATTAGAGATTAACTCTAAGATAAACCTAGCTAGTTCAATACCGGTGATAGTGAGCGTCGCAATTTTTACCCAAAAATCCAGCTTGCTATCACCTCCGCTTTTTCCGCCGTTATCTTTTTTAGCCCTTTGCTTAGGACTTCGGCGTTTGACCACGCTTTTTTTCATATAACCTCCTTGATGATGTGGCCTATCACCATACTATAAATATATCACTTGAGATAAAATAAATCAAGCATAATTCCTTGTTTTCAAGAAAATTTCTTAAAATATTTTTATTGTCTATTTAGGGTAAGCGTCTTCCCCTCCCCTTGTTCCCTCCCCGCTAGTCCGTCTTGAAAGGCAGCATCTTGCAGGTTCCTTTTGGGTAATGCTGTTTATTGGATAGTCTTGGGTCAAACCAATAGATTTTTACCCCTCCGTCCCCGTCCTCCTTTCAGCAACGGCTTCCGGCCGGCGGTAATATCGGTTAAACCTGCCGGTACTAGCAGTCGGCAGCCGCTTCTTCTACCGGTTCAGGGTCTACAATCCCCGCTTCCCGCATAGCCCGCGCCCGTTCTTCCCAAGTCATACCGTTGACCGGATGGAACTCAACAAGCTGTTCATCAGTCGGTTCAGGACAGTCAGGGTCATGTACATACGGAAGCCGCTTCGCCGTTTCAATAATTGACTGTATTTCTGAGAGTTCTTCAAGAGTTGGCTTTCCGCCAACCGTGTATTTCACGGTTGCCA
>JAITHW010000115.1 GCA_031279815.1 Treponema sp. | reverse complement strand
CAATAGAGGGAAACCGGCTGTTTTTGGTAAAACCCCGGGAATTTCATTCTATTCTGCCCGATGCGGTTCGGCGGCCTATCAGTTATTATGCGGTTCTGTTTGAGCCGGATCAGGAACTTACCGCGGATCGGGAAGTGTTGTCCCTGATAAATGACCGGAATTCAGGAGAACCCCTTCCCGCCGCCCGGTTTCTCACAGTCGAATCCAGGGAACGCTTTCTGGTGGAGGAGCTGTACCGTCTTGGAGGGGATAAGGCCCATACCCGTGCCGGGGAATACCTGCTGTTGAGTTTACTGTACCGGTGGTATGGGGAGCCGGTGTCCGGAGGTATCGAATTTCGAGAAGACCACATAGAGAAAAACGAACATATTGAACGCGCGCTTGTGTTGATGGGAAAATTAGTACAGGAAAAGTTGAGCATTGATTCCCTGGCCGGCAGGATCGGGCTTTCGCCTGAACATTTTATCCGTCTCTTTCACCGGAAACTGGGAATATCTCCCTTTCAATACTTTACCCGGCTTAAAATTGAGGCGGCTTCTTCGTTTCTTGTGGATACGAACCTCAAGATAGGGGCGGTAGCGGATCATTTCGGCTTTGAGAATCCCTTTCATTTTTCCCGGATTTTTAAGAAATGCACCGGCCTTTCGCCATTGGAATACCGGCGGACCTTCAGCCGTACCCAGCCTTTACCCTAATGTACGGCACGGCGCATCTTTCTCTCTCCTAACTTAATAAGTCCGTTTTTAAGGGCAAACAGGGGTATCTGGGTTCTATGCTGCAATCCAGCTTTTTGCATGGCTGAGGAAATATAATTACGGACCGTTCCTACAGAAAGGCATAGATATTCCGCAATCTCCTTGGTTGAATGTCCCTGACCGATACCGGCCATTATCTGGATCTCTATTTTGGAAATTCCCGCAGGCAGGATGGTATCTTTTAGAATCGAGGCATTTTGAAACAATCTATGCTGAAAAGGCGCATACTCGTTGAGCCTATCTCTATTTTTGAGCATTGTTGAAAGAATATGGTATACTTTACCGTTAATTTTAGAACTTATGAAACGGCCTCCTCCATGAATAAGCCTGATCGCGGCGGCTAAGGTATCCATATCCGTTTCTTTCAAGAGATAGCCTTGAACGTCACAGCTTACGGCCTTACAGATATGCTCTTCATCTTCAAGGGAGGTAAGTAACAGTATGGCGGTTGCCGGGGATTTAGCTTTTAACAGGGGGATACTTTCGGTTCCATCAATAAAATCCAGACATATATCAAGAATAGCTATATCCGGTTTCACCTTTCCTGCCAGTTTAAGCGCATCGTATCCATCCTGTCCAAGCCCAACCACTTCAAAATCACTTTGACAAGACAACACCGCATGAGTACGGTTCCGATCCGAGTTCTGTTTATCAATAATAATAATCTTGATCATAAGATACCTCCGCAATAACAGTATTGTTATATTCTAAGACAAATTATCCGGTCCGCCGTACAACCCGAACCTTTAGGAGCAAGACACAAAGATGATTTTGTAACCAGGATACTTGACTCGTATGTTAAAGTCAATATATAACAGAAATATATGAAAATACAAAGAGCGTTCGAGCCGGGACTCTGCCCCGGATCCGAACAAGCGGCCTTTCTCAATAGAACCCCGGGGTACTGTTGCTTTCTCTGCAACAAAATGCTCTTTGAAAGAACAGAGACCTATCGAACCTTGTAAAAATGATAAGGAAGCTCTTATGCCCGTAAGTACAAAACGGAAAAAATATGCAAACAGGAGTGATGAAGCATAGGATGAAGCATATATGCCGGTTTTTACCGGTTGTTTCTTTCGTTATATTCGCGCTTCCCCTGTCCTGTTCTAACCATACGGTTTCTAAACAGAAACCGGCGCGCTTCGTGTCGCCGCCGCCCCAGGCTGCGCCGGCGGCCGGGCAGGTTCCGTCTCCGCAGCCTCCCCCGCAGGCGGCGACGCCGGAAGCAATATCCGCTCCCAGCCTTGGGATGCCTCCTTTGGCAATCATAAAAAGCGGGGATAACCCCCTATGGTTTGAACTGGGACCGGAAAAGGCCGGAACCCAGGGGCCGTTTCTGATTAACAACCCGGATGAAGCATCCCTCATCCCCTTTGAACCTTGGCCCCTGGCCCGGTTCATCACGGGAATGGTGATTCAAGAGGACAGGCTTATTATGGGGATGAATCGGGAAGGCTTTCTTATAGCCATGCCCTGGAAAGACGGGGGCATAGCCCTGTACCGCATAACCGATGCAGCCTACTGGGGCAATTATACCATCGGTTCCCTCTTTTTATTTGAGGGAAACCCCGCGGCGCTTCTGTACCGGAACGTTTTCTTTGTTGATCCCCTGGCGGATCCCCCTGCCCCGCGGTTTTTTACTCCCGACAAAGGAAATATCCGGCCCGTGGGCATAGGGATTCCTGCTTTTGAAGCCTTCCACCCTTCCGCGGGCTGGGATATAGAGGCCCTCAGACAGGGACAGGACGGTTATTGGTATTACCGGGGGACTCAAAGACCCTCTATGGAATCACCTCATAACAGCGTATATTTCCGCACCTCGGATCTGTCCCTTCCCGGGGAAGCCGTCTCTGTTTCGGCTTTCAGGAATTCCGCGCTTCCTATATCCCCGGACAAAGCCCCTCCCCTGTTGAACCGCGTTTTGGATAAGGCTTTCGGCTTGAGCGGCAGGAACCGGACGCCTGTTGCCGCGGTAATCTCCCCGCAATTCCCCTATACCCGGTATTTTGCGGCGGCCGCGGCTCTTTCCTCCGAGGGAGAGCGGTTGATCGAGCTTTCGGGGTATTATCTCAATACCGGCGGCGGAAACGCCCGGGCCCTGGTAATACTTCCCGATGGGCGGGGAATGTCCGGTGAGACACAGGGGGATACTTCAGGCTTGCAGGCTTTTACCCTGCCCGCCTTGCCGGAAGGCTTTGTTTATACCCGCGTGGGTTCCTCGGGGAATACGGTTATAGCCGCCTGGGAAGAACAGCAAGACCTGAACGTGGGAGCCGCAGGATTGATGATCCTCCGCAGCCCCTTTCCCTAAGCCCTCATCGTATCATAATATACATATCTATGTAGGGACTGCTCGGCTGCCATAGGGTGATATCCAGGGTACCGGTACGATGCTGCCACTCATCAAGGGATTGCACAATAAGGGCATGGCTTGGTATGGTAAATATCCAGTCCAGGCTCCAGATCACAGGCCCCTTGTGGGGCGTAAGGGTATTTTCCTGAAAACGGGTTTTGTCCCAAATATTAAATCTCTCAAAGGTATAGTCCACGCCGTTGATTTTTTTGACAACCGTGCTGTCGAATGAAAGCGCGCCCGCAGGTTTATGATCGCCGCTGTAGATCAATGCTTCCCCATACCGATCGATGGCCTGTTCAAAAACTATGCCGGGATTGATTTTTGAAAGCGCGCCAGAAAGGGAAGGTATATTGGCTTTGCCGTTCTTTGCGATTTCCATAATAAGCTCCGCTCCGCCGTAATTGCGGGCAAGATAGGCTCCAAAGGCGTATACATTGGCGTATGAGGTAAAATCATCCGTATGCCACTCGGTGATCCCCGCCGCGTTATACTTCCCCAAAAAGAAAGGCATCAGATTGTTAATAGGATGGGCGTCTTGGGAAGCGTCAATCCCGATTAACGGGCCTATCATGTCCTCCGCCAGCAGAGAAAGCATTTCATTATACCATACCTCGGTAATCCGCCCGTTCTTTATAAATTTTTCATTGAAATTGATCATGTGCTGAAATTCGTGTATCAAAGTCGAATAGAGCAGCATAGGGCGTCTGTCAAATTCAAAAGAATCTATGTAAAATAATTCGGCCTGATTTGATTTGCTGTTCATCTTATACTCATCAAGCGCTGTCTGAGCATACATATCTTTTGCCGCAAAATAGCCCAGGGTTGTCAGATTCTTGGAGTAATCATAATCAAAATTAATATCATAGATCAGAATCTGAATTTTCGGATCCTTATCGACCCCGCCGTACCCGGGATCCTGCGGAGAGACTCCGCCCCCGTATTCATACCCGAAGACGGGCGTTTCATACTCATAGATCAGATCAAAGGTCTCGGCTATTTTCTCCGCTTGCGCTTGGGTAAGTTTGTTATCGTCGATCCTAATGGATTTGTTATCGTAATTCTCCGCGGCTACCCACACGCTGCTATACCTGGAAGCCGCCCGCAGGACCGCGTTTATTTCCCTCCACGAGCCGAAGCCGTCTTTCTCTTCAACCCAAAAGGTTCTCGAATCCCCTGCGGATGCAAGCGCGGAATAAGGGGAAACCCGCCCGTCATTCAGTCCGCTTCTTGCCGGTTCCCCCGATGGCGGGGAGAAGGGGGGCGGATTGTTGTTAAACCTGCTGACCTCCGGAGGATCATACCGGTGAACGCCGCCCTCCAGGGAGATGAATCCCCGGGAAGAGCGAGAAACCTCCCCAAGCCCTCGAAGGTTTGGGGACTTTTCCGCGGTATAGGCGTGTCCGGTTGACGAGTAGCCTACGGTTTGAGAAGAGGTGTTTACTTTTATGAGAAAAACACTGTGCCCTTGTAAATTGGTAATGGACATCTGTTTAGAGCTGTCAAGGCCAAAATTAACCGGCTGTATCGGGTTGCCGGAGTATGGGCCTGCCGCATCGAGAAGGGGAGCCACTGCCGTGGGGGACTCATTCACATTGTTTTGAGAACCCGGCAGATCTTCCGGAGGATTGGCGTCCGCGCTGCATCCGGCTAAGACGAACCCCAGGATCGTTACGGCTAATCCTGCGTACCTTTTATCTTTCATACTCATTCCTTTGTTAGATGGGTTGCCTATGCCTAAAGATCCTCCACCTCACAGGATTTGACAGACCTAAGATTTCCCCTATCTGTTCTTAGTGTACTAACCTAGACTATCCCTATCCAACCTTTTAGTCAATTATCCAACCCGCCGTAGGCGGAACATGGCACGTGGTAAGCGGTTGCGCGCTTTTCCCTGTTACCAGTCCCAAAAGTCCACGGATTGCGCGGATTAACACGGAAGCCTGTTCTTTTTCCGCGCCTTTTCAGCGTCCGCCCAAAGGATCATTATGGTAAAAATTTGGGGGGCCTAGGCCCCCCAAACCCCCCAGCCACCTGGCTCGCTGTTTGCAAAAGGCCCGGAAATACAACTAATAGATGTGTTTTATAATCTAATAGTTGACAAAA
>JAITHW010000074.1 GCA_031279815.1 Treponema sp. | reverse complement strand
ATGTGATCGTTACCGGCCATCAAGGGTTCCTCACTGAAGAAGCCCTAAGCGCGATTGCCCGAACAACGCTGGATAATATTTTTCAGTTTTTTGATACCGGCGCGCTGCCTAATGAAGTGCGCTGACCCCATTGCAGGTAGGCCGGACGGTTTGTACCTGTAATGCGGTCATTTGTTAGTAAATATATAATCTCCCAAAGTCCGAATAAAAGCGTTTATCGCCGCTTTATTGGAATTGGCGCAGGCGGGGGATTCTATTCTCCGCCCTATAGATAAATCGGCTCACGCCGTTGTATATACTCTAGGAACCCGTTTATTGATATTACAGGTAATTTCATAGGGAATGGTGTTCAGTTTTGAAGCAATATCCCCGGCGCTAAAGGCCCCTTCGCTGCCGCCGAAAACGGTTACTTTATCCCAGCGGTTCACATCGGCAGCAGGCCCCAAATCCACCATACACTGATCCATGCAGATTCTTCCTGCCAGGGGATATAATTTCCCGTTGATCAGAACCTGAAAATCACCGCTTAATCTGCGGGGCAGGCCGTCGCCATAGCCCAGCGGGATAGTCCCAATGATCCTATCTTCAGGAGCAACCCAGGTTCCTCCGTATGAAACGGCCTCCCCTTTTTTCACCTTTTTGATAAACACAATACTGGAGACCAGTTCCATTACCGGTTCCGTTTGCGCCAGGGCGCTTAATTCCTCTGAAGGAGGATACCCGTAGAGCAAAATCCCGGGCCTCACCATATTGAAATAGGCATCCTCATGGAGCAGCGTGGCCCCGGAATTGGCCGCGTGAACAATGCCGGTATCCAGACCCGTTTTTTTGATGGCTTCCAGAGCTTCATTGAAGCGGGCAAGCTGTTTTTTAGCGGCCCTTATCGCGTCCTGTGCGGCGGAATCCGCTATGGCCAGATGGGTGGCGGTTCCCTCATACCGCAAGGCTTTTAAGGAAGCGATATAGAGCGCCAGGCCCGCAGCCTCTTCAGGACGGCATCCCACACGGCCCATGCCGGTATCAATCTTAATATGAACCGGCAAGGCCGCCCCCGCTTTGGCCGCGGCGGCGCCCATTGCGGCGGCAACTTCCTTATCCGGGATAAAAGGGGTGAGTTTATAGGCTATCATTTCATCCAGTTCTTCCGGCAGGGGGCAGGAAAAGAGCAGGACAGGCGCGGCAATACCCGCTTCCCGCAGTTCCGCGCCTTCCTGAACCGTGGCGACCGCCAGAAAAGACGCGCCCGCATGAATCCCCGCTTCGGCAATCGCCGAAGCGCCGTGGCCGTATCCGTCGGCTTTAACAGGAATACAGATAAGCGGTTCGGGGCCTATACGCCGGCGGACCGCCGCGATATTCTTTGTCAGCCTATCCAGATGTATTAGTGCTTTTGTTGCTCTCATAATACCATATTTTAAAGAACCCCTATCAAGGGGTGAGTTGCCGAATGTTGAAACATAAGGCTTCCTGTTTCAACTGCAAGACTTACGCCGGTTGAGCGAATCTAACCGGCGCAGAGGTCTCGTTCTCCGCGGGCATTTATTTTTACAAAGCCCCTAGGGCCCCTTGGTTGACTTTAGGTTAATTTACCCGCCGCAGTCTTCCGGCGGAACCCGTTCGGTTATTTTCAGAATACAAGAAAACAAGGGGTGTTGTCAAGAACGGCCTTACAAAACCGGTCCTCTGCTGCGCTTAAGGCATTTGGGCTTTACGGCGCTTTGGGTAAATTCCTTCCCGCCGGGGACTTCCAGAGGTGTTTGTTCCAAAGCATCTGCCCCCTGTCTTTGCCGGCAACTCACCGCAAGCCTCAAAAAGCCTCAACATTAAAGTTCAAAACCTAAAACGATACCTTCGGAACATCCTCGTCCAAGTAAAAAGCCTCTCATTTCTCGTTCCGGGCTTGAACGTTCAAGTTCGGAACGAGAAAATTGAAGCTGAAAACTTGAAAATCGAAGTAAAAAACGTATACGAAGACGCAAAAAGGCTAAAAAAGGACGTTAAAAGCCTCGGTGAAGACGCTTTTAACGTCGGCGTTGACGTTCCGTCCCGGGGCCGGCAAGACGGTTTAGGGTTCCCCCAAAATGCCCGTCTCATCATTGTCCGGCAATTCCTCTTCCGCATCCCTTGGCGGCTCAGGGGCTATCTTGAACACTTCCACAAACGGTTCGATGCGGTTGAGCATTTTTGGTATCGAAAGGAGATACATATCGTCTTTAACAGGAAGGGTAAACTGCTGCTCAAAAGGCTGCGCGCCGCCGCCGGACTCAACCCGGATCCGGTGCCTAGAACCGGTCACCGCAAAACGATCCCTGTCGCCCCGGAGAAATTCAAGGCCCGCTCCTCCGTCGATAGAAACGGTGATGAGATCCGGCGCTCTCAAAGACGGGGTTTCTACAGGACGGTTGTCCACCAATACCGTATGCCCCCGGTACAGGAGGAACAGAATCACCCCTAAACCTATCCATAGGATAGCCAAACCTCCCCGGATAATAAGCCTGCGCCTTGCCGGCTGTTTCGCCGTAATATCTAACACGCGGTTCCCTCCTTATCTCCCTCTTTTTGGCCGCCCCCCCGCAGCCCCGACCGGGCCAGCTCGATATTTGCCCGCTTGCGCCACGCGTGAAGCGCCAGCGCAAGGGCAATGACCCCGTAACTAAACGCATCCCGGAAGTACTCGCCGATCATGGCGGACCCGAAAAGATTGGTCCCCGCACGAGGCACCACAATGTACATCAAGTGGAGCAAGAGCGTCCCGATGAACACATTGGGAATGGTAGCCCTGCTGACCGAAGCGCCGCCCACGAGAATCGCCGCGGCCGCAAAGAAACCGGTTTGTTTATGCGCGTTATAGGTAGCCATATTCCCCATATTCTGAAGAAAAATGATCTGTCCAAGGCTTGCCAGTACCGTGGATATGATAATCGCAATGATCCGGGTCTTATCTACCGGTATCCCCGCGGCGTGAGCTACCGGCTGATCTTGCCCCAGGGCCCGCATATCCTGACCGAGCTTGGTTTTCCGAAACCAGATGATGAACAGGCACAGCGCGCCGATGATGAGGTAATTTGCCATGGGCAGGGTGACGGGGCCAAGCCGCAGCGGGAGCAGCCGGTCGAGGGATTGGCGCACCGAGTCCATTGTCAGGGTATTGCGAATGCCGTAGCCCCGGCTCAAGGTTATGTTCAGCGAATGAACCGGTATCACCGACCCCATGAGGTACAGCACGATAAGCTGATAAAACCCGTCCATGAAGAAGCCCAGAATGTAGCCGGTAACCATTTCCCTGCCCCGGGCGCGGTTGAGAACCTGCCCCCCAATCCAGCCCAGTCCCGCGGCAATAGGCACGCCGATGAGAGCGGCAAAGATAAGCCCCGGTACGCCGATAATGTTCCAATCCACCGCAAACACAAGCCCGATCTGTCCCGCCATAGCCCCCAGCACCATGCCGAAGTTGATTCCCATCCCCGCCATAATGGGAAGCAGCAGGCTGAATACAAGAAAGCAGTTCCGTCCGATCCGGGTAACTATTTCCTGAATTATCGAAGCCGGAGACAGTCCCGATATGGGAGTCGCGGCCATGGTAATCACCACGAAGATGAACACTACCGCATTATTTGCAAGAAAACCGCGGAAACCGGCTTTTTTTTTCATGTTTTTCATTTGGTCACCTTGGTTTTTCTGGTAAGGGCATAGATAATCATGCCGTTGGAGATGAGGATTCGGATCACTTCGGACATATCGGTTTGCAGGATGTTGTTGATCACCGAAGGGGTCATGGTGAGGATGCTTTGGAAGAGAAAAGTCCCGGCCACCACATTGAGGATGCTCGCCTTATTTACCGACGCGCCCCCGAGCAGGATCGCCGCGACCGCGGGGAAGGCCATGTAGATCGGCGCCTGATAGACCTGGATGAAACCGAAACTCTGCTGGTACACGAGGATTCCGACAGCGCCGTAGACTGTGGAGACGATCACGCCGGTAAGCCGCATCCGGTCTGAGGAAACCCCGCCGGCCCGGGCGAACACCGGGTTGGAACCTACCGCGGTGAGCGCGGTACCGGTACGGCTCCGCATGAAAAGCCACATGATGAAGGCCGCCGCCGCAAAAAAGAGCAGGGTTCCCGTAGGGAATTCGAAGTAAGAACCGATTTTTATAGCTAAAAAATCGTTGAGAACCTTTGTCCAATACCCTTCCAAGGTGATGGTGGTCCGCAAACCTTGGCCGGTATAGCCCCACACCATAGTCGGGTTGGTGTAGGGAAGGATGAGCCACAGAATGGCCATGAAGGTAACGATGGAAAATCCCACATACATGGCAATAGTCATTTCTTCGCCCTTTACCTTGTTGAGGAGCATCCCGTAAAGCCAGCCGAACAGCAGCGCAAAGGGAAGGGTGAATAGGACTGCCGCGAAAAATCCAAGGCCGCCGGTTAAGCGGAACTCCATAGACAGGGTAGAGCCGAGAAGCCCCGCGATGATCCCCGCCGGCAGCCCGAAGTTAAGTCCCGCGCCGGCTTGCATCATCGGAACCATAGCCAATACCATGACCCCGTTCTGCCCGAACCGAACCAAGACATTCATCAGGGACGTGTCTGCCCGAACCCCTACAAACGGGGCGGCGATGAAGAGCAGGACCACAAAAAAGAAGATGATAAGCCGGGGCCAGCCGAAATCGGTAATAAAGGCCGCGATCTTTTTAAAAATAATACCGGTATTCATTGCTTCGGCTGCTCCTTTTCCTTTTCTCCCGACATGAGCATTCCGAATTCCGCAGCCGCGGCGCCCGGGGGAAGGATGCCCGCAATCCGTCCTTCATCCACAATGGCGATACGATCACAGATGGAGCGCAATTCCTCAAGCTCGCTGGAAACCATTACGATGGCGGTTTCTTTATCCCGGTTGTAGGATATGAGCGTATCCAGGACGATCTTTTTCGCTCCTATATCAATACCTCTGGTGGGTTCCGAAACAAACAGGAGTTTCGGCTCCAGGGCAAAGGCTTTGGAAAGGCATATCTTCTGCTGGTTCCCGCCGGAAAGTTCTTTTGCGGCTTGTTTGGGGCCGGTACACTTGATTTCCAGTTTCTTGATATATTCCTCCGCCGCTTTCCTCATGGCTTTTTCATCCCGAAGGGTAAAAATCCCTCCGAAATAGGGTTTCAGGTAGGCTCCTTTGGTTTGCATCGCTCCGAAAGCAATATTCCAGTCCAGGCTTTCATCCAAAAGCAGCCCTACGCCCCGGCGATCCTCCGAGACAAAGGCCATCTGCGCGTCCAGAGCCGCTTTGGGATTGTTTAAGGCCAGCGGGACCCCGCCGAAAGATACCGACCCTCCCGCAGCATACAAGCCCATGATGCCGTTGGGAATCCCCAGCTTCCCCTGACCTGCAAGGCCGCCAATGCCGAAGATCTCCCCCCGCTTCACCGAGAAAGAAACATCCCGGACCGTTTCTCCCGGCATATCCACCCAGAGATGTTCCACCTTCAAGGCTTCGCCGGTAAGGCGCCGGGAAACGTATGCCCCGGCGGACTCATCCATCTCCCGCCCCACCATCCAGGAGGCGATATCCATAACCCGGACCTGTTTATTAGGAACATCTTTAATGATATTGCCGTCCCGGAGCACCACCACCCGGTCGGCAATTTCCGTAACCTCATGGAGGCGGTGGGAGATGAAGATAATCGCAATTCCCTCGTGAGATAGGGTTTTCAATGCTTTCAAGAGGATATCCGCCTCGGTTTCGGTGAGTACCGCGGTGGGTTCATCCAAAACCAGGAGCTTGACTTGATCCCGGTCTATTTCACGGGCGATCTCGGTAAACTGTTTGTGTCCCACCGGCATCTCGGAGACCACCGTGTCCGCCTCGATCTTCACCCCCAGCTTGCCGATCGCCCGGTCCGACCGCTCGGCCATCACATCCCGCTTCAAAGTGGCAAGCCGTTCGCCGAAGATCTCCACCGCCGGATTAGACCGGCACGGTTCCCGGTTCAGCATGATGTTTTCCGCGGCGGTGAACCCCGGAATGAGGGAAAATTCCTGATGAACCATACCTATCCCGGCGTCTAACGCGTCAAAAGGGCTTTTGAAAGCCGCTACCGTACCGTTAAAGTATATCTGTCCCCCATACCCGCCGGTATCCGTAATGCCGGGCATACCGAAGAGAATATGCATCAACGTGGTTTTGCCCGCGCCGTTTTCTCCGACAAGCCCTAAAATCTCTCCCTTATTAAGAGTGAATGTAACCTGGGAGAGAACGGTTGTCCCATAGAATTCTTTAGATACATTTTCCAGCCTCAAAAGAGACGTCGTATTTGCCATATCGGTTCCTTAAAAAAAAGACCCGATTGGTTGCCGATCATCGGGTCCCTGCGTGTATCCTATTGTTACTGGCTGCCTTTCCTAAACTTGACCGTGAAATACTTTTCCGGAATGGTCAGGTCTGTAACGTGAAGATAGCCCTTGCCCATGATGTAGGTATCCATGTACACCAGAAGCTGGTTTCTGGCACGGACCCCGGTATCGGCATCCACAAAATAGATGCCGTTCCACTTTGCCCCGGGGGTGAATTCCCCGAGAGCCGCGTATACATCGGCAGTGTTGTTCAAGGCCGCCTTCCCCTCAACGATACGTTTCGCCAATTCCCCCAATCCGGCGCTTACCGAGAACCCGTAGGAGTACGCCCAGGTTCCGAATCTGCCCGCGCCGCCTTGGGCAACCACCGCTTCTTCCACTTTCTTGAGGATCGCCGGGAAGTTGCCGGTTTCGGCAGAAAGGTCGATCCCCAGCGCTCCGGGATACCCATAAATAGGCGAGGGAAGACTCCCTTCAGGGAATATGCCGCCGTATATAAAGAGCTGCTTCATAAGCGGCTCCGTATGCGCGTCATTGGTGGGGAAGAAAGCCGCATTCTTGCCGTATGCGTCTATCCACTGAGGAGTCTGCTCCAGGATAAACTGCTGCGCGCCGGCGATACCCACATCCGAGAGAGGGTCCGGCGCGGTGATAAGCACGAATTTCAGCCCCAGGTCCTTACAGGCTTCCTCAAAAATATACCGTCTGCGCCCCAAGGTTTCATAGGACATGTGCCGGGGAAAGGAAATATGGACAAACGTATCCGCTCCAAGCTGTTTGGCCACCCACGGAATCGTATAGCCCCGGGAAATGAAGTCCGCATTGATCGAAAGATCCGCGGCTTTCTGGATGATCAGAGGATCTTCATGGGGCTGTCCTGCAAAGAGCAGAATATCGGGACGGCGTTCCCTGACCCGCCTGAAAGCCTCCGCAGCCCCGGGGATCGCCTGATTCATCACAATAGCCTTCATCAAGGGATCATCGGCCAGGGTGGTAACCTGGGTGATGACGGTTTCCTGCTGATCCATGAAATTGTCGGGATAGGTGATATGCTGGATGATACCCCCCTCGGCAGCCCTGCCGTACCGCCGGATCAGTTCTTCCGCTCCTCGAAGATCGTCTTCCGATTGGGAAACCGTACCGGTAACTACCCCAATGTGGAAACCGCTCGAAGCGGCGGTTCCCGAACCGGTACCCTTCTGCTGCTGCCCTCCGCCGGATGCAAAAACAACCGCGCCGCTTATCGTCAAGGCCAGCAGGATAAAACTCAACTTCTTCATAAAGTTCTCTCTTAATTATTAATTTTTCTGAAACTTGATAGTATAATACTTTTCCGGAACCTTCTGCGCGGTGGTAGAAAGATACCCTTTTCCGAAAATATACGTATCCATGTATACCAAAATCTGATTTCTGGCACGGACCCCGGTATTGGCGTCAATATAGTAACCGCCGTTCCACTTTGCCCCTGTGGTAAAATCCCCCAACGCGGCATAGAGATCGTTCACGTTTTCCATCGCCGCTTTTCCGTCGAGAATCCGCTTGGCAAATTCGCCGAGTCCTGCGGTTACGGTGAAACCGTATGAGAATGCCCAGGTACCGAACTTACCGGAACCGCCCCGGGCAACCACCGCCTCTTCCACTTTCTTGAGGATCGCCGGGAAGTTGCCGGTTTCTGCCGAAAGATCGATGCCCAGCGCTCCGGGATAGCCCAGAAGCGGGGAGGGCAGATCCGCTTCCACGAACATCCCCCCATAGGCTAAAAGCTGTTTGAGGAGGGGTTCCGTATGGGCGTCGTTGGTACAGAAGAACACCGCGTTTTTACCATACATATCGACCCACTGGGGGGTCTGCTCCAGGATGTACTGCTGGGCCCCGGGAACTCCCACGTCGGAAGTCGGATCCGGAGCCGTAACAAACACGAATCTCATGCCTAAATCTTTGCAGGCTTCCTCAAAAATCTGCCGTCTGAGGCCCAAGGTTTCATAGGACATGTGCCGGGGAAAGGAAATATGAACAAACGTATCCGCCCCCAACTGTTTGGCCGCCCAGGGAATAGTATAGCCCCGGGAAATGAAGTCCGCGCTGACCGCGAGACTCGCCGCTTTCTGAATAACCAGGGGGTCCTCATGGGATTCGCCAACCATGAGGAGGATATCCGGACGGCGCTCCCGGATCCGTCTGAACGCTTCGGCAGTGCCGGGTATCCCCTGATTCATGATAACCGCTTTCATCAAAGGATCATCCCCCAAGGCGGTAATCTGGGTGATCACCGTTTCCTGCTGATCCATGAAGTTATCGGGATAGGTAACATGCTGGATGATGCCCCCGCCGGCAACCCTGCCGTACCGCTTGATGAGTTCCTCCGCGCCGCGGAACTCATCCTCGGACTGAGAAACGGTGCTTGTAACCACCCCGATATGATAAGAACCGCTTTGAGCGCCGCTCCCCGAACCGCCCTGCCCCTGCTGCCTAGGCCCTCCAAACGCCAGAACCCCGCCGGCCATCAAGGCCAGCACAATAAAACCAAACCTTTTCATATTTTCCCTCCATAAAAAGATAACTTATTATATCAGAATACGGATAGTTACACAAGTTCTTCATAGCGCAAACCAAGCTGTGCTGTCTTTTTGCCCCGGCTTTATCATCAAATGCGGCAACATTGACAAAAACGCATAAAACAGATTAGGCTAATATTTATAGGTAAAAACTTTATATATCAAAAAACATCGGGGTATTAAACGTGAATAATGAACCTGCCAAACAAACGGATTTTTTCGGTTTAACCAAGGGGCTTTCGGGTACTCAAATTAAAATCATCGGCGTGATTATGATGGTATTCGACCATTTGTATCAAATGTTTTATATAAACGGCGTACCCCAGTGGTTTACCTGGATTGGCCGGCCCGTAGCCCCGATATTCCTTTTTATATGCGCCGAAGGTTTTATCCACACCCGCAGCCGGAAACGTTATTTGTTGCATCTCTTGATAGGTTTTGAATTTATGAGTATTGTTTCGCTTGTTTTACCCCTCGCCCTGCCGAACAATAACATAGCGCTGATATTTAGTATTTTCGGCTCCCTTTTTTTCGCCGCGCTTTATATGCTTTTTATCGAGATGCTGCACAATGGAATAAAAACAAAAAAGCCGGGCAAAGCGGCTCTTTCTATCGTGTTAATGCTGATTCCAGCGGTCTATGGCTCTATGACCGTCTCTATGCTGTTATCCCCAGAAGAAATAACCGTACCTCAATGGGCGATAGCGATCATTTTTAAGTTTATACCGAATATTATGACTGTAGAAGGCGGTATTTTATGGGCGCTCATAGGATCGCTTTTTTATGTTTTGCGAAACAACCGTCTTCTGCAAATAATACCTCTTGCGGTGTTCGGGTTCATGTTTTTTATTCTAGGAAACATAGAATGGCTCATAATTTTAGCCGTTATTCCCATATTGTTATATAACGATTCACGGGGAAAAGGCGGTAAATATTTTTTCTACATATTTTATCCGGCCCATATTTATTTGTTTTATATTATCGCGTATTTTGTGCGGTAAAAACTGGCGGAAAAGCCGCGGTCGCGTCCTCTGTGGTAATGAAGGATCCGCTGTACACGAAAACGCCGTATATCCGCCCTCCCGCTTTACTGTATTGATATTTGAAACGCCGATACTTCCATGTAATAGATATAAAAAAACGATGAAGAAAAGAAATTGTGTTTTGAATTATTCAAAGGACAATTTGAACCAAATAATGTAATAGGTATGGCATTAAGAACTCGCCTATTCGTATCTATAGTAGATTAATTTAAGTTTATGAACTAGGAGCCGATATATAAAATATGTATAGCAATGACTATAAACGGCGTGCGGTCGCTTTTAAAGATGAAGGACATACCTTCAAAGAATTG
>JAITHW010000026.1 GCA_031279815.1 Treponema sp. | reverse complement strand
TTGAGCGGCGTGTCAACCGTATCACCGCTTCTACGCAGTTTTTTTCCCATGATATTCCCTCCCTCATTCCAGTATATCATGCTTTTTTGCCACGGGTTCGGCTTAAGTTGTTGACAGTGGGTCTTAGACCCCCCGCGCCCCCCGGCAACGCGGGATGCTGCGCGCCCTGTTTATGTATTTTACAACGCCCGCAAAAGACTTTTTTAGTTACTCCTTCAGCACCGCGGTAATTCGGGTCAGCACCTTCTCCCGATCCAAAGGTTTGACAATAAAACCCTTGGCGCCTATAAAGATTGAACGTTTAATCAAATCTTCCCTTCCCAAGGCGGATACCATAAGCACCACCGCATTTTTATTAATGGCCATTATTCTTTCCAAAGCGGAAATCCCGTCCATTTTCGGCATGGTAATATCCAGCGTAACCAGATCTATATCCTCAAACCCTTCCTGGTACATCTCTACTCCGATGGCCCCGTTCTCCGCGACATGGGCTATTTCAAAGCCCTCGGAAATAAGAATCTGGCTAAGCTGCTTGGCAATAAACGCCGAGTCATCGACAATAAGAACCCGGTAAGGTTTGCCATTCATTTTTACTCCATGCATACATCTAACCTCCATAATAATGTTATTTTGGTATGCTGCTTTAAATTTTCCGATTTCTTCTTAGATCTTTCAATGCCCGGGTTCATATAAGCCGTCCCGGCTTAGGTAATGGTCTTGGCGTGTTCCAAGAACGAAGCGATACTCTTGCCTGCACGCCTCACCTCACGGGCGCGCTTGCTTACTTCCTCGGAAGTCCGCCTCAATTTTTCCATGTCCTCGTGAATCGAACCGCTCTGCCGTCGTATCATTTCCGCGCCGTCCCGTACCTGCCCGGTCATATCCTGTACGGTCTTTAAGGCTGTGAGAATCTGCCCTCCCCCGGCGGCCTGTTCATCCACCGCGTTGTTTACCACCGTAAAGGAATCGTCCAGGACTTTGATCTCTGTAAATATCCTATCCATCGCGGCCACAGTCTCATGGGAAACCGTACCGATCCGCTCAATCGCCTGCTCCATCTTCCTAATCTCCGCGGAAATACCTTCAGACTCCTTGCCCGCAAGCTCCGCAAGCTTGCGGATCTCCTGAGCCACTACCGCAAAGCCCTTCCCGGATTCCCCCGCGTGCGCCGCCTCGATAGCCGCGTTCATGGCCAGGATGTTGGTCTGTCCGGCAATGTCCGCAATGGTCTTGTTCGCGTTCTGCAAGGCGGCGGACTGTTCGTGCATCCGCTGCACCTCTTCGGCCAGCTTGAGCAGCATGCTATGACCCGTTGAGGAGGATTTGCCGAGGGTATCCGTGGTTTTGCCCACTTTCTCCGCCACGGTTCTGATGGACCCTATGTTGGCCACCATCTGTTCAACCGCCGCGGAGGATTCACCGATATGCTCGGCCTGAGTATAAACCGCGTTATTCAAGGAATCTATGGAGCCGACGATTTCCTCAATAGCCTTGGAAGTATGGGAGGCCGATTCCATCTGGGCATCGGTTTCGCTCTCCATAACGTCCATGTTGCCGGTTATCACGTTGAGGGAGTCTGAGGATTCCGCGATAACCTTATTAAGCTGTTTGCCGGTAGCCGCCATTTTCAACAGGTGATTGTTGAGTTCATTGATGGCTTTGCGCAGGCTGTCCCGAATCTGCATGAGCGCCCGCTGCATATTGCCGGTTTCGTCGTGGTTGAACTTGTCAATATCCACATCGAAATCCATATTCGCCAGGGCCGCGGCTGTCTTTTCCAGTTCCAGGATGGGGCGGGTGATAAAGCCGGCAATGACGGCGCTTAAAGCAACCGCCAGCCCCATACCTGCCGCGATAACCATCACCATCATTATAACGAGCCTGCCGCCTAGGCGGCTGTTCTCCGCAATAAGGGTCTGCATGGTTCTGCCGTTTTGATCGTAGAGCGCCATGAGCGCCGTATTATATTCCGCGGCGTAGAGGTTTATCCCCTGGAGGGCCGTCCGGTAGTCCGCATAAAGCGCGTCCAGTTGAGGGCCTGCCGTGGTCTGGATAAGGCGGTCAATATACGCGTCCATGGCGATCTGGCAATTCAGCCGCCACGTCTGATACTTGCCGGTAAGGTGATCCAGCAGGGCGAGGTCTTCCTTGGCAGGCTGGGGAATCTTGGTAAGGTTCAGCCATTCTTGGTCGATGCCCTTAAAAGCCTCTTGATACCCGGCTTTAATCCGCTGTAAATCCAGTATGCTGGCGTCCCCTTGGGTTGCGATAATTTCATAGCAGTAGGAACGGATTCCGGCGCTCAGACGCTCAAGGTTCTGAATGGCGTCCGAACCGGGGATCCGGTTGGTTCCCATATAATCCAGAGCCTTATTCAAGGTTACGATACCATACAGGCCGATACCGCCGATCGCCGAAGCAGCCAGCATACCCGCCAGAAAACCGATCATAATTTTCTTCCTGATAGTCGGTTTCATAGCTCTCTATACTCCTTTATGCAGATACGTTAGATGAAGAGAGGAAAGCGGTACATGAAAATCGTCCGGTTTCAAGTTTGAAGGTCTTAAACCCAAGGCTGAAAATTCTAGATGCGAATCTAAAATTACCCCGCGGCCTCCGGTTCTCTTCATTGCCCGGTTTCCCTTGGTAACCTCGAAAACACGAATTATGCGCGTTATTCGAGGTTTTGTTCTTTTTTCATTCGTCTTCCGCGGTAAAAAACCGCAGCAGGCGCACAAACTGCTCAAGCATTGTGTACCCCTGTTCAAGACGCTGAATAATAGGGCCCTTTGAGAGAGATTCGAGCTCTTTCCAGTTGACTATAAGCGCGGCCTTATTCTCCTTACAATCCTCATACAGATCTTTAAAATAAGAAGCGACCTGAGTAAACGACGTAATCCCCAGCTTGACCAGGTCTTGCGCTTTGTTGTTTATGTGACTGAGCGTAACCTTCAGGTTGGTAAGCTGAGTCTTATCCAGGGCGGACTTTTTGAGATATATTTTCAGTTTGCTTCCGTACATCCCGTTATCCGCCAAAGCATCGTCAAAACCCTCCGTCTGGTCGATAATATCCGTCAGCTTGTGCAGCCCTTGAGAAACCTGCTGGGATACCGCTGACGACGCCCATTCCCCCCGGATCAAAAACAAATCGCATAAGGTCTGAAACTCGGAATGATCCGTCAAGAACCCCTTCAGATAGTTCATCTCGGTAATATAGGTAAAACCGTCCATGTTTTTCTCGATAAAAGCTTGATTGGCCGCCTCGGTGTAATACTGTAAACGGGTAATGTTCACAGACCCGAACAGCTTCTTAGCCAGCGCGTCCCGTTTGACCGTTTGTTTATCATGCATGATCTTGCGCAGGCTTTCTTGGACTTCCGCGGATTTTGCTTTTATGTATCCGTCTACAATGTGCTCGTTGCCGGTTTCGGGATTAGCCAGCCAAAGCGGGTCCTGTATAATATGCCGAACCATCAAGGTCAGCATACCTGAGCGCCGGATATCCTGTACCGAAGCCAGCACCTTCTTCCATTGGCTGAGATCGATTATATTCTTGCCGGACCTATATTTCTTCATAACCTCAAAAGCCGAATGCCATTCATCGGAGGTTGCTTCCATCATGGGCAGATCAAGAAAATCCTTAATATGCTCCACCAGATATTTGCCGTTCACGGGCCTGTACTGAGGGGGATAAGAAAACTGGTATTCCTTAAGCCGGGGATCGATCTTTTTTAAGAGAGAAAAGAAATCGAAACTCACAAACGCGCTGAATGCCAGGGCAAGGCCGTAACAACGGTCTATCGTATAGGCTTTATCCCCAAGACCTTCGGAAAGGGTCTTCAAATCCCTCTGTATCTGGCTGTTTGCCTCGTCATGGCTGAGGTGTTTCCCCAGTTTTTCAATCGATTCGGGCGCAAGGCGGTCATAAATCTCCCGAAGTTCCGTATTCATGAAGTATTCGACGGTAATCTGTTTAAGCATCGCGGACTTTTCAGCGTGTTTCATAAACCCCTGAGCAGTGGAAACCGTCTTATAGACTTCATAAAAAAATGTGCCTGCCGCGGGGCTGATTTCTTCGGCTCGGGCCTTGTAGAATTTACGGTACTTGTTCTGATTCAGTTCCTTTGCAATCTGTTTTAAAGCCCGCTTGTTTTTCGACGAGGCGTCGTCGCCGCCGCTGAAAAATAAAAGTATGGAGTCAAAAAAGGCCATAGCCGTTTCCGTTACCGCTGTTCCCCGGGGCGGTATAGGTTCCAATAAGAAAACCGCAGAGGGGTTTCTTTCCAATGTGTAACTCACTAATCATATATGCTCCTTAAATACCTATAGTATATATGATCGGTAATTCTGTTTTAAGTCCTGATTATCAAGGTGAAACAAATACCGCTTTATTAAAAGAAAATCGGCCCTTTTGCAGGCGAAGCCGGTCTCCTCAGAGACGGACCATAGGAACGCCCCGGTTTTGCAGGAAACAATTGGGAACCTAGGTTTGCTTGAAGTCTCAGCCCGCGCGGGCTTACGCCTAAACGCGGGTTTTACCGCGGACCGGATAAGGCCGGAGAATCGAGGCCGCTTGTAACATTCCGCAAGCGGCTTAGAATATTCCGTAAATCAGGTATAATATCCGGTAGAACTTTGCGCTGTTTTGGGAACCGCTTATTACCGTTTTTTAACTGTCAGGCTGCCCCCCAAGCCTAAAGGCTTGGATTTTACGGCGGCCCTCTGTAACAAACTGCCCTGTTATTTATTTAATCTATGCAAAGGATTGAGATTCTTTAAAACATCCGGTATAGTTATCTTAAATATAGGAGTTGCGGCATGGAATTGGACCTGCTTACTGCGGAAGATGTGGCCAGACAGCTTAAAATAAAGAAATACACCGTCTATGAACTGATCAAACGAAAGGAACTTCCTTCATCAAAAGTCGGCAAACAGGTACGGGTTTCGCAAGCGGACGTTAATCTGTATTTAGAGTCGAGGAAAACCGGTTCCCTCCGGACGCTTAAACCATCCCCGGAAACTGCGTATCCTGCGGAGGCCGTTGAGGTTCATCAGGTTCAGGATGCTTTTGAAAACGCCCTGTCTCCGGTCGTTCTGTGCGGTCAAGATATCTGTCTGGAACTTCTAGTCAGCAGGATTGCCGCGGCCAAAAATATCCAAGTCCTCCGCTCATATATGGGAAGCTATAACGGGATGTATACGTTTTATAACGGCAGGGTATCCATGACCGCGGCGCATCTGTGGGACGCGGAAACCAATACCTACAACTACCCTTTTATCGGCCGGCTGCTTCCAGGGCTTTCTGTAGGCGTGTTGCGCCTTGCAGGCCGTACCCAGGGCTTCTATGTCAAAAAAGGGAATCCCCTGGGGATATGGGACTGGCAGGATTTTCAGCGGTCCGATATTACCATGATCAACCGGGAGCGGGGATGCGGAACCAGGATTCTGCTGGATCAGAAGCTGAAGCGCTTAGGTATAGACCCGTCGAAGATCCGGGGGTATCAGCAGGAGTATTCCTCCCACCTTGCGTGCGCGGCTCTCGTGGCCAAAGGCAAGGCCGATATGGGATGCGGCTGCGAACAGGCCGCGGAGGAGATTCCGGGAATCGAATTTATCCCCCTCCAGTTGGAATGGTACGATCTCATCTTCCGTCTGAGGGACCGGAATACCCCGGTCATTCAAGAAGTCCTCTCCTATGTTTCTTCCGCGGAATTTAAACAGGACCTGGAAATCATGGGGAAATACGACCTCTCCCAAACGGGCAGATATGAGGAGTTTTAGCGCCTTAAAGCGGCGGCTCCGCTCCGCCGCCGCCCGCCCCGGAAAGAGGCTATCTTTTTACGGATTTGAGAGTGCCGGATATGGTTAAGATGGGTTCCTCATAGCTTACTTGTAGGGTTCCGTCCCAGTTAAACAGGGCCATCAGATCCCCGTAATCGTTTTGGATGGCTCCGGTCCTGGCGGCAACCCCGGAGGCGATTTCCTTGCCCGCGGCGATATGGGGATCCCAGACTTTCTTCCAGTCCACCGAACCCGCTGTGCCGTCCGCGGCAAAATCCCTGGAAATAACCTGAGGGTTGTGGCCCTCTATGTACCCTACGGTCCGCATGAGAAAATTGCCCCGGGGGAATCCGAGCTTTCCGCTCTTATCGGTGCTTATCTTATAGGCTACCCCGCGATGCACGTACTCTATGGTTATTACCCCGTTGGAGGCTTTCGCGGCCTGGAGTTTGTCTTCAATACAGGTATCGTAAGAGGCCACAGGAAAGAGCAGCAACCCCCGAACCCCTCCGGGAAAGGTCGCCTTTCCCATCATATCGGTCTGAACGGGACCAAACAGGGCGGTGGATTTGAATTTTGAGGCTCCTGAAACGCCGTCGAAGGTATCCTTTTCCACCGCCACATACCGGATCGGGGAACGGAAGGACAAATAGTTAGATGAATCCGGCTGCGCAAGATTATACCGGAAATTGATGGTCAGCTCTTGGGCGGCTGCAAAGCGGGTCATTGCCAGCAATATGCCTGCCAAAAAGATCTTATACGGTTTCATAAATATACTCCTAACATTATACTTTAAAAGAACCTATGGTTCTTTCCATGAGTTGGATATTATCATGGGTATCCTTTGCCAAATCTAAGACGCTTTCCGCTGCCCGGTTCACGTCCTGAGCGCTGTCCCCCATGCCGAGGATGCTCTGCTGAATAGTCTGAACAATGCCGGTGAGTTCCTCCATTTCAACTTTAACCTGATCCATGTGGGAGGTGAGTTTCAGGGAGGTTCCCTGCACTTCGGAGGACGCCCTGTTCATCGCGGCCAGGACGTCAAGAATCTGGTTTGAGGCTTTGCGCTGCTCCTCCATAGCCGTATCAATGTGGCCTAGCCCTTCGGTGGTACTCTCGATTTGATGAACCACCACGTGAAAGGCTTCTTGGGAATCGGCAAAGGATACCGCCATATTATTAATCGATTCGATCATAAAGGAAAGCTCCTGTTTAATAGACAGGGATTGATTGCGGGCATTCTCCGCCAATATGCGGATCTCGTCGGCCACCACCGTAAAGCCCTTACCGGATGCCCCCGCATGGGCCGCTTCAATCGCCGCGTTCATAGCGAGCAGGTTGGTCCTGCTTGCGATTTTTGCGATAACCCTATTCGCCTCATTAAGGCTTTCCGACTCTTTCAAGATTTGCTGGATCTTCTCGCTCACCGCGGCCTGTTTTTCTTTCCCCGAATCGGCCATGGCAACCAGCTCGGTGATCCGGTTTTTCACCTGCTGTACCGACTGGGTTACCGAAGTAATGGTTCCCATCATGCTTTCAATAGACGAGGTTGACCGGCCGATAGACGAGTTTTGATGCTGAATAAGGCTGTTCAGGTTTATAATGCCTTCGGTGGTCTGCCCCAATACCGCGTTGGTCCGGTTTAAGGATAAAGCCTGATTTTCGGTCTGTTTTTTAATGTCCAAAGATTCGGTCATTATGACCGAATTGGCCTTAACCGATTCCTCAGACCGGTTGCTCAACGCTTCGCCGATATGCTGTAGCGAACGCTGGGCTTCTTTTAACTGAAGGATCAGCTTCCTGAGACTGAGGATGAAACTGTTAATATCATTAATGATAACACCGATTTCGTCGTTCCTTTCGATAGATATCCGGTAGGTAAAGTCCGCTTCCCTGGAGGTGAGATTATCGGTCGCCTTTGCGGTAACACGCAGGGGAGCGATGATAATAATTTGAAACAGGAACACAAATATACCGAACAGCAGGAGAAGCCCGCCTATCACCACGGGGATAACCACCTTATTGAGCTCGTCCACCCGTTCATAGATCGATGAAATGGGCAGCCCCATGGAGAGAATCCCGATTCTCGATCCTGAACTGTCTTTGATGGGGATATGAAACGCATAATACTCTTCCCCCCGGTCGGTATAACTGCCGGCATAGGGTTCCCCCAGCCCCAGTACGGTTTCGGCAATGGCGTTGATGATCGAACCCGCCTGGGTATCAAACGCGGAAGCTGCGGAAACCGCGTCGGCCTCCTGTCCCGGGGCGGTTTTGGCATCCACCGTAGTTCCCCGGCGGATGGTTCCCTGGTATATATCGATGTCGCATTGGGTTATTCTTTTCAGGTTCCGCAAAAAACGGGTGGTTTGAAGACTGTATTCCAGTATCCCGTACCCCTTTAGAGCGCCGCCCTCATAAAGAGGGGTCGCTCCTATTACTTCTATGGCGTTACCCAAGGAGAATACCCGTACCATAGGCTGGTGATCGCCGGTATAGGATACAATGCTTCGGCTGTAGCGGTGGCCGCCGGTTTCGGCGGTATAGCTCTCCATAAGCAGGTTTTCATCGGAATCCATGAAGATAAGGCCGTCTATTTCCAGGGCCTTTACAAGGTCGTCAAGCAGGTTTTGCCGCTCGGAAGAATCCTGAGTATCGAGAATACCGGTCAGACCGGCAAACTCAGGAAGCCACTCTATTTTTTCCCGTACCAGGGCTACCTGTTCATCAATAAAAGCCTCTATTAATCCCTCTTTTCCGGTCAATTCTTTTCTGAATATCTCCGTTGAGGAATGAATGGTCCTAAAATTGATGGCCAAAACGATACCGGTTCCAAAAATCCCGAAACATATCAAAATTGGAATTAATAATTTGATACTCAGGGAACCTCTTTGTTTTGTCATCTCTACTAAATACCCCTCTATTATTTCAAGAATAACAAAAAATAAAAAAAAAGACTATCTTAAAATGATATACTTAAAACGCTGGAATTGCGATTTATGAAACCACGATTTCTTTTGCGTTGTCAAGAAATGATGCGATACTCCCGCCTGCAATCCGTATCTCATGGAAATTCCCCGTTACCTCTTGGGAAATCCGGCACAATTTCTGCATCTCCTGATGAATCAGGTCGCTCCTTTGATGTATCGTCCCGGCCCTGTCCCGTACCTGGGCGGTTACGTCCTGTATCCCTTTCAGGGCAATGAGGATCCGGGACCCTCCCGCGGCCTGTTCTTCCACCGCCTGCCTTACCACGCCGAAAGAGTCGTCTACAGTGCGTATTTCGGTGAAGATCCGATCCATAGTCCCTACGGTTTCCTGGGAACCCCTGTTGATCTGTTCGATGGCCTGTCCCATTTTCTGAATTTCTACTGAAATGGCGTCTGACTCTTTTCCCGCCATCTCGGCAAGCTTGCGGATCTCCCCGGCCACCACTGCAAAGCCCTTCCCCAATTCCCCCGCATGGGCCGCTTCAATAGCCGCATTCATGGCCAGGATATTGGTCTGCGCCGCAATATCCGCGATGACCTTATTCGCGCTTTGCAGGGTCTTGGCCCGCTCTTCAATACGATGCAAGTCCTCGGTAAGCCGGATCAGCATTTTATGCCCTTCGGAAGAGGACTTGTTGAGGGCGCCGGTGGTTTTATCGGTGTTGGCAGCCACCGAGCGAATGGAAGCGATATTCGCCACCATCTCCTCTATGGCCGCGGAAGATTCGGTAATGTGGGATGCCTGGGTTTGTACCGCCTGATCCAGGAGGCCGATATGTTCAACAATGTCCGCCAATAAGTCGGAAGTCTGTTTCACCGATTCCATTTGGGAATCGGTCTTATTCTTCATGCCGTCCATATTGTCGGTGATAATTTTCAGAGAATCAGCGGATTCCACGATAACCGTGTTAAGTTTGGCGCTCTTCGCCGTCATTTTCGTCAGATGATCCTGTAGATCGTCAATGGCCTTATGCAGGCTGTCCCGGATTTTTATCAAAGCCCGCTGCATAGCTCCAAGGTCATCGGGTCTGAACTTTTTAATATCCACCGAGAAGTCCATGCCGGCCAGAGCTTCCGCGATGTTTTCTATCCCTCGCAGGGGAATGGTGAGCATCTTATGGGTAAACACCACCGCTACGGTACCCGCCGCGGCTAACAGTACCAGGCTGATGATGATCAGGCGCAGCCGCAGCTTATCGGCTTCCGCAAACACCGCTTTTACCGGAATGACGGATACCAAGTTCCAGTTTGCAAGGGCGATAGGTTCGGAGCAGATAAACACCGTACCGCCGGTTCCGAAAAACGAAGCCGAACCCAGAATCTGAGCGCGGTACTGCTCCAAACCGTAGTCCGTGAAGAAATCCTTTTCCATGACCGCGCCCGCATCGGGGTTTGAAACATACCGGCCTGAAGAATGGAGGATGAAATTCTTGATTTGGGGGATTGTGGATTCGGCGTTCGCCATTTCGTCTAAAGTATTGATGCTTATATCTTCCGCCAGTACCGCAACGGGATTACCCTGCTCGTCATATACGGTTTTCGCCAAAGCCACCGTAAGGGTTTTGGTCACCATATCAAGGTACGGATCGGTGATCGCAAGCCCTCTCTGAGCGGCTTTGCCTTCGATAAACCAGCTTCTGAGGGTATTATCATACCCCGAATCGGGAAACCAGCCGTCCCCGGAGGCAAAGAAATTCCCCGGATCGCTCCACCTGCCCATACCGGAGCCGAAAAAAGACAGCACACCGGGAAGCATCTTCGCCATTTTGCCGAAGTAAGCCTGAAGCGCAAGCCGGCCTTCCTCGGACGCGGCGGCTTGCTTGATCAGAGGGAGGGATCCCATAGCGGCGTACTCCAGCAGAAGAACCCGCCGCCGGATCTGTTCTTCCGCTTGGTCGCGCAAATGCCGGGTGCTTTCAACAATGAACAGCTCAAGGGAACGGTACGAACTGGACCGGATTTCCCTGATAGACACCAGAGATAATAACAGGGTAATGCCCGTGATTATTCCCAGGCAGACTACGGTAAACATTGCCGCAAATGAAGATTTTCTACGATTCATACTAATAATCCATTTTCATTATAAAAATAATACGCTGTAAAACCGGCGTTATACAGTCGAGAAAATACACATGATTTTCTGGGGATATACGCCGGTTTCATGCGCTTAACGCCGTTCTTAGTCTGCAAAGCGCCGTAACCGGACATTCGGTTACTTACTTAAAGCTGTTTGTTTATTATACTAAGAGATAATATAAATGGTCAACAAAATAATTACAATTTTTCGAAACCAAACGGCAATGTTCCTTGTTTCAGCGGCGCTAATAGGTCCCCGGAAGGGTATTCATATCAAGTGAATGAAGCCGTTTTCTACTCAAGAACGTAAACCTTGTACTTGAGTAGGGAAATCTCGTACTCAAGTATGAAGTTCCGGGTTCTAAGGATTCCCCCCAGTGTAATGCTCACCCGCTATGAAGCATAGTATCCCTGCCTGTTATGGGAAATCACGCGGATCCGTCTGTTGTACCCTTTCTCAGCATCCCGAAACGCCGGCGCCCCTTACCGGCGCGGTATCGTAAAGAGCTTGCCCGCTTCCGGGCCCGGGTAGTTTCATTCCGCTTTCGCGCAGAGCCGTATTGCCAGGGGCAGCAGCGCCGCAAGGTAAACCGCAAGCGCCAGCAGGGGAAGCCAGCCCGCCAGGGCAAAACCGTTGCGCAGGGCGTTCACGGTTTGGGAGAGGGGCAGTATTGAAAAAAACGTTTTCAGCCCCGGGGGAAACTTTTCCAGAGGGAAGAAAGTTCCGCAGAGAAAGGCCATGGGCGTTACGGCAAACGAAGAAACCTTCGCGATGTCCCCGTGGGAATCGATCAGAATCCCCGCGATAAAACCAATAGCGGAAAACACATAACAATTCAGGACAAGTACCGTAATAAAATACCAGTCAAGCCCAATATGGGCGCGGAACGCAAAGGACAAAAGAACTATCAGAAACGCGGCGTACAGACAGCGTAAAACATGGGCGCTTATCCGCGCGATAACGTAGACCGGCATTTTTACAGGCGACGTCATTACCGCTTCAAAGGTCTTCTGGTATATCCGCGACATATTGATGTCGTTGGCGATAACGCTGAACCCGTTGGTCATGGCGTTCATGGCGATAATCCCCGGCATTATAAAAGAACCGTAGGGCGTGTTGTTTATGGAAAACGAATCCCCAAGCCCCCAGCCGAAAGCGACAAGATAGAGCAGGGGAGAAACCAGAGCGCTTAAACTAATGCTTAACCACTTGTTTTTGAAGCCTATCCATTCCCGCCAAAGTATTGCGCCAAACAATTATGCCCTCTCCTTAATCCCGGATTTAGGTATTGGTTTCATTATCCAGCATTTTATCGGCAAGCAGGATAAAAGCGTCTTCAAGATTCACCGCACGGACCCTGACCTCATGCTTGAAAGGAACGGATTCGGCCCGCTCCGAGACTTCCGCGGTTTGTTCCCTGCGGATTGAATCAATTGCCGCTTCCTCGGTATCGAAAAAACGCTGAACGGTTTTGCCGTTCTCAAAATATTCAACCACATAATTACCCGCAGCTTTGATTAAATCTTCGGGCCGGCCTGTTTGTTTTAACCGCCCTCTGTCAATCATGCCCACCCGGCTGCAAAGAATCTGGGCTTCTTCCAGATAGTGCGTTGTAAGCAGCACGGTGATTCCCGTCTTATTCAGATACCGGAGCAGGTCCCAGATATTTCTGCGTGACCCCGCGTCGAGGCCGGCGGTTGGTTCATCCAGCAGCAGAATTTCCGGTTCATGCATTAAAGACTTTGCTATCATCAGGCGGCGCTGCATTCCGCCTGAAAATTTCTTCGCTTTGTCATGTTTCCGGTCTGTTAAGCCGCTGAACGCAAGCAGTTCGTCCATGCGCCTGCGGCGCCGGGCCCGGGGCAGGCCATAGAGCCTGCCGTGGTATTCGAGGTTTTCCCAGGCGCTCAATTCCGCCTCCAGATTTGAATACTGGGGGACAATTCCGATTTTCCTTTTTGTCCCGGTCAAATTCCGGTGAATGGCCCTGCCGCCGATAAGGATTTCCCCGGAACCGGCCGCGGTGATCGTCGATGTCATGCGCAGGAGGGTTGTTTTTCCCGCCCCGTTTGGCCCCAGAAGGCCGAAAAATTCGCCCTTTTGGATATGCAGGGAAAAACCGGAAACCGCGCGCACTTCACCGTAGTTTTTGCAAACGCTTTTGTATTCAATCATGGGCTTTTGAATATGCGGTTTCAAGCATTATCCTATCCTCCCAGAATCTATCAGGCGGGCAAGTTCCCGGGCAAAATACGTTATCAGTATCTGCGCGCCAGCCCTCCAGATGCTGGTTGCGGTTTCGCCGATGATCGCGTCCTCATCAATCAAGCCCGCTTTTGCAGCGGCCTTGATCATGGCGTATTCCCCGCTGACGCTGTACGCGGCAAGGGGGACCTGCACCGCGCGGGAAATCAAATGGATAATGTCAAGATACGCCAGGGCGGGTTTTACTATAACAATGTCCGCGCCTTCCGCAATGTCAAGGAGCGTTTCTTTAAGCGCTTCTTTTGAGTTATGAAAATCCATCTGATAGGTTTTGCGGTCCCCGAACGCGGGCGCGGAATCCGCAGCTTCCCGGAAAGGCCCGTAAAAAGCCGAACTGTACTTGGCCGAATAAGCCATAATGGGCAGGCCGCTGTAGCCTTCCGCGTCAAGGCCGGCGCGCATAACGCCGGTTCTTCCGTCCATCATATCCGACGGGGCCAGCATATCCGCTCCGGCGCGGGCATGGGAAAGGGCAATCCGCGCAAGGTATTCCAGGGTTTTGTCATTATCAACCTGATTATGGGCGTCAAGAATCCCGCAATGCCCGTGGCTGGTATATTCGCACATACATATATCGGTGATCTTGTAGAGTTCAGGATAATGCCTGCCTGTCCAGCGGAGCGCGTTTTGAATAACGCCGTCTTCTTTCCACGCGCCCCGGCCCTCCGGGTCCTTGCTCTCCGGCAGGCCGAAGAACAACACCTTATGTACGCCCGACTCAAGCAGCTTATCAAAACAGGAACCGAGCCGGTCCACGCTGTAGCGGTACTGGCCTTCCATGGATGATATCTCTTCTTCGATGTTGTTTCCATCTTTTACAAATACGGGATAGATGAGCGCGTGTTTTGATACCCTGGTTTCACGAACCATGCGCCGCAAAGCGCCGCCGCCCCGCAGACGGCGCCCGCGCTGGATGAGTTTTGTGCTCATAACAAGCCTCCGTTTTTTGCGTCTATGATCCCTTGCACGATTGCTTCCATCGCCGCGTTTTCCGCGATAAAGGTTTTTGCGCGGTAACGCGCGGCCGCATCCGCGGTTTCCTTGCCTATGCAAAAAGCCTTTAGCCCTTGCAGTGTACCGGCCCCGAAAAGGGAAGCAAAGCCTTCGACGGTGGAACCGGAGGTAAAGACGCAGAGATCGAGGCCCTCAATCAGGTGATCCCAATGCAGGGGAACCGCCGGGCCGATACCGGTTATGGTATCATAAATTGGTATGTCAAGACAGGTAATACCCGCGCGGGTTAATTCATCTACGATAAAAGCGCCGCCCATACTGGAACGCGGAAGAACCGCCCGGTCCCCCGGCTGCAATTCTTTCAGCAAGGCCCCGCTTAAATCCGCGCCGCTGAAATGTTCCGGGATAACATCGACTAGGATTCCCCGGCTTTCAAGTTCAGACGCGGTGGTTTTTCCAATAGCCGCGAATCTGGCAGCCCGGAGTTTTCTTATATCAATACCGTAGGTTTTAAGTTTCTCAAAGAATATCTCAACCCCCGCAGGGCTGGTAAAAACGAACCAGCCTGTTCCGGCCTTACCCGCAGCATGGGGAGCGCCTCCGGCGACCGCCATTTCCTGAAGCGTTTCCCGTAGCCGGGGCGTTTCAGGAATGATCCGGGTTTGAATTACCGGAATCTGAATCACCTCGGCTCCCGCGTCTGAAAGCAGGTTGAACAGTTCCCCTGAACGGTTGCGGGGACGGGTGATGCCGATCCGCAAAGCGGCCAGAGGTTTTTTTTCATACCAGGAGAGTTTATCCGAATAGCCGCATACTTCGCCTATAACAATAAGCGCTGGGGGCTTAAAGGGCCGCTCTTTCGCTTCCGCAGCGAGTTTTTCAAGGGTAGTGACGAGTTTTTTCTGGCGCGCGCTTGTCCCCTGTTCCAACACCGCGGTCAAGGTTGAGGGGGGCAGTCCCGCTTCCATGAGGCTGCGGCATACGGTTTCTGCCGAAGACAGGCCCATAAAAATAACCAGCGTCCCGCCGGCCTGAACCAGGGCCTTCCAGTTGATGGCAAGACCGGCCGCGTCCTCCCTGCCGTGGGCGGTAACGATGTGCACCTGTGAACAGCAGTCCCGGTGAGTCAGCGGGATACCGAAGTATTCGGGCACGGCAATGGCCGCGCTGATTCCGGGAACTACCTCAAAGGGGATATTGTTTTTTTCAAGCTCCTCAGCTTCCTCACCGCCCCTGCCGAAAAGAAAGGGGTCCCCGCCCTTGAGCCGTACAACCTGTTTTCCCTCCCTGGCCTTTTGAACCATCAGGCTGTTGAGTTCATGCTGCGAAAGCGCGTGCTTTCCCGCGCTTTTGCCCACATACATTGTTTCCGCCGCAGGGGGCAGCAAAGACAAAACACCGGGCCCTACCAGATTGTCGTATAACACCAGTTCCGCGTTTTGCAGAATCCGTCTGCCCTTGAGGGTAAGCAGCCCTGCATCCCCGGGCCCGGCTCCGACCAGCCAGACTTTTCCCTGTTCTTTCATGATCCCAATAATTCCTTTGCCAGCTCCCGGCCCAGATTCTCAGCCCGGCTTTTATCCCCGCGTATGCTTCCCCGGATCGCGGTTTGGGGATCCGTGTTTACCGCGTAGTACAGCCCGTTTAATGTCAGGGTATCGCCCTGCATTTCCGCGAAAGCGCCGATGGGGGAAGAGCAGTCCCCTCCCAGGGCGCGGACAAAAGCCCGTTCCGCCGCCGCGCAGAGGGCGCTTTCGGCGCAGTCCGCGGCGCGGACAAACCCTGAGGCGCCTTCATTTCGCGTAACAATGCACATAATGCCCTGTCCCGCCGCCGGCAGCATCTCCGCAGGTTCAAAAAAGCGCGATATCCGCGCGGAAAGTCCCAGCCGTTTGAGTCCCGCCGCGGCCAGTACGAGCGCGCCGTATTCGCCGCGGTCAAGTTTTTCAAGCCGGGTCAGCACATTTCCCCGGACAAGCGCTGTTTTCCATGTATCTGAAAAAATCGCCGAAAGCTGGAACGAGCGCCTTTTGCCTGAACAGCCGATGGGTTTTGCCATATCCGGGGCCGCCGCGCCTTTGGGCAGGACCAGAACATCCCGCGGGTCTTCCCGTTCCGAAAAAGCGGCTATTTCGAGGCCCCCGGTTATCTGCATAGGCATATCTTTGAGGCTGTGTACGGCAAAATCGATTTCCCCGTCCAGCAGCGCCCGGTCCAGTTCCCGGATAAAAAGCCCTTTCCCGCCGATTTCATCAAGGCTCCGGTCCTGTATCATATCCCCGGAAGTTTTGATCGGGCAAATCGCAAATTCGGCCCCCTGTATCGCGTTACAGCCTGTTCCCGTTATGCGGCGGATAAACAATTCCGTCTGGGCAAGGGCCAGATCGCTTCCGCGGCTTCCGGCCCTGAAAACCCTTTTTTCATGGTTATTTTTTGAAAACATCTGCGATTTGCTCCGCGGCGTTCTTAACTTTTGTATGGTCGCCGTTAGACGATACAATGCCGATTACCAGGTTGTCTTCCATAACCAGCGCGGGAAAGAAGAAATCCGATTCCCCGGCCCGGTCACAAACCGAGACGGGGATTTTGTTCTTTTTACATTCTTCGTAAATCTCATGATTTACTTTGCGGTCGTTTGTCGCGGCCAGCACAAAATCAGAACCGGCGCAGCTCCCCCTGCGGTACACATCCCTTGTCAGCGTAATTGTTTCCGCCGCGTTTTCCGCAAGTTCCCGCAGCTCATCGCACACCAGAGGCGCGAGGATTTGTATTTTACAGTGAAAGGGAAGGAGCTTTCCGGCCCTGCGCAGGGCAATATGTCCGCCGCCGATGACCAGGAATTTTTTTTCAGATATGTCCATAAAAACGGGAAAATAAAAACGCAATCCGGCCGCCTCCTTGTTTAAGTGGTTTCATAAGCTCCCGAACAGGGGATTTTTCTCTTTCCGTCCTGCCTTTTGGCAAGACTTTGCATATTCACGCGCTGCGGATTGTTCTTCGCCCAGGTATAAGCGCATTTGATACCATTTCCGATTCCGAATGAAGCATAACCCTTTTTCGGTTGCATTTTTCGTGAGGCAGCGCGCCGCGGGCCTGTTGCACCGGTTTCTTCATATCCAACCTCCGTCCTGACCGTTCAGGTTCAACCGCCTTTTACAGCATGAAACCGGACAACGGCATGAGCGCTTCGGTATAGTCCACAAGGGCTTGGTCATAGTTTCCGTTCAGCGCGTAGACGTCCCCGCGTTTAGAATAGGCTTCCGCGTAGCCGGGGTTAAGCGCGATGGCTTGGGTAAAGTCCGCGGCGGCCTGTTCAGCGTTTCCCTGATCAAAGCAGGCAATGCCGCGCTTACAATAAGCTTCCGCGTAGCCGGGGTTAAGCGCGATGGCTTGGGTAAAGTCCGCGGCGGCTTGACCGGGATTCCCGCTCTGCCCGTAAGCGTTGCCCCGGGCGTAATAGAGTTCCGCGTCATCGGGATTAAGCCGGATCGCTTGGGTAAAGTCCTCCGCGGCTTGTTCATAGTCCCCCCGGGCATAGCGGGTATTGCCGCGTTTGTAATAGGCTTCCGCGTACCGGGGATCCATAACGATAGTTTGGGTATAGTCTGCAAGGGCTTTATCATAGTCCCCTTGAGCGTAGTAGGTATTGCCCCGGTTATAATAGGCATCGGGAAAATTGGGGCCCATCCGAATCGCTTTCGTATGATCCATGACTGCCCGTTCATAGTTCCCGTTCCGCGCGTGAGCGTTGCCCCGGTTATAATAAGCCTCGGCAAAATTGGGATTCAGCCGGATTGCTTTGTCATAATCTTCAATGGCTTTATCGCAGTCCCCTTTCATGGCATAAGCGTTGCCCCGCCGGTTGTACGCATCCGCGTTATGAGGGTACAGAGCCACCGCTTCGGTAATGTCCTCGATGGCTTTGTCATAATCCCCCTTGCAATAGTTGGCAAAACCGTGAACATACCGGATATGGGCGCTCTTCGGACTGAGCTTGACCGCTTGGTCAAAGTTTGCCAGGGCGTTTTCATAGTCCTGTTTCATCGCGTAGATAATGCCGCAGTTTACATAGCAGTTAGGGTCTTCAGGTCTCAGTTTGACGGCTTCGGCGCCGTCCGCAACGGCTTTGCCGAATTCCTTCATCTTAGAATAAACGGTACTGCGGCTGGTATAGATCCCGGGGTTATCGGGATCAAATTTAAGGGCTTCGGAATAGTCTGTGACAGCCTGTTCATAATTCCCCTGGTCCGCATAGAGCGTACCCCGGTTGGCGTAGGCTTCCGCGTACCGGGGATTGAGCGTCAGGGCTTGGTTAAAATCAGCGAAGGCTTGGTCATAGTTTCCATTTCCCGCATACGCCGCGCCCCGGTTGGCGTAGGCTTCCGCGTACCGGGGATTAAGCGTCAGGGCTTGGTTAAAATCCGAGACTGCTTTTTTATTATTTCCGTTTTTAAGGTGCGCAAGACCGCCGGCATAATAGTCTGCGGCGCTCTTCTCTGCCTTCATAAATATCTCCTTCCCTGCTCCCTGTTTTCAGATACACCGCAGGCCCCATTTGGAAATATAACCGGACAGAGGAATATACGGTTTTCTGCCCAAATTGGCAGCATGGATACAAGCGCCGCCTCCATTAACCAGAACACGGAATGTTTCAGAAAAGACACTCTTTAACATATTCAGATGATCTTTCAATAAAAGTTCATCATATTCTTTTGAGATATTATAGGGAGGCGGCTTGATCATTAAATGTAAAGAATTATTGGGTATTTCCTTCATATTTTCACAGGGACCTGCAATTATTTTATTCAAATATTCATTTGGTAATATATTTATTTTCTCACCGGCTTCTACGGCCTTATTCAATTCTTTGTAAAGCTTTGAATCATAAAATTGTGCCATGATTTATTCTTCCATTTGTTCTAAAAACGCTTGTTTTTATTCCTGCCCGGGGGTTAGCCATTTTTCAAACCCTTCAACAAATTAAAGTGTATCATAGTATTTAAACCGTGTAAAGGGCCGCCCTTAATCCCGGTAATCCTAAAATTCGCGGGAATCATCACCTTTCCGGTTCTGCATTGCTTTCAGTCCCTATGGATAAACTGTACGCTGCATGGAAAAGCGTCGTCCCCAAACTCGGTGTTCTGTGAAAGGGTAACGGTTCTGAGGCTTGTACAGAAGGCAAACGCATCTTCCCCGATCGCGGCAACGCTTTCGGGAATGCTTAGGCTTGTAAACCCGATACAGCCTTCAAACGCGCTGTTCCCAATAGCGGTAAGGCCCGCGGGAAAAGTTACGTTCCTAAGCCCGCTACAGTCTGAAAATACTCTCTCCCCGATCGCGGTAAGGCTCCCGGGGAGGCTTACGCTTTTAAGCCCGCCGCAGTTGTAAAACGCTCCCTCCCCGATAAGGGTAAGGCCCGCGGGAAGGCTTATATTCTCAAGGCCGCCGCAGCCTTCAAACGCTCCGTCTCTGATCGCGGTGAGACCTTGGGGAAAAGTTACCCTTGTAAGGCCCGTGCAGCCGCAAAACACGCCTTCTTCCACCGCGGAAAGGCCATCGGGAAGGCTTACGCGCTCAAGGCCGCTACAAAAGGCAAATGCGCGCGATCCTATCGCGGCAACGCTTGCGGGAAGGCTTACGCTCTCAAGGCCGTTACAAAAGGCAAATGCGCGCGATCCTATCGCGGAAAGGCTATCGGGGAAGTTTACACTCCTAAGCCCGCTACAGCCGGCAAATGCGCGCGATCCGATTGCGGAAAGGCCATCGGGGAAGTTTACGATTCTAAGGCCCGTGCAGCCGCAAAACGCTCCCTCCCCGACAACCGTAAGGCCCCCGGGAAGGCTTATACTCTCAAGGCCGCCGCAATTATAAAATACGTCCTCCCCGACTGCGGAAAGGCCCTCCGGGAGCGTTACGCTCTCAAGGCCGCTGCAGAAGGCAAATGCGCCGTCTCCGATTGCGGTAAGGCTATCAGGGAAGCTTACGCTGGTAAGGCCCGTGCAGCCGCAAAACGCTCCCTCCCCGACAACCGTAAGGCCCCCGGGAAGGCTTACGCTCCTAAGCCTTGTACAGTCGGAAAACGCGCTGTTCCCGATTGCGGTAAGGCTGTCAGGGAAGCTTACGCTGGTAAGGCCCGTGCAGCCGCAAAACGCTCCCTCCCCGATCGCGCTAACCCCTTCGGGGACCCTGTAGCCGCCCTGTTTTCCCGCAGGACAGCGGATCAGAACCGTTCCGGCGGCATCGAATAAGACCCCTTCAACGCCGGTATACGCGGGGTTCCTCTCAAGGGTCTTAATTTCAATGAGTCCGCCGCACCGGTAAAACGCGCCTTCCCCGATGGCGGTAAGGCCCGGGGGGAGGCTTACGCTTCTAAGTTCGCTGCAGTCGGAAAACGCGCTGTTCCCGATTGAGGTAAGCCCTGGGGGGAAACTTACGTTTCTAAGCCCGCCGCAGTTGTAAAACGCCCCCTCCCCGAGGGAGCCGACGCGGCCGGGAATGTTTACGCTTTTAAGCCCGCTACAGTGGGCAAAGGCCCAATCCTCAATGGCCGTAAGGCCCCCGGGCAGGGTCAGGCCCGTAAGGCCGCTGCAGTAGGTAAATCCGTACTTCCCGATGGCGGTAAGGCCCGGGGGGAAGTTTACGCTTTTAAGCCCGCTACAGAAGGCAAAGGCCCAATCCTCAATGGCCGTAAGGCCCCCGGGCAGGGTTAGGCCCGTAAGGCCGCTGCAGCCTTCAAACGCGCTGCTGCCGATAGCGGCAAGGCTTGGGGGAAGGCTTATGTTCGTAAGGCCGCTGCAGGATTTAAACGCGCTCTCTCCGAGGGCAATAAGACTCCCGGGAAGGCTTATGCTTTTAAGCCCGCCGCAGCCGGTAAACGCTTGATTTCCGATAACGGCAACGCCCTCGGAAACGCTTATGCTTCTCAGCCCTTTGCAGCCCTCAAACGCGCATTCCCCGATTGCGGTAATTCCAAGATTCGCAGGAACCGCCGCGTCCGCGGCCGTGCCGGTATATTTGACGAGGGTCTTTCCCTCAACTACAAAATCCTCTGGGTTTTCCATAATCATCTCCTTATGGTCTTCACCGGGCTTGGCCGCAAGGGTTCCAAGGGGCCCCGGTTTCCCGCCCGTGTATACTTCACATTTTCTATCGGATTCCGTGTGAATGTCCTTAAACCGCCTGCATTGCGCGCCGTTTCCGGAATGCCGGTTAAGCCGGGGAACGCCGCCTGCTCCGCCGGCAATAGCCTTCCCTCAGTGAATCTCCTAAGCAATAAAATAATACGTCTTGTTTCATCTTAATCTTTATATACCAACAGCCTATACCGGGGAACGGAAATCCGCAAATCAATTGAGATATTCATATATCCGCATTATAAGACCGATCCGGGATCCGATTCAAGACCGATCGGATGGCCGATCCTTGCCTGATCCCCGCGGTTTTACGGCTGCGGGGACAAAACAAATTCCGAGGCGATCTCCCGAATATTCTTGAGCAAAACGCCGCCGCCTTTGGCGGAATTCTGCGTTGCCACCCGAATCCGGCAGTCTGCCCCGATGTGATCTCCGCGGGGGCAATCACCTTGAGGGTCCGCCTGCACAGGGGGTTTTGCCCGCCCTCGAAAAACACCCCGGCCCTGCCCGCTCTTAGCCTCCGGCAGAAACGCGTGAATAATTTGACGGTTATCCTATGGATAACGTCCTTGACCATAAAATCCAGCGCCATGATCGGCGCCTTGTGGAAAGATTAAAAGAAACAGATGAAAAAACCGTGAAAGAACAATCCGGTGAGGGACCCTGTTACAAGCCAAACGCCGGATATACCGGCATGAAGGTTTTGCATAACGTTCCGGCTGTTTACGACGTTTTGCCAGCCCGTATAAGGGCTTTGCGCAACAAAGACCAGGGCTGGCAAAATGTGCTACAATGAGGCGTGGGAATGGCGCAGCCATGACCTAGCCGAATGGAGGCCAAGCCGCCTACTGGCGGCGCAGCGTAAACAGTCCTGTTATGTGCTGGTTTTTTGCTTTGCACCATCTTTATTTATTTTTTTAATAATTCCAAAAAATCCTCTAATTCTATTCCGGCTTGAATTAATATGCTTTTTAAAGTTCCGCGAGCTACTGTATCATGTATTGGAATAACTGCTATCCGATGTCCATTTGAATATTTTGCATGACTGCCTTTTTG
>JAITHW010000190.1 GCA_031279815.1 Treponema sp. | reverse complement strand
CAGGACTTCCCCAAAATCCGTGAAAGCGGCTTTATATATGTGGATAAAACCGCCCGGATATATGAACTGATAAGCGGTTCCGCAACGGCCTGCTTTCTCTCCCGTCCCCGGCGCTTTGGGAAGTCCCTGCTCTGTTCGACCCTGGGGGCGATTTTCGAGGGCAGACGAGAGCTGTTCAGCGAAATTGCAGGACAGCCGGCGCTTGCTATCAATTCCCTGGACTGGGAATGGAAGAAACACCCGGTAATCCGGCTGGACTTGAATGCGGGGCTATATTCAGACGGGGTAGATGCGCTTCATTCCGTATTGATTTCAGAGCTGGGAAGGGAAGCGAGAAAACAAAAGGTTGAACTGGAACCGGTTGATGTAGCGGGTCAGTTTAAGCTGTTGCTAGAAAAGTCTTGTGCCAAGACCGGTGAAAAAGCGGTTGTCATTATTGATGAATACGATAAACCGCTGCTTGCTACTATTGATGCGCCTGATATTCATATTAAAATCAGGAATGTATTAAAGGGGTTTTACGGCGTTCTGAAATCTTACGACGCTTACTTAAAGTTTGTATTTCTCACCGGTGTAACTAAGTTTTCTCATGTAAGCATATTTTCCGATTTGAACCATTTAAGAGATTTAACCTTAAATCCAAAATATGCCGACATTTGCGGTATCACCCAGGATGAACTTGAACCTGCTTTTGCGCCCGAAATTGACGGCATAGTACAGGAAACCGGAGAAGTCCGTGAAAACTATCTTGGCGAATTGCGCCGTTTCTACAATGGTTACCGCTTCTCTGAGAAAAGATTCACGGTCTATAACCCTTTTGGGTTGCTAAATCATTTTGAAGATGGCGGAAAGTTTTTACCCTACTGGTACGAAACCGGAACACCCACGTTTTTACTCAAGCTCATCGTGAACCAAAACATCAATATTCTCAACCTGAATAATCTGCGGGTCGGTTACGATGATTTCAGTAAGTTCGATCTTGAAACCATGAAAGCGGTACCGGTGCTGTATCAATCCGGTTACTTGACCATAACGGATTATGATGAGGAACTGAAACAGTTTACCCTGGATTATCCGAATATCGAAGTAGGCGCGTCTTTTGCGAAGTCGCTGCTGGAATATTGTTTTCAGCCTCCTGAGGAGAAAGCCCGTGCGCTGTATGTAAAGTTGCCGGCGGCGTTTTTCAAAGGGGATGTACAGGGGGTAATGGACGCGCTTGTACCGTTCTTCGCCTCAATTCCCTCTGAAATAACCACAAGGCTAGAGTATTACTACGAGACTGCGGTGCATCTGATATTCACGATGATCGGTACGCACTGCCATTCAGAGGTGCGTATCGCGACGGGACGTATCGACACGCTGGTAGAAACGAAAGACTTTGTATACTGCTTTGAGTTCAAGCTGAATGGGACAGTAAAGCAGGCGCTTGAGCAGATAGACTCGAAACAGTATCTTACGCCTTGGCAGGGGAGCGGCAAAACACTGTTCAAGATCGGCGTGGAGTTTGACCACGAACATCACAACATCGGCGCATGGGAAAGCCTTTCCTTGTTCCTCATAGTCCCCTGAAATCAGCGGACTTTTCTTATTTTTTTCTAAATTGCTCAATACCTCTTTCATGGAACTAAACAATACCAAAAAAGAAATCATCAATCACCTCATCGCCGCCCACGAAGGCAGACCCTGGGGAAGCAAGCTCTCCAAGTATTTCCGGGCTTTTACCGGCGCGTTTTCCCCGGATATGCCCTTCACCTTCTATTTTCTCACCGAGACTAGACCCCTTATGTATGTGTATGATCCGCGCCCCGCAAACCTGCGGAGTTCCCGAACCGTGTTCCATGGGGAATGTGAGCAAAAGAAACCTAAGCTTTTACAAATTACCAGCTTCTTTGAATATCTGGTTACTGATGGCTATCTGGATATGGAATATAAAGGCTTACAGGGACGTCCGCCCCTGCCGGATCACTATGATCGGGTTTGGCGAAAGTATAGCGATTTTTATAATGATATTATGCTCGGTTTATCATACATCTGTCTGTCTGATTTTACCCCCACCCAGCGCTTATACGATTTCTGGGAAACCACTATCCAAACTAATAAGATGCTTTATTTTTGATAGATTTATTATACCTCTTCCTAAACTTCAGAACCCACGCCTTCGATTCCTTGAAAAGCCTGAAACCATGTTCTTCCTGATAAACGTGGTACCCCTAATTACATGTCTTTTTATCCATCATCTGTATTTTCACGGTGCGACGTTTTTTCTTGCCTGAATACCAGAATTTTTATCCCTTTTTGGACGTACTATCGCGTTTCTGACTCTTATCACTTGGCATTGGGGTATTTAAACTCTGTGTTGGTTGACATTCTTTCATAGTTCTTCTTTTGTCTTCTTTGTCACTCCCTCCCTAATCATACTTTGTAGATCCCCACCGAAAAAAGTTTAGCCGTAAAAACGTATTCGGCTCGTGGTTTTCTTTAATGCCTAGGAGAAAAGCCTGCCCGGACACTTTATTGCCCCTATCGGGTAGGTAACAAGTGACGGCAGGCGCAAAAATACTGCCGCCATAAAGAAGAATTTATCCTGCTAATCCCGGAATTAACGCAATACGTATCGGTCGATGATATCCACTATCCCATCATCGTCATTGGACCGTTCAGTAACCACGGTGGCAATAGCCTTGATCTGTGTGTCTCCATTCGCCATAGCAACCCCCACCCCGGCCCATTTAATCATCGCTTCGTCATTCATAGAATCCCCAGGGACGAGCAGTTTGTAACATCCCGCCGCTATCATATCTCTGAAATTTTCCACCACCACCTGCCGTAGTCCAGTCAGTTTTTGGTCATAAATCGGCAAATTCATTGGGCTTTGAAACATACAGGATATCATCATCATATAATTGTACCGGAAACCCCTCGGCGTTTGCTAAATCGAATGCAGTAAGCGCAGGCTGAACAGGTATCTGTATGGTATAAACGATTTTTCCCGTATGGCTCTCCTGGATAATCGTTCCGTTATTACAAATCAAATACCCAGGCCGTTTGTGCATCCTTAAAAGCCGAGCAAAACGTTCCATAGCTGCTGGACTCCTGCCAGAAGCCAATACAAGCACAATACCCGCGGCTTCCGCCCGTTTAATTGCATTTCTGGTGCGATAAGAAATGCTCAGATACGACCGTAACAGCGTATCATCTAAATCAAGGGCAATCATACGTATGGATGTCATTTTTTAAGAATAATCTGTTATGGGCTGCTATTCAATAGAAAATTTTTATCAATGTCAACGCAAAGTAGAAATGTCCCCTTTGGGGAAGGCTTGAGGGATCAGGCCACCTCCTTTTTTGAAGTTTTTATCAGTTCCCGTATCAGGAGTTTCTTCCCCTGAAAATACAGGTCAACCGAAGAATGAAGCCGTACCCTGACCGTTACCTTGTCCAGCGGCCGGGGAAGGGGGCGGCTTTCCGGCTGTATCTGGAACAGCCGGCGCTGAAACGAGACCGCATAATCCCGGCTGACCACCCGCCGGTAGTCATAACACAGTATCTCCCGTAAATCGGCTTTCCCCCAGGGGAACGCGGGCGTCCGCGCTGTCCCGGGCCGGACGGGAAAACTTCGCGTTTATCCGGGGGAGGTATCCAGGAAACGGTTGGCCTCCTCAATCGTGGAGATACCGGCCAGGCGGAGTTCCTTCACGAACCGGTCCTGGTAGACGGCATGGTTCCGCTCCACCCGGCCTTTGGCCTGTTGGCCGCGATGACCTCTATCCCCAGCTTCCCGCAGGCTTTCTCGAAATGGCTTTGCGGCTCTATCCCCGCAAGCTGCTCTTCAACCGTCGGCTCCCGGTTGCTGACAAAGGCGTTCTTATGGTCGCAATACAGCGCCTGCCGTATTGCTTTATCCAGCAAGACAATAGCGTCATCGCCGCGTCCGCGGTCTCCTGCTCAACGACAGGGTAGTCCCGGTCGCGTCGTCCACCATGTTCATCAGGCAGCATGTCCTCCGCCGCCCCTCAAACCAGTCGTGACGGCTTCCGTCAAACTGAACCAACTCCCCGAAACAGGCTTTCCGCTCCCGCTTGCTCCGCCGTTTCCGTTCCCACAAGCCGGCGGCCAGCAGCCATTGCCTCAGGGTCTCCCCGCGATACCCTCCACTTCGGCCAGCTTCTCCGCCGCGAAGGTTGGCCCGAAACCGGTGTACCGTTCCCGGTACGCCGCGAGCGCCCACTCCTCCGCCGTCCGGTTGTTTGACCGCCTGCCCCTGTTCCCGTGGATGAGGGCGGCGTCTCCCTGCTCCCGGTAAGCCCGGTACAGGCGTTTGGCCTGCCGGCAGCTGATTTTCAGCCGTAGCGCCGCTTCTTTCAGCGTCAACGGCCCCGTCTTTACCTGTTCCAATACTTTTCCCCGCAACAGTTCTTTCTGTCCCATCGCCAGTTTCCCGGCCATCTTTTCCCACGGCCTTATCTTGCCAGAGGGGACATTTCTACTTTGCTATCAGGGGGACATTATCACGTTGGTTCAACAGAGGGGGAAATCCGATATGTGACGAGCCGCCCGGTGTTTTCAGCATCGATTTTTTGTTTCAACCGCAAGACTCACGCGGCCTTCATCGGCAGCCTGTTTTATCGAAAATGCCGGAACCGGAAAACCGCTCCCGGCCATCAGCCGCAATACCGCTGCCTAATCCCTTCGCCGATGTAGTGGAAGGCGATGACGGTCAGCATTATCATAATTCCGGGGGCAAGAGCGCACCAAGGCGCATTGAAAAGAAAGCCCTGGGATTCCGACAGCATACGTCCCCAGCTAGGTATGGGAGGCTGTATGCCGAAGCCAAGATAACTCATGGTGGCTTCCGCGAGGATGGCGTTGGAAAGCCCCAGCACGGTCGCGGAAAGCAGCGGGGTGGCAAGATTGGGCAATATGTGTGCGAAGATCATGCGAAGATGAGAGGCCCCCATGATCTGTGCGGTTTTCACAAAATCGGCGTTCTTGTACTGCAGCATACCGGTCCGCATGATCCGGACATAACTTGGAATAAATAGAACAAGCAGGGCTGTAATAAGGGTAAAAGGCCTGTTTTCCATGATAGAGATCATCACCAGGGCCAACAGTATACCGGGAAAAGAACTCAGGGCGTCCATGAAACGCATCGCTATTTCATCCCATAGCCCCCCGATATAACCCGAAATCAGTCCCAGGGACGCGCCGATCCCGGCGCTCCCCAGTACGGTGAAGATCGATACCGCCAAGGTATATCTGCCGCCGATCATAACCCGGGAAAACACGTCCCGGCCAAAGCTGTCAGTTCCCATGAGGTGGGACATCCGAGGCGGGATAAAACGTCTTGCCGGATCCATCTCGTTATAGTCGTAAGGGGTGTAAAAAAAGCTGGCTATCCCCATACCCGCCACTAAAAGAGCCAGGGCAAGCCCGATCTTGAAATCTATGTTCCAGGGCGTCTGCATGGCCTTGCCTATTTTACCCGGATTCTCGGATCAATCATCTGTATGGCGATGTCTACCGAGGTATTCGCCAGGATCACGATGCATGCGATGTACACCACCAGGGTCTGGGCCAGAGGATAATCCCTTGAGGCAATGGAAGCAATGAGTAATCTGCCTATTCCCGGTATGCCGAACACCTGCTCAATCACGATGCTTCCGGAAAAAATATCCCCGATTATCATGCCCAGCAGCGTAATCGCGGGGATCACCGCGTTTTTCAAAACATGCCGGTATAATACCCGGCCCCGGGAAGCTCCCTTGCTGTAGGCGGTACGCACATAATCGCTGCGAAGCTCCTGCAAAAGAGAACCTCTGAGAAACTTGACGACAACCGCCGCATTGGGTGCCGCGATGGCTAGGGCGGGAAACAGAAGGTAGCCCAGAAAGGCGGGGACATTTTCCCGGTAAGACACGTAAGAACCGGGGGTGAAGAATTTTAAGAGGATTCCGAAGACCCATATAAACAGAACCCCTGAAAAAAAGCCCGGCAGGGAAATATTGATCGTGATAAAAGTATTTACAAACCGGTCCTGTAGGGAATGTTCCCTAGGTGCGGGAAAGAGAGCCGCCGGTATTGAAATCAGGAGGATAAACAGGAAAGACAGAGCGGCAAGGGAAAAGGTAACCGGCAGCCGTTCAATCACCAGGCCCGTAATGGAAGCGCCTCTGAAGCGCACCGAATTACCCAGATTCCCGGTGAGAAACCTCCCTAACCATGAAACATACTGCGTCGGCAGGCTCCGGTCTAGCCCCAATTCCGAGCGGACCGCCGCAAGCTGTTCTTCCGTGGTTTCAATCCCCGCCATTATGAGCGCCGGGTCTCCGGGGATGACGGTAAAAGCCGCAAAGGTAAATACCGAAACCAAGAAGAGAGTTATGATAGTAATCACCAGTCTTCTTGTCATAAAATTCATACGGATACTCTTTGCAGGTTAATCGGTTTATTGAATTTTGTAGACCGTAGAGAAGTCAACCACATACAGGGGATAGTGTACTATCCCGCTGAAACGTCCTTTAGGAAAGACTCTAAACTGCCAGATATCCTGAATATAAACGCCCGCGGCTTCTTCGGAAATAATCTGCTGGGCTTCCTTGTACAGGGCGACCCGGCTGTTCTCCTGCACTTCGGTCAAGATCCTGCTGTATACCTCATCATACCGGGGACTGTTGAAATTCAGGAAGTTGCTTCCCGCGCTTGACTGATACCGTTCCAGGAAGCTCTTGGGGGAAATAGTCGAGGCATCCAAAGAAATGATCGTGGCCTCATACCGGCGTCCTCTATACACCTCGGAAAGCCAAGTCGCCCAGTCTACCAGCTTGATCGTGGCTGTGATCCCGATTTTCCCCAACTGATTCACCAGAACCTGAGCGGTGTCTACGTGCATGGTATAATTAGACGGAACCGTTATCACCAGAGGAAACCCGTTGGCGTAACCGGCCTCGGCAAGCAGGGCCTTGGCTCTTTGAATATCTGTGGGATACGGCTGTTTCAAGGATGTATTGTAATACTTGCTCAACCCCGGAATGAGAGGGCTTCCCGAGGGCTCCCCTCTGCCGTAGAACGCGGTATCAATAATCTGCCCTATGTCCACCCCATAGCTGATGGCTTGACGGACCTGTACATTGTCTAAAGGAGTTACCTTGTTGTTCAAGGCTAAAAGCTGCACCGAATTGGAGGGATAAGGCAGAATGTCGAACCGGTTGGGATCAAGCTGTTCCACCAAAGAACCGGTAATGCCGGCGCTGTCGATGCTCCCTCCCTGGAGCGCCAGGAGCATGGCGTCCGAATCCGCGAGAAACACATAGGTCACCTTGTCCAGATGGGGTAGTCCCGGTTGCCGGTAATGGGGGTTTTTCACTAAGACCAGGGACCGCTGGGTGTCATAGCTTGCGATGGAGAAAGGCCCCGTCCCAATAGGATTCTGCTCCCGGTTGGGGTTATTCCTCGGCACCACCCCGATGGTAAGATAAGGCAAAAACTCCACATCCGGCGCTTTCAGCGTAACCGCAATACCCCGCTCCGGGGTTATCGCTACGGTTCCGATCCGGTTGAAGCCGTTGAAACCTGCATTGATAGCGGTATTCAGGGTAAATTCCACATCTTCCGGGGTTACTTCAGATCCGTCGTGAAACTTTATTGCCGGACGCAGTTTAAAATTATACACAAGCCCGCCTTGTTCAAGGGTATAACTCTCCGCAACCGCTGGCTGAAGGCTGCCGTCTGGAGCAGGCTTCACCAAACCTTCAAACACGTTGAATAGGATGCTCCGTCCATCCGCGGTATTGGAAGGGCTTAAAGGGTCAAGCGTGGCGGGTTCAGTGGTAAGCCCGAAACGCAGTTCCCCGCCGCGCGGATCCGCGGCATCCGCCTTCCCCTTGGAGGAGTCCTGCTTGCCGGCGGAATACACAGGAACAACGGCCGCCAGCGCAATACCGAGGGCCGTAGCGATAAATTGCTTCTTATTCATATTACTTCCTTAAAATTAGACCTATTGTATCCTAATTATACCGGGATGATATATGTCTTTTCAAGCCGGGCCGGGGCAAAAGCATTTAAACATGGGCCCGCGGATTACACGGATTAATTTCACGGGTTAAATAAGGAGATAAAAGATTATCAGATTTCATAGAAACTATCAATTAAATAAGTCTATATATTATAAAAACTTATTTAGATTTTCCGGTTCCCGTGCAATTTCATTTTGAAATGATACCCTGTATTATTTTCCTTAAAACGCTGCGGCGTCCCGCGCATCAGGAAGAGATGCTCAGGGAAATGTCCTGGTTCGGAGATATTGACCGCGCTCAAGGGCTTAAATTAGTATTTAAGTACAGGAGATGTTTTGGTGAACGCTGACAGCGCCCTGATTTTAGCCGGCGGGAAAAGCACGCGCATGGGGTATGACAAAAAACGCCTGGCCCTAGACGGCGTTAGAGTAATGGACAGTCTCATAAGCGGCTTGGGTTCTCTTTTCAAAGAGGTGCTGGTATCCAGTAACGAACCCTTTGCCCGTGAAAACGTTGTTATTGTGTATGACGAGCTGGGCGCGGGGCCTCTGGCGGGTATCTATCAGGGACTCAAACACTGCCGCAGCGACTATCTCTATGTGATTGCCTGTGATATGCCCTTTATCTCCGCTGAATATATCCGGTATGTCAGGGACATAGTAATCGCGGCCCGGGCGGACGCGTGCATTGCCCGCAGGCATGACGGATTCTACGAACCTTTTAATTCTTTTTACAGTAAACGCTGTATGGGGCCTATACATGACGCGCTGATACGGCAGGAATATAAGATACGGCCTGTTCTTGACAAGCTGAACCTATACATTGTAGAGCCTTGGATTGTTGAACAATACGCCGGAAAGGATATGTTCTTTAACATCAACCGTCAAGAAGATTTAAAACGCGCGGAAATCATGTCCGCCGGTGATTAAGCCTGCCGCGTAATCTTAAAGCAAAGGTATGGGTATATGGCGGTTTCGGAATATGCGATTGAACTGCGGGGCATTACCAAGGTGTACTCTGAGGACGCGTACCGCGCAAATAACCGGATAGATCTTGCATTGCGTAAAGGGGAGATTCTCTGTATTGCCGGTGAAAACGGCGCGGGGAAGAGCACCCTGATGAAGATACTCTACGGCCTGGTAAGCCCTACGGAAGGGGAAATTCTGGTCCAAGGCAAACCTGTGACGATCGGTTCTCCCAGGATCGCCAACGCCTTGGGCATAGGCATGGTCCACCAGCACTTCATGCTGTTCCCTGAATTCACCGTGGCGCAGAATGCGGTCATGGGGATTGAGCCTGTGAAATGGGGGTTCGTCTATGATTTCCGCAAGGCAAACGCGCGGGTCCGGGACATTATCAAGGCTCATGGTTTTTCTATTGAAGCGGGCCGCCAGGTTGATACCTTCACGGTGGGACAGATGCAGCAGGTGGAAATCCTCAAGATGCTGTACCGTAATGCGGAGGTTCTCATCCTTGATGAACCTACCGCGGTATTAACCGAACAGGAAACCGCGGCTCTGTTCCGTACTTTAAAGACCCTGGCCGCTGCGGGGAAGTCTCTGATCCTCATTACCCACAAACTTGCGGAGATCAAGCGGATTTCCAATCGGGTGGCGGTCATGCGCCGGGGGGAACTGATCAGCGTTAGGGAAACCAAGGATATCGATGAATACGAGATATTCCAAATGATGATAGGCCGGGATATTGAGGTTCAGACTAATCCGCCGGAACAGAGGCGGCCCAGGGGCGAGCCTGTGCTGTGTTTTGAACAGGTGGCGGTCATGCGCCGGGGGCAAGCGCGGCCTCTCCTGAATCAGGTGAGTTTTACGGCTCATAGGGGGGAGATCCTCGGATTTGCCGGGGTCGGGGGCAATGGGCTTGAGGTTTTGGAGGCGGTTCTGGGGGGATTTCTGCCCATCACCTCCGGGAAGATCCTCTGTAGAAACGAGGATATTTCAGGTCTGGATGCAAGACGCCTGCGCAAGCGAGGGCTGGCCTATGTCCCGGCGGACCGCCTGCATCTGGGCAGCGCGCTGGAGGCCAGCATACCGGAAAACATCATGGTCGGCAGGCGCAAAGAATTTGTCCGCGGCGGCTTCCTAGACCTCAAAGGGATCTCCCGTTTCTCCCGGACGCTTTTCGAACGGTACGGCATCACCGGCAATGAAGGGCTGCGGATCGGGTCTCTTTCAGGAGGGAATATACAGAAGGTCATCCTGGCCCGGGAAATCGATCTGTTTCAAGATTACATCGTGTTCTCCGAGCCGGCCTGGGGGCTTGACGCGGCCGCGGGCCGCTATGTGTATGAGCAGATGTCCCGGCTCCGGGAACAGGGCGCGGCGATACTCCTCATTTCGTCGAATTTGGATGAAATCCTTGCCCTCGCGGACCGGATTCTGGTGTTCTACCAGGGCGCGGTTGCCGCGGAAATTCAGGAGGTACGCGCCGGGGCCGCGGTCAAGGAAAGGATCGGCGCTTATATGCTGGGGCTGCATCAGGATACCTGAAGCCGGATCGCGGTTATGAGCAGCGGCTACGCTCCGCAGGCAGGAGAACCCGCAGGGTTCTTCCTAAACCTCGCCACATACATAGGGCCTATGCCGCCGGATACATCCGGGAGGATGATCCTGCCGAAGGCCGTTTTTTCACCTTCCGGGAAATCCGGTTCATCAAGCAGCGCGTCCCGGCTATACTTCTTTATGAGCAGGGAAGCCACCCCGTCGTTCTCTTCGACCGAAAGAGCGCAGGTGGCGTATATCAGGGACCCTCCGGGCCTGAGCGTGAGGAACGCGGCTGAAAGCAGCGCCCATTGCCGCCGGGCAAGGAAGCGGGGCCTGGCCGCGCTCCATTGGGACAGGGCTTTTTCATTTTGTATGACACGACGCTCACAGGAACAAGGCGCGTCCACCAGGATCCCTCCAAAACGGCCGCGCTCGTTTTTTTTAGCTCCCAAAGCCGCGGCATCAAAGCCGGAAACCCTTACCCGGGTCCGCTTCTCAAGTTCCAGGTGTTCGTCTAATACCTTCACCAGCCGCCGCCGTCTTTCGCCGGAACGCTCGTTGGCCAGAAGGGTCTGCCCGGAATCCATAGCCGAGAGGAGTACCAGGCTCTTCCCGCCCGGGGACGCGCAGGCATCCAAAATCATACCCTCCTCGGGAAGCCTGAGAGACCGGGCCGCCAATACCGAAGCATAATCGAGCATATAGGGGATGGCGAGCCCCGCAGTAAAGGGAACCGCTTCGGCCTTTTCCAGGAGGCTTTTCCGTAGCGGTTTCCATCGCGGGCCGTAAAGGCCGGCATAGTAGGCTTCAAAACTATGGTTCCTGATCATTAAGGGGTTATTTCTTTTTTTTGGACCAGGGCTTTTATTTTCTGTAAGGTTTCTTTTGAAAGGAGATGTTCCATTTTACACGCGTCTTTTTCCGCAATATCCGGGCTAACCCCTACAATAGTGCGAAGAAACGCCGTGAGAAAGCTGTGACGGTCCCGAATTTCCGCCGCCTCAATCATGCCTTTTTGGGTCAGAGAGATGGTACGATACCGTTCATGTTCCAAAAGCCCCTGTTCTTCCAGAATTTTAAGAGCTGTGAACACCGACGGCTTTGAAACTCCCAACCGGGAAGCAACATCCGTCAGCCGAACCTCGCCTCCGCCTTCATCGGCAAGGAAACTCACCATCTCAAGGTAATCTTCTAATGATTGGGTCATATCTTCTAATTTTCAATCATCTTTCTTGATATGTCAATGTAAAAACCGCGGGAAAGTACACGGGTTCGTCCTCCATACAGGGACGTTGTCTATTGAGGCTCTTGCCTATTGCGGACAAGTTCTATATACTAAACAATTATATTACCATTTATGGAGGCTTTTGTGGATAACAACGCTATCCTCGCTCAGGCGGGGGATTATATACGCAAAGAAAAAGACGCCCATTTCAAAGCTGAAGTGGAAAAGCTCATAGCCGCAGAGGATTGGAAGGAACTCGCGGACCGGTTCTATCAAAATCTGGAATTCGGCACCGGCGGACTGCGGGGGGTCATCGGCGGCGGGTATAACCGCATGAATACCCTGGTGGTCAAGAGCGCCACCCAAGGGCTGGCAACATATCTGATAAAGACGTTTCCCGGCAAGGCGGACGCGGACGCCCTCTCCGCGGCCGTGGCCTTTGACAGCCGTCATTATTCCGCGGAGTTTGCCGAAGCCGCCGCGCTGATATTGGCCGCCAACGGCATCAAGACCTACCTTTTCTCAGGCATGCGCCCCACCCCGGAACTTTCATTCGCCATCAGGAAACTGGGCTGCGATACTGGGATCGTAGTTACCGCCAGCCATAATCCTGCCCAATACAATGGGTATAAGGCATACTGGAACGACGGCTCTCAGGTTATTCCTCCTCATGATACGGGGATCATCGAGGAGGTCAATGGGGTTTCCGATATCAAGGAAATAGATAGGCAGGATGCCCTGTCCAAAGGACTCCTCAAAATCATTGACAAGGAAATAGACGAACCCTATCAGGCAATGGTGAGGAGCCGCCTGTTCAGGCCGGAGCTGATTAAGGCTAAGGCCGGGGAGGTCAAGATCGTCTATACCCCGCTGCACGGTACCGGGGCCATGCATGTGGAAACCGTGCTGGAAAGCCTGGGGCTTAAGGTGATCACGGTCCGGGAACAGCGGGAGGGAAACGGTGATTTCCCCACAGTTTCCTTCCCCAATCCCGAAGAGGCGCCCGCGCTGGAGCTTGCCCTCAAGCTGGGAAAACAGGTGGGCGCGGATGTGGTTATGGCCACGGACCCTGATGCGGATCGGCTGGGAATCGCGGTGCCCGATGGCAGGGGAAATTTTACCTTGGTTACCGGCAATCAGTTGGGAACCCTTTTGGCGGATTATATCTTTCTTTCCCTCAAGGAAACCGGGAAGATGCCCGCCCAAGCGGTGATGGTTAATTCCATTGTTACTACCGGTATGCAGAAACGGGTGGCCTTATCCTACGGCGCGGATTGCATCGAATGTCTGACCGGCTTCAAGTGGATCGCGGATATATGGCGGAAAAGCGAAGCAACGGGGAGCCCTACGGTGGTATACGGTACGGAAGAAAGCTACGGCTATCTGGTGGAAAACGAAGTGCGGGACAAAGACGGGGTTTCCGCCGCGGCTTTGACCGCGGAAATGACCCTTTACTGGCGGAGCCAGGGGAAAAGCCTTTTGGACCGGCTGGATGATCTCTATAAAGCAAATGGGTATTGGCAGGAAATGGGCATCTCCAAGTACTTCCAAGGACCGGAAGGGCCTGCTATTATGAAGGGAATTATGGATAATTATAGAAAAAATCCTCCTGCTGTTTTGGGAGGTATCGAAGTTGAGAAAGTCCGGGACATCCTGGATTCGGTGTGGAAGTATCCGGCCAGGCCGGATTGTCAGGAACCGGTGGGCCTCCCCAAAAGCGATGTACTTCAGTTTTATCTGAAAGACGGAACCGTAGTAAGCGCCCGCCCCAGCGGGACCGAGCCTAAGATCAAGTTTTACGCAAGCTGTTGCAGCGAGGTGGGAGCCGGCGGGCTGCCCGCGGCTAAAGAAGAAGCGGCCCGGAAACTTGAAGCCATCAAAAAAGACATCCGGAAGGCCATCGGCGACTGACATGATCAAACGCAACGTCCTATCACTGCTGCTTACAGGCGCGCTGGTTTCGTCCTGCTCGGTTAACAAGATTGCTCTAAACGCGGTGTCCGATGCCTTAACCGCCAGCGGCGGCGGTGATGTGTTTACCGGCGATTCAGACCCTGAACTGGTGGGGGATGCCATTCCCTTTGCTATCAAGATGTATGAATCGCTCTTAGCCTCGAACCCCAATCATCAGGGACTGATCTTGACCACAGGATCGCTTTTTATTATGTATGCCAATGCGTTTGTTCAGGGGCCTGCGGAAATGCTGCCTGCCTACCGGTACCTGGAACGGGAACAGGCGAAGCAGCGGGCAAAGAAGTTTTACCTTCGGGGAACCGCGATCCTCTATTCGGGACTGGATAAAAAGTATCCGGGATTCAGCGCCGCGTACCAAAAGGGAACCCTGGAAACCTATCTTTCAAAAATGAAAAAACAGGATGTTCCTCTGCTCTATTGGACCGTAGCGGGTACTTTGGCGGCTTTTTCCCTGGAGCCTTTTGATCTGGGATTAGGGTTTAAGATTCCTGAACTGACCGCCATGATAAACCGGGCCTACGAGTTGGACCCGGATTTTAACAACGGAGCCTTAGACGATTTTTATGTGCTGTTCTACGGGTCTTTACCGGAAACTATGGGGGGAAATAAAGCCCTGGTGGATACCTATTTCAAACGGGTCATAGAAAAAACCAAAGGTCTGTCCGCAGGCCCCTACATCTCTTATGTCCAGGCGATTTCAATTCCCGCTCAGGATTATGAGACCTTTAAGACCTACTTGGAAACGGCCCTAGCCATTGATCCCGGCGCAAATCCTGCAAACCGGCTGGCGAATATATTATCCCAGCGAAAAGCCCGGTATTTGCTGGATAATGCGGGGAATTTCTTCCCCGCTCTGGATACGGACGGCGAATGGGGCGATGAATAGCGGCGCGGGATAAGGTGTAGATCCAGGGGCCTCTGCCATTACCGCAAAGGCAAGGGCGTACCGTGTCCGCCTTTGCGGTTTTTATTCTTCTTTCTGGATGTTTATTGTGAAGTATCCCTTTATCCCCGGGTTTCACTTTTTGTTATATGCGATCTTTCGTTATATAATTCAGATATGAAAAAATCTTTATTATCGATACTCTTAGGAACCTTCGCGGCCGTTCTGGGAGGGACGGTTTTTATTGTTCTGCTCTCTCCTTGGAAGGTAAAACCAAGCCCCCTGCGGATAAATCTCCTGGATTACCCTATGTATATGAAAAGAGGCTTCCAGAGGGCGGATATATCTCGCAATCCCGCGGCAATTTCCTGGGAAGTGGCAGTATCCCCGGAGGAGAGAAAATCCGCGATAGTAAAGAATTTCCTGGCGCCTGAAAAACGCCGGCTTTTTCTCTCCCCCAGAGGCGACAAGCCGGAAGAGTTTACCCTTGCTATTCCCTTTACCATGGATAAACCCCGGATGGATCTGCTGCAACAGGAACTCCCGGTTCTGCCGGGGATTTTTCTCGCCGGTATCGGGGATAATTGGGAAGTCTACCTGAACGGAACGCCGGTGCAGTCCCAGGTACATTTAGATGAAGAGGGGAATATCCGAAAACATTGTTCCTGGCGGAGCATTACCTTTCCCCTGAACCACCTGCTGTTCCGGGAGGGGGAAAACTATCTGACTTTCAGGATTATTGGGCCCCCTTCTTATGATAATACCGGCTTATACTATATGTCTCCTTATTTTATCGACGTATACCAGATCGTCAGGGATTATGCCAAAGATCAAGGCTCCCTGATCTGTTCCACCGTCTACGTCTTTGTGGGTGTCTATTATCTCTTGCTCTTTTTTATGCGCAGGCAGGCCCGCTATCATCTCTATTATAGCCTGTTCTCTATTGCGGTAAGCATCTATTTTCTGAGCCTGAATCCGTTTATTTACATGGTACTCAACGATTCCCTTTATGTGTTCCGAATCGAGTATATCGCCCTGTACTGGCTTATATTTCTTATAGGCGCTTTTTTTGAGGAACTCAGCGATCGGCGTTTAACCATAGTTACCAAATTGTGCTGTGTCTGTAATGTGGTTCTGTCTCTTGGTTCCTGTTTTTTTTCAGTGGAATACATTACCGACGTCATGCGTGTATGGCGGGTAATCGGCAGCATTATTTTTGTGTATATTATAGGCTATGACGTGATCTTTGCCCTTATAAAAGGGGTGCTGAAAGTAAAAAAAGAATGTTACCACGGGGTAAAGGGCGCTTTCGGCAAAGCCCTGATCCACCATCTCCTGCAAAGCCCTCTGGGAAATATCGTTATCATCGCTATGCTGCTTGCCACCGCGTCCTTATACGATGTGCTTAACTCCATGGTTTTACATAACGGAATGACGATGAGCCGCTACGGTTTCTTTGTGTTCAATGTGGCTTCCGCCCTGGTTCTGGCAAGATACCTGGCAAGCTCTTACAATCAGATACATGAGATGAATGAAGCCCTTGAAGCTACGGTGCGGGAACGGACAAAAGCCCTGGAAGAACAGGTGCAGATAGCCGAGTCCGCCAGCCGGGCCAAATCGGAGTTCATGGCGACCATGAGCCACGAAATCCGCACGCCGCTTAATGCCATCATAGGTCTCTCGGACATAGAGCTGCGGAAAAACTTAAACCCGGAGACCTTCGACACCATCAAGAAGATCCGCAGCTCAGGTTCAACCCTCCTGGGAATCATCAATGATATTCTGGACATTTCTAAAATTGAGGCGGGAAGTTTTACGATAATCCCTGTGGAATATGAAACCGTACCGCTCCTGAACGATGCGGTACGGCTCAACATGGTGCGTATCGGCGACAAGCCCATTGTTTTTGAGTTCATCGCGGACGAACATCTGCCCGCGAAATGCATAGGCGATGAACTGAGGATCAAACAAATCTTGAACAACCTCCTTTCCAACGCCATTAAGTACACCAAAGAGGGGACCGTACGGCTGGAGGTCTTTTGGGAAGAGCCAGGCGCCCTGGTATGCACGGTGAAGGATACGGGCATAGGAATACGGAAAGATGATATATCCCGGCTTTTTTCCGAATACAGCCAGCTTGATGCCAAAGCCAACCGCAAGATAGAAGGCACCGGGCTTGGTCTTGCGATTACCAAGATGCTCTTAGATTTTATGAACGGCAGCGTACAGGTAGCAAGCGAATACGGCAAAGGCTCGGCCTTTACGGTGCGTATTCCCCAAAAGATACGGGATCCCGCGCCCATCGGAAAAGAACAGGCGGAAAAAATGAAGAGCCTTGAATTATATGAAACCACCCCTCCTGCTGCGCCTGCTGCGCCTGCGCTTATGCCGGCGCATACTAAAGTGCTGGTGGTGGACGATGTGGAAATTAACTTGGAAGTAGTCAGGGGAATTCTGGAACCCTATGGGCTTGATGTTGACTGCGTGTTAAGCGGCAGGGAGGCGGTTGAAAAGATCAGATCCGAAACCCCCCGCTACCATGTGGTTCTCATGGATCACATGATGCCCGAAATGGACGGCATTGAGACGGTGCGGATCATCCGCAAGGAGATCAACAGCGATTATGCCCGGAATGTGCCCATCATAGCCCTTACTGCCAACGCCCTGGCGGGAAACGAGGAGATGTTTCTGACAAAAGGATTCAACGGCTTTATATCCAAACCCATTGATATAATGCGTTTGGAGGAGCTGATCAAGCAATGGACGGTATGATGATTCATAGATTTCACGCAAAGACCGCGCCTCTTCAAGGTATCGGTACAAAGGTCAAAAGCCGCGAAATTACCGCATCCGCATCAAGACCGTCGGCTTCCGCTTCGTATGAAAGGACGATACGATGCCGTAAAACCGGTAAAGCTACGGCCTTAACATCTTCGGGGATAACAAAGGGGCGGCCCTCAAAAAGCGCCTGTATCCGGGAACAGCGATACAGGGCGATAGACCCCCGGGGAGACGCGCCGAAGGCAATATACCGGTAAAGCCCTTCCCTGACCGCTTTCTCCGCAGGGTTCCCGGGCATCAAAGCCGGAACTCCCGGAGCAACGGGTTTTGCGGCCTGCGGCCTTGGCCCTAAAGGTCTTGAAGCGGCAACTACCGACACAATATAAGCGGCGATCCGTTCATCAATAAACACTGAATCCGCTGCGGAGCGCAGGGCTTCCAAGGCTCCTGGTTCCAAAACCGGAGACAGCGCGGTTCCCGGGGAATTCCGGCTGTTTTCCGCGGCATGACCCGATCGGGAAGCGGCAAAATTCAGGATCCGGATTTCCTCCTCTGCGTTTGGATACCGGATCAGCAGTTTAAGGAGGAACCGGTCCAGTTCCGCTTCCGGCAGGGTATAGGTCCCTTCATGTTCAATGGGATTCTGGGTGGCCAGTACAAAAAACGGATCCGGCAGAGGATAGGTGGTTTCCCCAATGGTTACTTGATGTTCTTCCATTGCCTCAAGCAAAGCGGACTGAACCTTCGCAGGAGCGCGGTTGATCTCGTCCGCGAGGATCAGGTTGGCGAAAACCGGCCCCCGGCGGACCGAAAACGTTCCTGTTGCCTGTTCCCATACTAAGGTTCCGGTCAAGTCCGCGGGGAGCAGATCCGGCGTAAACTGAATCCGCTTAAAAACCAGTCCCGTAATATCCGCCAAACTCTTGACCGCCAGGGTTTTCGCCAGCCCGGGCACCCCTTCAAGCAGTATATGCCCTCCGGCAATCAGGGCCGTCAGAAGCCCGTTCAGCATCTCATGCTGGCCAACAATACGCCGGGCCAATTCATTCCTACAGGAATCCAAAATTCCCTGTACCTCCGGTACATCCCCTTGTTTATCCATAATTATCCCTCAACAAACCGGTTTTCACTCTTAAAGTATACACTATAAAACCCCCTAAGGGAAACATGAACAAAAACAATGCCGGGGCAAAAGCATTTAACCTTTGAAGGACATAAAAAGCCCGCGGATTGCCACAGATTTCGATACCGGGCGGCAGTCTGTCTCATTTTTAACCGGTGAAATTAATCCGTGTAATCCGCGGGCAATGTTTAAATGCTTTTACCGCATTTTTGATTTTTTTGCAAATTCGGCTTGACATTACCGGGAATTATTTTTATTATGATGATAATAAATAATGCCGCATGGTACAAACGCCGGCAATGGATAGGGTCTTTTGATGAAATCATATACTTTTTTGTATTATAAATTTGGATGGGGGGGGGGGGGGGGGGCGGGGGGGGGGGGGGGGGGGGGGGGGGCGGGGGGGGGGGGGGGGGGGCCCGGCAACGGCGGGTCCGACCGAGTCCGAGGAAGGTGGAGACTTACCCTGAATCTGCACCCTCTCATCATCTCATCCCCTCTCCCTCCATCTTCTCACACTCTC
>JAITHW010000048.1 GCA_031279815.1 Treponema sp. | reverse complement strand
AACAAGGGTGAAACCGCCGCGGAAACCCCAGCAATGGGAAGAAGCAGAAATGCTTGGGGAGCAAGCCGGGCAACCGGCCCAAGCCTCAAGCCCCTGCCTTTAGGCATGGGGTAGCTGACATCGAAATATAACCGATTCCGCTCCTGCTGCGTATCGTTTACTGTTTCTACAGAAGACGGCCAAACCGCAGGGTTTCTCTTCTGTTTAATTGTTCCTGTAGACATCAAAAGGCTATTACATTTTTCACTAAAAAGGGTATAATATTTTAATTTCATATTTATATAAGGTAATATAATTAAAGAAGGAAGGTTATATGATTTTTAACCCTGAATATGAATCCATGGATGAGAATGTACGGAAAAAGCTGCAATTTGCCCGTCTCAAAAATCTGGTTGAAAAACTGTATGGGGATGTGGCTTTTTATCGGCGCAAGATGGATATTCTTGGTATAACCCCGCAAGATATTCATTCCCTTGAGGATATTGCTAAACTCCCCTTTACCACCAAAGAGGATCTCCGGGAAACGTTTCCTTATGGGCTTTTGGCGTGTCCCCGGGCTCAAATTGAGGAGATTCACATGTCTTCGGGGACTACAGGAGTGCCGGTGGTGGATGCCTATACCAAGAGGGACTTGGAGATCTGGGGAGAGTCTATGGCCCGTACCCTCGCGGGGGCCGGGGGAACCAGGGATGATACAGTGCAGAACTGTTACGGCTACGGGTTGTTTACCGGCGGGTTGGGGGCTCATTACGGCGCTAAAACCCTGGGGGCAAATGTTATCCCCATGTCTTCCGGGAACACCCAGCGTCAGCTCATGGTGATGCAGTCCTTCGGGTCTACCATATTGACCTGTACTCCTTCTTACGCGTTGTTCATGGCCGAGGAAGCGGAAGAAGCGGGGATTGATCTGAAAAACCTCCCGCTCAACAAGGGCTGTTTCGGCGCGGAACCCTGGAGCGAAAATATGCGCCGGGAAATCGAAGATCGCTACGCTATGAATGCCTACGATATCTACGGGCTGACTGAAATCATTGGTCCCGGGGTGGCTTTTGAATGTGAGGTCAAGGACGGGCTCCACATCAATGAAGACCTGTTTTACCCTGAAATCATCGATCCTGAAACCGGCAGGGTATTGCCGGAAGGTGAAAAAGGGGAACTGGTATTCACCACCTTGACCAAAGAGGGGACGCCCTTGCTCCGCTACCGGACCCGGGATGTTACCTTCCTCCGCCGGGAGCCGTGTTCTTGTGGGCGCACTACGGTTAGGATGAACCGGCTCTTTGGCCGTACCGACGATATGCTCATCATAAGGGGCGTCAATGTGTTTCCCAGCCAGATCGAACAGGCGCTCATTGAAATCGAAGGCACGGATCCTCACTACCTTATCGTGGTTGACCGGGGACCGGCTCATCTTGATGAGGTGGAACTACAGGTTGAGGTAAAAAAAGAATTCTTCAGCGATGAAACCAAAGGTTTGGAAGGACTGCGAAACAAGATCGAAGCGGTAATGAAATCAAAACTGATGATTGGGCTGAAGGTGAAACTGGTGGAACCGAAAACCATAGAACGGTCTGTGGGTAAGTCAAAAAGGGTGATCGACAAGCGCAAACTATAAAGGAGTAATCATGGAAATAAAGCAAATATCCGTATTTTTGGAAAACAACGTAGGCAGGATCGGGGAAGTTACGAAGGTACTCGCCGAGGCTGGCATCAATATGCGGGCCATAAGCATCGCGGATACCGCGGATTTCGGCATATTGCGGCTTATTGTGAACGAGAATGATCGGGCTGTTAAGGCGCTGAACGATGCGGGGTTCACCACAAGGGAAACCAATGTTGTGGCGGTGGAAATTAAAGATATTCCCGGAAGCCTTGCCAAGGTGATGGAATTGTTCCAAAAGTCCAAAGTAAACATCGAGTACCTGTACACTTCGCCTGAAGGTAAAGAAGGGCATGCGGTGGTTATCTTTAAATTAGAGGATCATGCCAAGGGTATGCGAATCGTCCAGGAACTTGGTCTCTCCACGCTCTAGACCCGGCAAGGTACACTCCTATACTTTTGTCTATTTTTATCGGGAATTCTCTAAAACATATAAAAAAGCCTTGAATTAAGGGTTAAAACCCCGATAGAATAGGGTAACGGGACTCATATATGGGTTTTAGAAGTTCCCTTTAGTATAGAGAGGTTTTATGAAAATACTAATGGCCGCCAGTGAGGCTGTCCCATTTGCAAAAACCGGCGGTCTTGCCGATGCGGTTTCCGCGCTGTCGTTGGCTTTGGCAAAACAGGGACATGAAATTAAAATCATCCTCCCCCGGTATTACAGTATCAACCGGGATATGTTGTGTCAGCTTGAAGGCGAGTTGGGGGTCCGTACCGGAGGAGGAGAAGAATGGTGTGCCGTCTATGCCGCAGACCTGCCGGGATCTTCCAAAAAAAATCCGGTTATGGTCTATTTTATCGACCATGAGGTGTTTTTCGGCAGAGACGGTATCTACGGCATTCCCTCTGAACCGGATTTTCTGGATAATCCCCGGCGGTTTACGTTCTTTTGCCGGGCTGTTTTTCAGTTCTGCCGTAAGATAAGCTGGTATCCCGATGTACTCCATGCCCATGACTGGCCCGCCGCTTTGGCGCCGGTCTTCCTTAAATATGGGGAACGGGTTTCGGGTTTTGAAAAAACCGTCTCAATCCTGACGATCCATAATTTGGGATACCAGGGAATTTATAGTAAGGATAATTTCTATTATACCAATCTGGGATGGGATGTTTTTTATGCCGCGGGATTTGATGATTGGAATATGATGAACCTTCTCAAAGCCGGGCTTAATACGGCGGATAAACTCAATACGGTTTCTCCCCATTACGCCTGGGAAACCCAGACCCCCCTTCACGGCTTCCGTTTAGACGGGGTTCTGCGGTATCGTTCCGCCGATTATGCGGGGATACTCAACGGCATAGATACCGGTATCTGGAATCCTAAGACCGATCCCTATATTCCCCAGAATTACAGTATCAAAGATATGACCGGGAAAATCAAGGCAAAAGAAGCTCTCCAGAGGGAGTTCAACCTGCCGTCAGACCCGGACGTGCCCGTTATCGGCATGGTAACTCGCCTCACCGAGCAGAAAGGCGTGGGGGAGGTCTTTGGTCCGGCATACGGTTCCGCCTGGTCTATCTGCCGGGAGATGAATTTGCAGTTGGTAATACTGGGGTCCGGAGAACCTTGGTGCGAGCATGAGATTGAGAATCTCGCTTCCCGGCTTTCCAATTTCAAAGCCCATATAGGATACTCCGAAAGGGAAAGCCATCTCATTGAGGCGGGAAGCGATTTCTTCCTCATGCCCAGCCGGTATGAACCCTGCGGGCTTAATCAGATGTATTCACTGGCTTATGGAACTCTGCCTATTGTACGGAATACTGGCGGTTTAGCGGATACAGTACAAAACTTCGATCAGGATACCGGCGCGGGTACCGGTTTTGTCTTTGATGACCTGACCCCCGCGGCGATTTATAACACCGTGGGCTGGGCGGTCTGGGCCTATTATAACCGGCGTACTCAGATTGAAGCCATGCGGATTACCGGGATGAAGCAGAATTTTTCTTGGGAAAAGTCGGCAAAGAAATACATTGAAATGTACGAAACCTCCCTCGCGGTAATGTAACGGGAGTTCGATAAGAAACCCTGCGGATACACGGTTTGCGGGGTTTCCCTTACCTATACCGCATTTTGCCGGTACGCCGCCGCTTACCAAACGCGCCGTAAAGCCCCTGCCTTTAGGCATGGGGATATAAGGCGCAAAAAATCCGTAAGGATTTTTTAGTTGATGGCTTGTCATATCTATCCTCCCTGTGATATACTACTTA
>JAITHW010000231.1 GCA_031279815.1 Treponema sp. | reverse complement strand
CGGACGGGCGCTCTCCTCTCACGCCTTTTCGCCGTAACACTGTACTGAAATAAACTTTTTCCATTTTGAGGGAGTAATGCCGGTTTTGTTTTTAAAAAGCCGGGAAAAATAATAGGGATCCTCAAATCCAAGCCTGTAGGCGGCTTCTTTTACAGATACCTCATTCTGTTCCAGAAGGCTTTCGGCTTTATGAATCTTTATATGTATATAATACTGGTAAGGGGTCATGGCGGTGTAGGTTTTAAAAATCTCATTAAGCCGGGAAGTGCTGATTCCAATCTGCCCGGCAATGCCGGGCATATCAATAGCGCCGAAAATATTCGCTTCCATGAGGTACTTGGCTTTTTCCACGATTTTTTGATAGCAGTTAGGCTGTTCCCTGCGCCGTTCCCGGGTCAGCATCTCTGCGATAATGGCAAGAACCCTTGCACAGGCTTTGAGCTGATAGAGGGGCCGCTGGGTGCGGATCTCATCAAAGATTTGATTGAACAGGGACAAAATGTCATTATGGAGACCGATTCTAAAAAAGATATGCTCCCTGGAGAAGAACCCTTCCTGAACCAGCCTCGAAAAGAATTGCCCTTTAAATCCCACCCAATATTCACGCCAGCCGATTTCATATACCGGTTTATAGTAATGTTTCATATCCGGCAGGATTAGCAAAATAGAACCCGGCAGCACCCTATAGGCCTTGCCCTCAACCCCAAAAACCCCTTCGCCTTTGGTAATGTATACCAACTGGAATTCCGGCAGGGTCCGCCCGTCTGCTACAAGCCTGAACAGGGCGGGGTGTTTCTGTTTATCAGGAGGGTAAACAATCCGGGGCTTAACTTCAATGCAGCCTGCGGTGGTGCACACCATTCCCAGTTTTTCATCTTCTTCGCTGAACGGGAGATAGTGTAAAAAGTATTCCCAAGGCTCGCCGGTCATTTTCCTCATATCAGCATAATGATACGTTGCTTTTTCCATCTTCGCAAGAGAAATGTCCATGTACCATACTGCAAAATCAAGTATAAATAATAATAAGCCAGCATTGGCAAGCTTGCCGATATTTTGGATACACATAACGGTTATGTAACGGCGCGCATATCAGGTATGTAGGAGATCTTATGAGTATTGAAGAATTAACCGCGATCTCGCGGTATTATGGTTCAAATCCAGACTATGTTATTGCCGGAGGGGGTAATACATCGTTTAAGGATCAGTCAGCCTTGTATATCAAGGGATCCGGGATAGCCCTTGCAGACTGCACCCCCGAGAGTTTTGTCCGTATGGATCGGCAGGTATTACAGCGGATTTGGGCCAAGACCTATCCTGCATCTTCTGATGAGCGGGAGGATGAGGTTCTTGCGGATATGATGGCCGCCCGGAAACCCGGAGAGGAACGGAAGCGGCCTAGCGTGGAGACCCTCCTCCACGATATCTTGCCTTTTGCTTGGGTGGTTCACACCCATCCGGCCCAGGTAAACGGCCTCACCTGTTCACAGCGGGGTGAAACCGAAACAAAGGAGCTGTTTGCCGGGGAAGCGGTCTGGATTCCCGCGGTCAATCCGGGCTATATCCTTTCCCAAAAGGTCAAGCAGGCTATGGACGCTTACAGGGCCGCCCGCGGCCGCCCGCCGGCCATCATCTTCCTGCAAAATCACGGGGTTTTTGTGAGTTCCGATTCTCCGGCGGGTATCCAAGAATTATACCGTTATATTATGGAAAAACTTGCTTCAAAAATAAACCGGCAGCCTGATGTATCGGGAGGGCTTTCCCGATGGGGTATTTCCGGGGAGCTGATACCGGTTTTAGCGGATTCCACAGGGGACGGATCCGGGAAGGCGGTATTTTTACGGAACCGGGAAATCGCCGCTTTGGTTAAAGATCGCGCTTCCTTTTATCCGGTTTCTTCAGCTTTTACCCCGGATCATATCGTGTATGCAGGGAGCGATCCTCTTTTCATCGAGACCGATTCAGATAATTTTGAAACCGCTATATCGGATATCAGAAGATTGTGGAAAATCCATGCAGGCCGCGCCGGGAGGATTCCTAAGATTGCCGCGGTCCAGAGTATGGGCGTATTCGGCATCGGTTCTTCGGACAAAGCCGCCGCCCTTGCGCTGGAGCTTTTTACCGATGCGGTCAAAGTAGCGGTCTATACCGAATCCTTCGGCGGGCCGCGATTTATGCCTCAAGATCAGATAGATTTTATCAATAATTGGGAAGTGGAGCGTTACCGTTCCGGGATTTCCGCCGGATAGAGGGGCAAATGCCCGCTTATGAGAAAATTCATGAAAATCTCCATAATTTGCGGGCTTAACTGAGATACGGTTTAAATCCCAAGGACTAACGATAGAGAAGGAAAACTATGAACCATTACGGAAACACAGAATCGGTCGAAACAGCCTATAATCTGGCAAAAGAGGCTTACGGCACATTCGGGATCGATACTGCGGCGGCGATCCGCGCCGCCGCGGCTATTCCCCTTTCCATCCATTGCTGGCAGGGGGATGATGTAACCGGTTTTGAAGGGGCCTCCGGCTTGTCAGGCGGCGGTATCTTAGCCACCGGCAACTATCCGGGGCGCGCCCGGAACGGCGACGAACTGCGGGCGGACGCGGAATTTGCCTTTTCCCTTATTCCCGGGAAAAAACGGTTTAATCTGCACAGTTTTTATGCCGAACCCGGGGGCGGCAAGGTGAGCCGGGATGCTCTGGAACCGGAGCATTTTAAGCGATGGATGAGCTGGTCAAAGGAGAAGCGTATTCCCTTGGATTTCAACCCTTCGTTTTTTTCCCACCCTTCAGCGGATTCGGGCTATACCCTGGCAAGCGGCGATCCCGGTATCCGCCGGTTCTGGATTCGCCATGCCATTGGGTCCCGGCGCATTGCCGCAGCGTTTGGCGCCAACCAGGACAGCCCTGCGGTGAACAATACATGGATTCCCGACGGGTCTAAGGATATCCCCGCGGACCGGCTTTCCCCGAGGCTGCGGCTGCGGGATGCCTTGGATGAAATACTGGCGGTCCCTCTGGATCCCGCAGCCATTACCGACGCGGTGGAAAGTAAATTGTTCGGTATTGGGAGCGAAGCCTATGTGGTAGGCTCCCATGAGTTTTATCTCGGATATGCCGCGACAAAACAGATTCATCTCTGTCTTGACATGGGGCATTTTCACCCTACCGAAACCATTGCAGACAAAATTTCAGCGGCCCTCCTTTTTATCCCCGGCTTGCTGGTCCATTTCAGCCGAGGGCTTCGGTGGGATTCGGATCATGTGGCTATCTATTCCGATGAACAGCGGGATCTGTGCCGTGAAATCGCCCGGCAGAATGTTTTCAACCGTATCAATATTGCGCTTGACTTCTTTGACGCTTCGATAAACCGCATAGCGGCTTGGACTATTGGCGCCCGGAGCCTGCGTAAAAGCCTGCTGGAATCTCTTTTGGAACCCACCAAGCTGCTCCTGGATGCGGAGAGGG
>JAITHW010000032.1 GCA_031279815.1 Treponema sp. | reverse complement strand
AAATTCAACGGCCACGCCGTCAATCGTGATAAATTGTTTGTCAGCCATCTTATGCCTCCTCTTTCACGGCATCAAACTTGCATTTTTCGGTACAAGCGAAACACTTGATGCACTTTGACTCGTCAAGCACATAGTACGCCTTCTTTTTGCCTTCGAGAACCTTGTCCTGTTGGGTAATCGCGCCGGCGGGACAGACCTTGGAGCAGGCGCCGCATCCTGAGCAGTTCTGGGGATCGATCGACAGTTTCTTGAGCTTCTGGCATTCCCCGGCGGTACACTTATGCTTGTAGATATGATCTTCATATTCGTTGCGGAAGCGTTTCAGGGTGCTCATAATCGGATTGGGCGCGGTTTTGCCAAGTCCGCAGAGGGCTGCTTTGGAAACCGTAACGGAAAGCTCGTCAAGCAGCTCGATGTCTCCGCTCTTGCCCCCGCCAGAGATGATGCGCTCAAGGATTTCAAGCATCCGCATGGTTCCTTCACGACAAGGCACACATTTTCCGCAGGACTCTTTCTGGGTGAAGTTCATAAAGAACCGGGCGATTTCGATCATACAGTTGGTCTCGTCCATGACCACAAGACCGCCTGAACCAATGATCGCGCCGGCTTTGGGAACCGAATCGAAATCCAACGGCATATCCATGTCCGCTTCGGTAAGGCATCCGCCGGAGGGTCCGCCAATCTGCACGGCCTTGAACTTCTTGCCGTTTAAGATGCCGCCGCCAATATCATAGATGATTTCCCGCAGTTTGGTTCCCATGGGTACTTCGATGAGGCCGGTATTAACAATCTTGCCGGTCAAGGCGAAGGTCTTGGTTCCCGGACTGGTCGCAGGCCCGGTTCCCTTATACCATGCCGCGCCCCTGTTAATGATGAGAGGCACATTAGCATAGGTTTCGACGTTGTTAAGTACCGTGGGCTTTTCATAGAGACCCCGCTGGGTTGAACGATACCGTTTAACCCGGGGCATACCCCGGCGTCCTTCGATGGACCCCATGAGGGCCGACCCTTCGCCGCAGACAAAGGCGCCCGCGCCCCGGTAAATCGTCAGTTTGAAATTGAAGTCAGTGCCCAGGATATTATCGCCCAAAAGCCCGAACTCTTCGGCATGCTTAATGGCGAGCCGCAACCGTCCGACGGCCCTGGGATACTCGGCGCGAACATAGATATAGCCGTGGCTCGCGCCTATGGCTTTCGCTGCAATGAGCATACCCTCAATCATCTGGTGGGGAACCCCTTCCATGACGGACTGATCCATGAATGCGCCGGGGTCTCCCTCGTCGCCGTTACAGACCACATATTTCGGAAGCGCTTGTTCCCGCAGGGTGTCGGTCCACTTATCGCCGGCGGGGAAGCCCGCGCCGCCGCGGCCTCGGAGGTTGGATTCCTTCACTTCCTTGCACACGTCCTCAGGTTTCATATCGAAGAGGACTTTTTCAAAGGCGCTGTAACCGCCTACCGCCAGGTATTCCTTAATCGATTCCGCATCGATTTCACCGCACTGCTCCAAAACAATCCGGGTCTGCTTTTTATAGAAGGGAATCTCCGCTTTTTTGAGAACGGGCTTACCGTCAGGTCCCTTGAAAGCCAGACGCTCAACAGGCTTGCCGTTTTTAATGGTCTGTTCAACGATTTCTTCGGCATCTTCGGGCTTAACTTTGGTATACAGCCAGCCTTCAGGTTCGACCAACACAAGAACGCTCTGGTTACAGAAACCGGGACAGCCGCCTTTTTTAAGGCCCGCAGGATGACCGGGTTCTTCCTTTAATTCAAGGGAACACGGGACATTCTTTGATTTAATGATTTCCGCCAGCTTGTCGTAGACCGCGAGGGAACCGGAAGCAATACAACCATTGCCCGCGCAGACTAAAATCTTGCGTTTTTCAGCATCCAGCGCCTTTTTATACGTTTCTCTTGCCTTTTGCAAAGCATCTCTATTGGCTAATTTTGGCATTTTCAACCTCCCTATACCTGCGCTCTAAGCTCATTGATGATTTCCGAAACCCGATCCGGCGTTACATTGGCGTGAACCTTATCCGGAGCGCCGCCGGTACTCACCATGAGGGCCGGCGCAAGACTGCACGCGCCGAGACAGGCAACGGTCTGAACGGTAAAGCCTAGATCATCGGTGGTAACTTTCTTCTCGGAAAGCCCCAATTCTTTGCGGAAACGTTCCAAGTTGGGAATGGATTTACGGACATGACAGGCAGTTCCATCGCAGACCTTAATGATGAACTTACCCTTAGGCTGCAGGGAAAAGTTTTCATAGAAAGTCGCCACCCCGTAAATACGCGCTTCGCTGACCTGTAGCTTTTTCGCGATATAGGGGAAAATTTCCGCCGGCAGATAGTTATATTTCTCCTGCACGCCCTGTAAAATAGGGATAATAGAGCCTGGTTTGGCCCCCCAGACCTTGATGACATCATCAATGACGCCATAATCAAATTGAGTGCTCACCTCACCTCTCCTTGAGAGCAGCCCTATAAGTCTTGAAAAGGTAACACCGCATAACCAAGACTTTTAAAGACACGCCCCCATATTCATAGACATTTCAAGAATGTCAAAGAATTTCAACGGCAACACGTTTTTTCCCATAACCTCTGAAGCAGAGGTCACCGTATACGTTTTAAAATAAGCCAAAACGCCAAAGCATTTCAACCATCTACTTCTTGAGCCGAATATATAAAATCTCAGAAAATTGGGTTATTCCGTCAAATTATAATAACATTGGTCTCTCTTTTTGACAAGTTTTTTTTATTTTTTTTGACAACAAAGTACACCTTCCTGTGTTAAATACCGGTTCAATAACTGCTGTCTTCATAATCAGAACCTAGGGTCCCGGTAAAGTAGTAATTTTTGAATATGCCCTGTCTATTTTTCCATACGTTAGGTCCGTATGGTTTCGGGCATCATTTGATAATCCTCAAAAGGGGTATCCTAACTTTATAAATATATGCCTATAAAGTGTATTTATAGTAGGATATTTTTTCTATAATTATGATGTTTTTTTGTTTTTTTATAGAAAAAACGTGAAGTACGTTCGCAAAGGATAGAATTTTTTGAAAATAAAGGTATAATATGTATCCGGGTCTATAAAACCTAGTCCTGGCATAGAATATGCTGTTTATTAAACAGTTTGTATAGGGGAGAATATCTATATATTATGGAACATATTATCTTATCAAAAAGTGAACTGATTATATCCCGGCTGTCAAATATTCGTATGGGGACGGCAGTTCTCCAGGAACTTAAAACGGAAATTATCAGAAAATCAATACACTTTCTTATTGCCTTGAGCCCCACCATGGCCTTGGTGAATCGTCCTGCCACCATGCTGGTTCTGATGATAGGCGCCCTCTGCTATACCTATTTGGAAACCCTTAGATTTTCAGGGGTAGATATCCCGCTGATTTCATCTATTACTACTATGGCTTCCCGGCCAAGGGACAAAGGACGTTTTGTTCTTGGTCCGGTTACCCTTGGTATCGGCGCTTTGCTTGCCCTGCTTTTATACCCTTCGCCGGCGGCTTCTATAGCCATATACGCTTTGGCTTTTGGAGACGGTTTTGCCAGCTTAATCGGCAAGCTGTTTGGCCGGATTCGCCCCGCTTTTCTGTGGGGTAAAAGCGTTGAAGGTTCCCTGGCCTGTTTTACCGCAGTGCTTTTTATCTCCTATCAGGTTTCCTATAATTACAAAACAGCCCTGATTGCCGCCGTAACCGCTACATTGGTAGAAGCCCTCCCTCTAAAAGACTATGACAATCTGGCTATTCCTATCATCGTCGGATTTGTAGTAGGATTTACCCTTTAACCGCAGAGGATCGGGATCCCTGGAGGCGCTGAAAAAGATTCGGGCTTGCCGAAGGGAGCCTCATGTACAGGGCCGGTAGTAATAAAACAAGCGGACAGGTTCCATGTCCGCTTTGCGGTTTTCTCTTTCTATAGATTTATTTGTTTTTCTTTATAAGATCGGTTCTCAAGGGAATGGGGTCCGTATCGACTTTATCAATGTTGCCGTCCGCATAAGCCTTTGTTTCCTGGACGATGACACGGCTCAACAGCAGCACGGCGATGACATTCGGGATAACCATCAGCCCATTTAAAGTATCGGCAATGTCCCATACAAGGCCCAGCGGTACTGTTGAACCGATAAAAACGACCGCCGTATAAAGCACCCGGTAAGGAGCAATTACCTTGGGACCGAGAAGGTATTCCGCGCCTTTTTCACCGTAGTAGGACCACCCAAGGATCGTGGAGAAAGCGAAGGTAACAAGACCGAAGGTCAGCACAATCTTGCCGAAGTAGGGGATTTGGCTGAATGCGGCGTTTACTAATGAAGCGCCGTTGCCGTAGTCAATATCGGGGTTCGCTATTGCGGAGCTTACAACTACGAGACCGGTCATAAGGCAAATAACAACCGTGTCCCAGAAGGTGCCGGTCATAGAAACAAGCGCCTGCCGGACAGGATTCTTTGTCTTTGCCGCCGAAGCAACAATAGGCGCCGAACCCATACCGGATTCATTGGAGAACAGTCCCCGGGCAATACCGAAACGGGCGGCCTCTTTTATGGTGTGACCGAGCAGTCCGCCTCCAATACTCTGCGGCGTAAACCCGTATCGGACAATCTCCGCAATAGCCGGGCCAATATAATTATAATGGATAACCAGGATTATGATACAGCCGGCGGTATAGAGCAGTGACATAATCGGCACGAGTCCTACGCATACATTGGTTATCCATTTGATACCGCCAATCAGCACCAGGCCCGTGAGAATCATCATAACAGCACCGGGAATCCAGAGAGGAACGTTAAAGTTTTCGTTAAAGACCTTGGCCACCGCGTTGGACTGTACGCCGTCTCCGATGCCGAAAGCGGCGAGAGCGGCAAAGAGCGCAAACAGGATACCGAGCCATTTCATCTTGAGTCCCCGTTCAAGGGCGAACATCGCCCCGCCGAGCATCATACCTTTTTCATCTTTTACCCGGTATTTCACCGCGATAAGGGATTCCGCATACTTGGTCGCAATACCGAAAACCCCGGTGAGCCACATCCATAGCACAGCGCCCGGCCCTCCGGCAGCGATAGCCGTTCCCACGCCGATAATGTTTCCGGTTCCAATTGTAGAAGCAAGCGCCGTGGTGAGGGCGCCGAATTGAGACACATCTCCGGTTGCATCGGACTCTTTAGTAACGGATAACTTAATACCCAGCCCAAGTTTTCGTTGAATAAAGCCCGTTCTGACCGTCATAAATAAATGGGTTCCAAACAGCAATACCAATAAGGGGGGGCCCCAGAGAAACCCATTAACCACGCCGACGATGTTTCCAAACTGTTCCATACTATGTACTCCTTAAAAGTGAGATTTATAGTATAGTATTTCGTTTTTTTTGTCAAACTAATCGGATAACAGGTGCTTTCAAAATGAACAGGCTTTGAAAGCAGATGCTTTAGAGAAAGATTGAACCTAAGACCCTTGTAGTTTCCAAGGGGGGGACAGGCAATGAAAACCGGGGCGGCGGTAAATGACGCCGGAATATTCTATCGGACAATTTCCGCGGCTACGCAACATACCTCCGGGCTTATGGCGACGCCGCGCTGCAAATTCTCTTGTAGAACCGGCGATTTGATTGCAAGCGCCGGTATTCTGATGGAAAAAACCAGGGAGCTGCTACCATATCTCTTCCGGGTAGAGTATAATCCCGATGCTGAACCAAAACAGGCTGCTTTCCATCTTTGACTGATAGCGGTTATCCCATACCAGCCCGGTATCATAGCCCAAGGCTCCTATGCCGGAAGAACCTTTGGTGGGAAAAAGCCCTTCGTAGCCGAAGGACGCTATAAAATGATGCCCCGTTGCCCTAACCGGTGA
>JAITHW010000025.1 GCA_031279815.1 Treponema sp. | reverse complement strand
TTACACTGAAAATGGTTACTGCGAGAACGCCGATAAGGCGGTCGCGGTTTGATTTCGACTAGGTTTTAGTTATTAGTCATCGACCCCTTTTCGGCTAGAAAACTTTTTAGGCAATGCGTTAGATTGCTATAATAGCAATATCGCAGTATATTTAGACATAGGAGAATATCATGTTAGAAGAAAAAATAAAGCAAGCCCTTAATGGTATCCGCCCCTCCCTCCAAGCAGACGGCGGGGATGTGGAATTCGTTTCTGTTGCTCCGGACGGTACGGTGTCATTAAGATTGACCGGCGCCTGCGGCAGTTGCCCTATGAAACAGATGACTCTCAAGATGGGGGTTGAAAGCAGCCTTAAAAGGGAAGTTCCTGAAGTTACCGCAGTGGTTGGGGTTTAGATTCTTCCCGTTCTATGAATTTCCCCCCGATTGATTTCCTTCCGGTAAATCTCCAGGAACTGCATAATCGGGGATGGAAATTCTGTGATTTTATCTTTGTTTCAGGGGATGCCTATGTAGATCATCCTTCTTTTGCCGGTGCGGTAGTTTCCCGGGTTTTGGAAAATGCGGGATTTAAGGTGGGTATTATCCCCCAGCCGGATTGGAAGAAACCGGTTTCGTATACGGTTTTAGGCAGGCCCCGGCTGGGTTTTTTGGTGGGAGCCGGAAATATGGATTCTCTGGTGGCCCATTATACCGCCGCAAAGAAGCTCCGGTCGGAAGACGCCTATTCCCCGGGCGGTATAACAGGATTCCGGCCTGATCGGGCGTTTCTCAAATATGTTGAGGGTATCCGTTCGGTTTATAAAGACGTACCGGTTATTATCGGCGGGCTTGAAGGGAGTCTTAGACGGTTTGCCCACTATGATTACTGGTCCGACACGGTGCGGCGTTCAATATTGCTGGATTCCAAGGCGGATCTGCTGGTATACGGCATGGGGGAAGAGCCTATTGTGGAAATAGCCCGCAGGCTTGAAAAGGGCGAAAGGATCCGAAACATTCAGGATGTCCGGGGAACGTGCATCCGGTCCCGGGGGTTTCCAAAAGATGCGTCTGCCGGCGGCTTTATCCGGCTTCCAAGTTATGAGTCCATAAAGGGAACGGATCCCGGTTCGCTAGAAAAATACGCCGAACATTTTATGATCCAGCAACTGAACGCGGATCCTGCAAGCGCCCGCCGGTTGGCGGAACAGAGCGACGGAGACCGGTGGGTTATCCAGAACCCGCCGACGTTTCCCCTGAAAGAAGCCGCGCTGGATGCGGTCTACGAACTTCCCTATACCCGCAAAGCGCACCCCATGTATGATGCTGCGGGAGGCGTTCCCGCGCTGAAAGAAGCCGCCTTTTCCCTGATTTCAAGCCGCGGGTGTTTCGGGGGGTGTTCTTTCTGCGCCATTACCTTCCATCAGGGACGGGCCGTTACCGGCAGAAGTGCCGAGAGCCTGCTTCGAGAGGCGGAGGCCCTAATACGGCACAAGGACTTTAAGGGTTATATCCATGATGTAGGAGGCCCTACGGCGAACTTTTACAGGCCCGCTTGCCCCCGTCAGGCCGGGGGCAGCTTCTGTCCTGATCGGGAATGTCTCCATCCCCAGCCTTGTCCCTATATGCAAGCAAATCACCGCGCATACTTGGAAACCCTCAATGCCCTCAGAAATCAAGGCGCGAAGAGCAGGATAAAAAAGGTCTTTATCCGTTCGGGGATACGGTTTGATTATTTGGCAATGGACGCCCGCTATGGGAACGAATTCCTTGAAACCCTCTGCCGTTATCATGTGAGCGGGCAGCTCAAAGTCGCCCCCGAACATATATCTCCCCGGGTTCTCCAAGTTATGGGCAAGGGAGCGCCTGAAACCTACGAACAATTCAAGCGGGATTATGGGGAAATAAACCGCCGTCTGGGGCTTAAACAGTACCTGATACCCTATTTTATTTCGGGGCATCCCGGATCAACCCTCCAAGATGCGGTAGCATTGGCTCTCTATTTGAAGAAAAGCCGTTTTATTCCCGATCAGGTTCAGGATTTTTACCCCACCCCAGGAACCCTCTCTACGGTGATGTACCGGACCGGTTTGAATCCCCGGACTATGAAACCAATCCATGTTCCCGGAGCGCGGGAGAAACGGCTCCAGCGCGGTCTGTTACAGTTTCATAAACCGGAACACCGCTCTCTGGTTCTGCAAGCTCTGCGGCAGGCCGACAGGGAGGATCTCATCGGATCAAAACCGGGATGTCTCTTGGAGGGCCGCTCAAGGCATTAAAAACCGTAACCGGGAGGAGGAAAACCGGTTACGGCAGGGAAGAGAAAAATCTTATGAAAAGCATCAATACTATAAAATCTTGCTGATTCGTACTGTTTATTTATAGAACCACATACCCATACTAATAGTTACACACTATTTAGTATTTCCAAGAATTCAAGCGGGTTTATAATGCAACCTCCTTATTCCTTAAAGGGTCTTATAGGCATCTTGAGTTTGACATTTTCAAGAACATAAGGATCCTTTATGGCAATCGAGATCAAAGCCACCGGGAAATCCGTGCCCTCTACCCGGTTAACCAATGATGATTTGGCAAAAAGACTGGCTACCAGCGATGAGTGGATTAGATCCCATACGGGCATTGAGGCCCGGCATATTGCGGGAGGTGAGACTGCCTGTAGCGATTTAGCTTTGGAAGCGGCTTGGGCGGCTTTAACCATGGCCCTTGGTCAGGAGGGCTGTGAGGCAAAAAGCCTTGAAGAAATAGCCCTCACCCTGGATATAATCATTATAGGTACCGCTACGGCGGATTATTACGGGTGTCCCTCAACGGCCTGTATTATTCAGGACAAGTTGGGCGCCCGGAATGCCGCGGCAATGGATATTGCCGCAGGGTGCAGCGGTTTCATCTATGGCCTTGAAACCGCCGCGGGGCTTCTCTCTATCGGCGCTTCCCGAAAACGGGCGCTGGTTATTGGGGCTGATGTCTTATCCCGTTTCGTTGACTGGGATGACCGGGGAAGCTGTATTCTTTTCGGGGACGGCGCGGGGGCGGTCCTGATTGAAAAGACCGGCAATCTTTCCACAGGTCCGGACAAACGAGGGCTGTTACGGACTATTCTGAGAGCCGACGGTTCAGGGTCGGAACATCTGGTTATAAAACGGGGCGGTTCCCGGAATGCTTTTAAACCCGGAGAAACCATTGAAACCATCCCTCATCTTGAAATGAACGGCCGGGCGGTATATAATTTCGCGGTCAAGGCGGTGACTGAAATTATAGAAGGCCTTTTGAAGGAAGAGCGTATCACCATTGATGCGGTAAGCCGGATCGTGCCTCATCAGGCCAATGCCCGAATTGTGGCTGCCGCGGCAAAACGGCTCGGCATACCGGAGGGAAAGTTCTTCCTCAATATCAAAGAATACGCCAATACCTCGGCGGCTTCCATCCCCATTGCCCTGGACGAACTAAACCGAACCGGAGAACTCCATAAGGGGGATCTCATTATGACCGTAGGGTTCGGAGCAGGATTAACCTATGGGGGAAATCTAATCGTCTTTTAGCGCCTTAACACCTATTCTCCCGGTCAACTATTTCACCAAATAGATCCCGGATCTTTCTGCGGAACCCATCGGGGAGAGGGGCCTGCAACCGTAACGGCAGTTCTGTTCTGGGATTTTCAGGAAACTCGAGAGTATATGCGTGAAGGAACAATCCATGAGGCTGAAAGCTGCCTCCATATTTCTTGTCCCCTGAAAGCGGATGCCCGTGAAACGCGGCGTGCGCCCGAATTTGATGGGTACGGCCGGTGTGTATTTCGGCCTTGATAAGGGAATAGGAAGCGGAAGCCGCCAAAGGGAAAACCAGCGTTTCGGCACGGAGAGCGTTCTCTTTGCCGTTTCTTGAAATAAAGGTCTTGCGTATCTTCCTGTCTCGGATAAGCGTATCTTCCCAAAAGGCGGAAGCCTCAAGATTTCCATCTACCAGCGCAAGGTATTGCTTCTTGATCCTTCGTTCCCGCATAAGCGCGCTGAAATACCGGGCGCCTTCCAGACCGGTAGAAAAGACGATGATACCGCTGGCCGGCTTGTCAAGACGGTGAAGAGGACCGGGCCGAAAGGAAAGCGATGGGCGGAGCCGCCCGGCAAGGTAGGCGCGTACCAGGGTTTCAAGGCTCTCCGGACCGTGGGCCGCAAGCCCTGCGGGTTTATTCAGGATGAGCAGTCCCGCCCCCTCCCAGAGTATATACGGTGATAATGGTGTGGGGCAAGTTCGCTTTGGAGGTATCGAATCCAGCCTGGTTTCCTTAAAACCCAACGCAAGGTCTCCGGTGATGGTGACGGCTGAACCTGCCATGACCCTGGCCGAAGCTGCCGCGGGGCTGCCGTCTACCAAGACCCGCCCTTGGCGCAGCAACCGATGGAGCATCGACAGCGGCAGATCCGGCAACGCCTTCCTAAGAAGGCGATCAAGCCGGCGTCCGTCGTCATCCAAAGCGGCAATCATTTCTATACACATACTGTACTAGTATAGTCGGGATGGGCGGATTTGAACCGCCGATCTCTTGCTCCCAAAGCAAGCGCCTTAGCCACTAGGCTACATCCCGTAAAACATCCTTTCATTCAGGCTTCGGCGGGAAACATATACATATCCGGCAATCGGAGTATCCGTTCCATAAAAAAAGTGCTGATCCGGTGCATTTCACTCATTACCGAAATTTCAAAACAATGCTCTAATACTTCAAAACCGGTTTTTTCTACTTTGATACAAAACCCAATGCTCTTTTGGATATCTGCGCCCTCCGCTAATAGCGGATTAGGCCAGAAGGTAAAAACCCCCACCGTCTGAGATACTAAAGTATAAGGATTTTGCCAATTATGGTCAACCATGGGAACCAAATTATTTCCATGGTACAATTCTATAAAAACACCTTCCATAGGCGCAAAATTCAATCCGTTAAAGAGCCGTCCGCTGATGATAGGGATATGGAACACCGGATTATGAAGTACAACAGGATTATGATCCTCCCCGGTATGGTGTCCCCAAAAAGGCCGTACCCTATTATTTATCCGTCTGATACCGTCATACACCAATGCCACAATATCCGCTTTTGTCTGTAGGCCTGTGAGCGAATCCACCTCAACCCTAGCGATACCCCTGTTTGAAACAATATAGTGCGGCTCAATACGATTAAGCACATAACAGGTTACATCGGTACGGCATTGCGTACAGGAACATATTTTTTCCGGATTACCATTTTTTTCTATAAAATCAAATATAGCATTCACCTTGGCAACAACAATATCTTCGTTAATATTATGAAATCCCATATAATCTGCTTGTTTTCCCTTCCACCTATAACTATAACCAATTTTTCTTGATATGCAAGATATCGTACAGTTTGGGATTAAGTTTTTGGGAATTATGCCCTGCTGAATCAGGGCGGATCCATTTTTTATGGACGGGATCTATAAAAATTCGTATGGTATGCAGCGATTTTATGAAGGAATCCACGGTTTCCCCTTTAAAAACTCCTGAACTCCGTTCAAAATAACACCCTTTATCGGTAACATAGAGACCCGTCTCAAAGGTAATCGGTTCGGGTATATCGATGATCACTTCGTGCGGAAATAGCCGAATACCGGACACATCGGACAATTCCGCGGCCAAGGTTTCCTCATGGCTGGAGCGGTTAGCAATATCCAAAAGCTCTCGATGAAGCGTTTCGTTATAGGAGAATTCGGCCGCTGTGGTATAGAGACATCCGTCCCGGACTTTATCTCCCAGAGCAAAAAGCGGATCCTTCCTATGCGCCATAAGGGTAAAGAGGCTCTGATCATCCAGATTATAGAGTTCTTCTTGGGCGATGCTCCTATTCTCCAATCCTCCAAGCAGGGCTTTTTTGATCATCGCGGTGGCGGATCGTACCGCAGGATGCCAATAAACCGTCCGGTACATGAGATATTTGGAAAACAGTACCGATTCCACGCTGGGAATAGCCCTGGAATCAATATCGATTCCCCGTTCACAGTGAGGATGCAGTCGAGAGAGGATGAAATCCACGTCCTGAGCGCCGTAGGGGACCCCGCAATACCGGGCATCTCGGTTTAAGTAGTCCAGTTTGTCCGGGTCCAACACACCGGAGAGCAATTTCCGGTAGAAAAGCAGCTCTTTTTCATCGTCTCCGGGCATATCCGTGTCGATGATCCCGGCGGTTAAGTAGGGATCCGCCCCGGTATCCGCCACAAGACTTTTGACCGGTTCGGCCATAATTATTTTACCGGTTAATGCCTCATGATCTTCCAAGGGCAATTCTTTGAGGGAGTGGGTATAGGGGAAGTGACCCAGATCATGCAGGAGCGCCGCGGCAAGGAAGGAACGCACCCCTACAGGACTGATCCAAGCGTCGGCGCCGCGTTCGGCAAAATTCCTCAATATCCGGCGGGCTAAATGGTAAACCCCTATGGAATGAGCCGCCCTGGTATGGGTTGCCCCGGGATATACGCAATACGCCGGACCCAACTGAAAAATCCGGTGAAGCCGCATGAAAGGCGCTGATGTGGCCAAGGCTTCCATGCCGGGGGTCAGATATATATGTCCCCATAATACATCCCGAACAGGAGCGGTAAAGCCCTGCTCCAAGGCGGCATAAACAGTATCTTTCATATTGTCGGTACCCTCGCCATATTTTAAGTTATTACCGCCCTAGTTTTCTCCCGCTGTAAGCCGGTACCAGGAGATATAGTGAGCCGTTGATCTCTGTCAGGCTATAACAACCCAGAGGATGTTGTCAAGGACGGGGTTACAGAACTTTTTCTTTGCGCCTTATATCAAAACGCGGGTTCTCGTCCGATGTCCTATAGAAATAGCGGGGTATTTTTTAGTATAGTCATAGTTATGTTTATCACCACAGTAAGCCCCCGGTTCGGAGATGTGGATGGACTGGGGCATATCAACAACACGGTCTTAGCGGTTTGGTTTGAGCTGGCACGGAATCCTATATTCCGGTTTTTTGAGCCGGACCTGATCGTATCCTATGATCGTTGGTCCCTCATCATGGCCCATACGGACTATGATTTTGTGGACGAGCTTTTTTTTCAGTATGATGTGGAAATCCGTACCTCCATCAGCCGGATAGGCGATAAATCTTTTACGATCTGCCATGAGGCGTGGCAGGAGGGCAGGCTCTGTGTCAAAGGAAACGCGGTGGTAGTTCACTACGATTTTTTAAAGAAACAAACCATCTCCTTGCCGGAAGCTAAGAAGAAACTGCTGGCGGAACATCTGTTGGTCCAAGCCTCAGAAACCACAATCCCCCGGCAGCCGGCGCCGGGGGATTGATAAGGCTCATCGGATAGGCCTAGGCCACATAACTTTCCAGAATCCGTTGCCGGGAAGGATGCTGCAGCCGTTTGAGGGCCTTTTTTTCAATCTGGCGAATCCGCTCTTTGGTCAAATTGAACCGGTCGCCGATTTCTTTTAATGACATCGGTACATTATCCCCCAAGCCGAAACGATAGCGGATAATATCCGCTTCTTTTGGGTTAAGGGTACTCAGCACCGCTTCGATGTCTTGCTGAAGAGCGCTGGTTACCGCCTGTTCATCCGGCGGGATATAGCTTTCATCTTCAATAAAATCTCCCAGCAGGGAAGAATCCTTATCCGCGTATACGGGATTTTCCAGGGATATCAGGTCCCGGCTGATATTGACCAGATCCTCCACATGGGTCGCGTCCATATCCAGCAGCCGGGCTATTTCATTGAGTTCCGCCTCCGCTCCATGACCGTCCTGGACCAGTTTCCGGGCCTTTTCAATCTGTACCAATTCATTGGCCCGGTTAAGGGGAAGCCGGATCATCCGGGATTTTTCGCAGATCGCCTTGAGAATGGACTGACGGATCCACCACACCGCATAAGAAATGAAGTGATATCCCTTGTTCACATCGTACCTCTCAATGGCGTTAAGGAGCCCTATATTACCTTCACTAATAAGATCTGAAAGAGGGAGCCCTTGCCCCTGATATTTCTTAGCCACATTAACGACGAACCGCAGATTCGCATTTGCCAACTTATCTTGAGCCGCCTTATTTCCCTGAGCCGCGGCCCGGGCTACTTGGTCTTCTTCTTCTTTAGTTAAAAGAGGAATTTTATTAATTTCCTTAAGATACATGGAAAGAATATTTTCATCAGAATTACACGTTCCAGCCGTATTGTTCTTTTTCTTGGTCTTTGCACTCGTCATTGTCATGCCTCCTCACAAACCTATTATATGATCGTTTTTGTTATTTGTTATAAATAAGCAAAAACCGTGCCAAAACATATAATATTCTTGACTTTATAAAAATAATTTAGTATATTAAATTTCCATATATCATAAGGAATTAATGTATTGAAAATAGCGGCGGTATCGGGGTTTGTTGAATAAGGGAGATAGATTTTGGGTGTTACCCTGCTCTGCAAAACTACACGTTTCATAATGACACTCTTTCTCAAAATTAGTTAAAAAGTGTATCAATTTGACTCTATAAAAGTATAAGATACAATACATAGATTCATTTTACCGCATATAACTCAACGATTTTCGCAGAAAACGCAAATATTTCAGTATATAGACATCATATATCCGATTCGGTATATAGATTCCAATATTTGCTCGCCCCGGTCTTTGCGTAACAAAGCCTTTATTCGCATCCGGCAAAAGCCCGAAGATATGCGACCAGAGCCGGTAAAATGTACCATAGTGAGTCTAGGCGTGTTCACATTAAAGGGGAGGGAGAAAAGGGCAGAATATCTCACCGGCATTGGATTACGGCGCGAATGTGGCGGCCTTTCCCAGTGAGTATTCCTGGATCCAGCTTGATCAAAGATCGGGGCCGGATTATCTTGTGGTACTGTATGCGAAAGAGGCGCTGGACTTAGGCGCGATTCGCAGCCGGTTTGCGCGGGAGGTACGTTTCCTGAGCGGGTTGCCACGGCAGTTGGAGCGGATTATATACCGGCGAATCAAGCCCGTTATGAACCGGCGGCTTGAGGTTCAGCGCACCGGTGCTGGTGATAGATCACAAGTAAGTTTGGGAGGGCTTAAGGCGCGGCGGCATTGCAAGAACACCCGTGGAGAAAAGGCAGAAGGCGGCGCTAAACAAGGAAGCGCGACGCGGCTTACAGCACGGTATGAAACGTCTTCTTTTGCGGGTGATTACCAAGCAAGGCTATGGACGGCGGTTATACTGATAGGTTAGGATATGGGTATGAGATTGAAAGCGGGGAAAAGAGACAAGCGGCCGAGTTTCCGCAGTGTATGGGCGGCTTTTCAGGAGACCGACCGGAAAATGCAGGAGACCGACCGGAAAATGCAGGAGACCGACCGGAAAATGCAGGAGACGGCTCAACAGATGAAAGAGACCGACCGGAAGATTGCCGAATTATCGAAAAACATCGGCGGGTTAAGCGGCTCTTTGGGCAGGCTCATAGAGTCCATGTTTTCCGCCAAGCTGTGGGAACTATTCACCGGCTTAGGCTATGAGTTTACCAAGGGCTGCCGGGACCAAGAGTTTCGGGAACGGAAGCGGGTCATTGCAGAGGCGGATATATTTCTTGAGAACGGCGAGTATGCGATGCCGGTGGAAATCAAGACAATACTTTCACGGGAGGATGTGGACGAGCATCTTGAGCGCATAGAGAAGATCCGGGGGTACATGGACGCCAAGGGGGACGGGCGGCGCTTGGCAGGGGCGGTCGCGGGCGGGTCGGTCGGGGAGGATGTGCGCCGGTATGCCCACAAGCACGGGTTGTATGTGCTGGTACAGTGCGGCGTCGCGGTTGCCTTGGCCGAACTGCCCCAAGGCTTCAAGCCGAAAATATGGTGAACCCGCGCCGCCGTCTGGGTCCGCTTTTTAGTATTTTGAATGGGGAAGAACGAAAGGCAAAAGAGGTAGCCCAATGCTCCAAACGAAGAGGGCTTAACCGCAGACAATATGGGTCATTCCTCCCGTATCAGCCTGAGCCGGTTCCAAATAGTGGGACTTTCCTGGCCTATCCGCCAAAAACCGATAGATTGCACCCCCATAGTACGGTACATTTCCATGCGGATCGAAAGGGAATAATCATCTTCGTAGTAGACTGTAGCGGTAACCGGCGCTTGGTAGGTAAAAGTAGGGATCCCCTTTTCCCGGCTGATTTCGGTAATGCCCTGTTCCTCTTTAATCCGCTGGATAGTCGAATAAATGTATGCCTCACTTGGATTCCAGTTTCCCCAGCTCCTGCCGTAAAAAGGCAGCCCCATGATGAGCTTTTCCGGCCCTATGGTTTTCAAGGAGTACGCGGCAACGGCTCTACACCAATCCATAGACGCAATGGGGCCCGGTTTACTGGCGGACCAATGCTCGTCATAGGCCATCACGAGAATCCGGTCTACCATACCCTTGATCTTTCCATAGTCATAGACGTCGTTTTCCCGCGGTTTTGACCGGGCGCTCAGGGCAACCGTAAACATCTTGGCTCCCAGCCCTTGCCGCAGTTCTTTAAGAAACGACCGGTAAGAATCTCCGTCTCTGGCGGGCACATTCTCAAAATCAACCTGCAAGCCGTTAAAGGGCTTTGAGGCTTCAAGCAAATCCGCAATAAGTTTCCGCCTGACTTGACCGCCTTCCATAAGCGCGAAATGGCTTAAAGCCTGCCCGTTACAAACCGCTACCAGATGAATCCTGCCTGAAAAATCCGGGATGTTCTTGGGATCCGGAACCCCTGCCAACTGCCCGTAGATATTGACTTCAGCCCCAAAATAACCAATATCGGAAACAGGCATTTCCGGCTTAAAAAAACGTTCCCTCCCGCTTACCACATACCCCCAAATTTCGGCGAAAGACGATACCGGTAAACCGGCCTCCCCCGGGGGCAAAAGGCCCTCACCTACCGGTTCCGCAGGAGTTTCATCCGCCTGTTCACCGGGAGCCGTATCCGCGGCTTTAAGGGTATAAACATTCGGATAACTTGATACCGGCTTAGAGGTGCAGGTGGTACACATACACCATATCAGCAGCAAAATAACATAGCGTTTCATCTTAGTCTGCCTGGGGCGGCGGAAGGTGAATCTCATAATGGGGCGAGGTAAGATCGATGTTGGCGGCGGTGAATTCATCCTGAATATTCTGATACAACTCCGAATAGATAGCTAGTATCTTCCCTATTTCTTTCGTATACGCGTTGATCTGGTATCGGCAGTAATAATCATCCAAAGCGGTCTGTAGGACAAAAGGTTTCGGGATCTCCCGTACATGGGCGGTCTTTAATGCCGCGGCGGTGAGGAGTTCATGGACCTGCCTCCAGGGAATGCCGTATCCCACCGTAACATCAGCATAGAGAATAAGCCCGTCTTCTTTCTCCCCGGAAGAAAAATTGTAATTGATGATACTGGAGGTGAGCACGGTTTGATTGGGAAAGGTAACATATTCGTTTTTCGTGGTCCTGAGCCGGGTAACTATGGCGGATTTTTCCACCACATAGCCGATAATATTATTGATTTTGATCCTGTCCCCTATCTTAAAAGGGCGCATATAGGTGATTACCACGCCGGCTACAAGATTGCCGATGGCCGAACTGGAACCCAGGGAAAAGATAATACCCACAAACACAGAGACTCCTTGAAAGACCGCAGAATCCGACCCAGGAAGGTAAGGATAGACAACGATCACCATGAAGGCGTATAAGAACACCCGTAATATGTTGAACGTAGGCCGGGCCCAATCGGAGTAAAAGCCGGTAACTACCAATTTCTTCCGCTCGATCTGTTCCGTAAAGAACTTCAGAGAACGAATAGCGTATTGAGCGATCAGGACGATGACCACTATGGTAATCAAATTGGGGATGTAATTAATAATCGCAAGACCCGTGTCCATCAAAGGATTTAATATATAGCCGAAGAGCGTGGTGGCCAGATTGACCGTCGGCTTAAAGAGGCTGAATATCAGGGGAAGGGTCAGATAAAGCTGAAAAGCAATCACCAAATATTTCAATATGCGCAGTATAAAATAGAAGGCGTTGAGGATCTGCTGAGTTTCCAGCAAACGGTAGTTTTTAATCGTCAGGGCCTTCAAATATTTTTTTCCATAAAGGGTGATCTTATCTTGCAGCTTTTGAAAAAGAAACCCTGCCAAACATATGAGCAAAACCTGAATAATGACTATCCCCCCTGCAATACCCAGCCGGATGAAGATATTTACATTCAGCAGGTTTAGATTAAGCCAATTATTCATCAATTTGGTTTCTATTTTCTCAATTTTAGGCATATCTTCATAAATTGAAGGGGGAGTTTCCGGGCTGTATATTCCCGGGCCCGCGCCCTGATCTTCCCGGGCCGTAAGGTCCGGCGGGAAACAGATAAGGCGGATGGCCGCTGCAATAACGGCCCATAAGGTATATCTGAAATACATAGGATACCTCAACTTTTTCTTAGAACATCAAAAGTTCCCTGTAATTTACTAATTTTTATAGTATAGAATAAAACGGCCAACAAAGCAAGCCGGCACAGCCTCAGGCGCTTTTCACCGCCGTATACATCCGAAAAGATAATTTTGACATATAGGTTCCGGTATTCTATTATTCTATATATATTCTATAAATTGATATATATCTTTATAGGGAGGTCTATATGGTAAAGATAAGCATCGGCGATGCGCCGTTGACGCTTTCCCAGCTCAGAAACGTGTATGGCGGCCCTGTTGAAGTGGCGTTTAGTCCTGAAACAGAAAAGCGTATCGAAAAAAGCGCGGCCTGTGTTAAAGATGTAATTGACAAGGGAAAGGTTGTCTATGGAATCAATACCGGTTTCGGACACCTTGCCAACAAAAGGATAGATCCCGCGGACCTGAGCCTTTTGCAGACATCCTTAGTCCGTTCCCACGGGACAGGCGTGGGAGAACCCATTGAAGATGAGCTTGTCCGGCTTGTGATGCTCCTCAAGATCAAAGGCCTGTCCAGAGGGTGTTCCGGGGTCCGTCTTGAAGTGGTAAAGGCCCTTGCGGCTATGCTCAACGCGGAAATCTATCCTGTAATTCCAAGAAAAGGCTCTGTCGGGGCATCCGGGGACCTTGCGCCTTTAGCGCACATGACCTTGACGCTTATCGGCGAAGGATACGCCCGTTACAAAGGGGTAAAGATGAGCAGCGCCGAAGCCCTCAGAGCTGCGGGCCTTGCGCCGGTCGGGCTTGGGCCGAAAGAGGGCCTCGGCCTCCTCAACGGCACGCAGGTATCCACTTCCTTTGCGCTCAAAGGGCTTTTCCTTGCGGAAGATCTCTTTGCCGCCGCGGTGGCCTGCGGTTCGCTAAGCGTTGAAGGATTCTCAGCATCCAGGGCGCCTTTTGACCATAGAATCCACGAATACCGGGGACACAAGGGACAGATCGACGTAGCGGCCGCTTACCGGAATCTCCTGGAGGCTCACAGTGAAATCGGCGACAGCCACATAGGCTGCGACCGGGTGCAGGATCCTTACTGTCTGCGCTGTCAGCCCCAGGTAATGGGCGCTTGCCTTACCCAGATACGGAACGCGGCCCAAGTGCTTGAAGTCGAGGCGAACGCCGCCTCGGACAACCCCCTGGTGTTCAGCGACAACGGCGATATCATCTCCGGCGGGAACTTCCACGCGGAACCGGTTGCTATGGCAGCGGATAATCTTGCGCTGGCTTTGGCGGAGGCCGGATCCATGTCGGAGCGCCGCATAGCCGCTATGGTTGACCCCTATATGGCGCGGCTCCCTCCTTTTCTTGTGGAAAACGCCGGCGTGAATTCGGGTTTTATGATCGCTCACGTAACCGCCGCGGCGCTGGCAAGCCAGAATAAGACCCTGTGTTTCCCCTCTTCGGTGGATAGCCTGCCGACTTCGGCTAATCAGGAGGATGTGGTTTCCATGGCGCCGAACGCGGGGCGGCGGCTCTGGGAGATGGCGGAGAACCTCAGAGACATTCTTGCGGTAGAGTTTCTCGCCGCGGTTCAGGCGGTTGAATTTAAAAAAGGGCTTAAAACAACGCCGCGCCTTGAAAAGTACTGCCTGATGCTCCGTGAGGTTGTACCAAACTATACGTGCGACCGTTTTTTCGCGCCGGACATTGAGGCAGCGGCAAAGCTCATCGAAGAGGGTATCTTCAAAGACGCGCTCTCTCCATCAATACTTCCCACCGGAACGGAGCGTGAAGAATAGCGGATAAAAGGTATGGCGGCAACGCGAATCGGGTGTTGCCGTAATCGAATGTCAGATTACGCCTTACCTTAAAGGAGGTCTATTATGTTAACAAACCCGGTATTAATTTCCGTTCTTCTGATGAGTGTGCTTTGCCTCGTCAAGGTAAACATACTTCTTGCGATTTTGATTTCCGCGGTAACCGCGGGTCTTCTCGCTGGCTTCGGCTTTGGAGAGACCATGGGTCTGGTTATAAGCGGGATGGGCGGCCAGGCGGAGACCTCGTTGAGCTATGTTCTCCTGGGCGCCCTTGCGGTAGGAATTGCCGAGACCGGGCTTGCGGCAATGCTGGCCAAGGGGATACAGAAACTTGTGGGCAAGAAAGGCATGGTGTTTCTTATTGTTCTTGCGCTGGTATCGAGCTGTTCCCAGAACATAATCCCCGTTCATATAGCTTTTATTCCCATCCTTATTCCGCCTCTCCTCTCTATGATGAATGCCATGCGGCTTGACCGACGGGGCGCGGCCTGCGCGTTGACCTTTGGGCTTAAAGCCCCCTACATCATGCTTCCTGCCGGGTTCGGTCTTATTTTCCACGGCATCATTGCCGACAGTCTTGCGGCCAACGGGATGACCGGGGCCGATAAGTCAAAGATATGGTCCTATATGCTGATTCCCGGAGCGGGCATGGCGCTCGGATTCCTCATCGCGGTTTTTTTTTCCTACCGGCGGCCCAGAAACTACGAAAACAAATCCCTCCTGGCGGGGGACACGGATTCGAGCGCTTATGTTTCCGGCGCCTTCACCAGGAAACACCTCGGCGCGGCCGCCGGCGCGGTAAGCGCCTTTGTGATACAACTGCTCACAGGTTCCCTCCCTTTGGGCGCGCTTGTGGGTATTGGGATTATGACCGCCTTCGGCGCAATTCCTTTCAAAGCCATTGATTCCACCATATCGGGCGGTATTCAGTTGATGGGCTTTATTGCCTTTGTGATGCTTGTAGCATCAGGTTATGCCAATGTTATCCGCGAATCCGGCGGTGTAGACGCGATTGTTCAGGCTTCGGCCGCTATGGTCGGAGGCAATAAAATAATCGCGGCCGTGATGATGCTCCTCATCGGGCTTATCATCACCATGGGTATCGGGTCGTCTTTCGGCACGATTCCTATTGTGGCGGCTATCTATGTGCCCCTCTGTATCCAGCTTGGGTTCAGTGTCCCCGCAACGGCGATTCTTGTAGGCGTTGCGGGCGCTTTGGGCGATGCCGGTTCCCCCGCATCGGACTCGACCCTGGGACCGACTTCAGGTCTCAACGCCGACGGCCAGCATAATCATATTTGGGACACCTGCGTACCGACTTTTATTCACTACAATATTCCTCTCTTAATTTTCGGTACCATCGGCGCCGTAGTGTTTTAGGAGGGATGAATATCCCCTTCAAACACTATGAACTGAAGGGGATTTGGACCCAATTCATAGAAAATTTCAACGGGATCTTTGACATTCCACAGGGCAAAGTTTGCGTGGAAGCCCGGACGCAAGATGCCGTGGGTATGCTCCCTTCCCAGAGCTTTTGCCGCATGCCGGGTAACGCCGGCAAGGGCTTCCGCGGGGGTAAGTCCGAAAAATGTAGAGGCCATATTCAATGCCTGCCGGATTGACGTGAAAGGGCTGGTGCCGGGGTTGTAGTCGGTGGCAACGGCCATAGGCACCTTGTAGCGGCGAAGCAGGGCCACAGGCGGCGGCCGGGTATCCCGCAGAAAATAGAAAGCCCCCGGAAGGAGAACCCCCACTGTACCTGCTTCCGCAAGGGCTTTGACCCCCGCTTCGTCGATCCGCTCGATGTGATCGGTTGAACGGCCCTTATAGCGGGCAAGAAGCGCGCTTCCCCCTATATTGGATATCTGTTCGTTGTGCGCTTTTACCGGTATACCGAAAGCCGCGCAGGTCCGGTACATCTTTTCAGCCTGTTCCAGATTAAAGGCGATGGATTCCACAAAAATGTCCGCGGCTTCAAACAGGCCGTCTCCCCAGAATTCCGGTATCATTTCCCTACAGATAAGGTTCATATACGCGTCCGCGCGGCCTATATATTCCGGGGGAACGCTATGCGCGGCAAGAAAGGCCGGAGCAATGTCTATAGTGCCTTTTGCTTTCAACGAGCGGATTACCTCAAGGATTTTGCGTTCCGCGGATTTCTCAAGACCGTATCCCGATTTTATTTCCACTGTGGTAACCCCCTCGGACTGCATTGCCGCAAGCCGTTTTTCCGCCAGTGTGTACAGATCTTCAAAGGAAGCCGCCCGGGTCGCCTGTACCGTAGTCTGAATGCCGCCGCCTGATTCGGCAATTTCCCTGTAACTTGCCCCTTTAAGCCGCAATTCCCATTCACACGCCCTGTTTCCCGCATACACAAGATGGGTATGGCAGTCGATAAACCCCGGGGTTGCCAGAGCGCCCTTACAATCAATGCGTATTTTACAGGTACCGACCTCCCGATCATTATTGGGAACTATAGCCGTGATAATGCCGCCTTCGGTAATAATAGCTTTGTTCCGCAAAAGGCCGTAGTCGTTATCGGTAATGCCGGGATCCATTGTGGCAAGAACGCCGTTTATCCATGCCGTTTTATTACTTTTGATGCTCATACAGTTAATCCATCGCTTCAAATCATTCCCGCCTGGTACACAGCCGGTTATCGCTTAAATAGCATATCCTATACTTTAGCGGCCTTCAGCATTTAGATCAAGAAAGCCTCCGGTTTCAGGTAATAGGCGAGGCATCGCGAATTTGTTATCCGCCTTTCAGTACCGCACGCCGGGTACACCAAAATGCCCTGTTCACGCCGCCGGCGGTTTTTTACCGGGCCGATTGGGGGGAGAATAATTGGTATCAGGGATCCTTTGGGACGTGATCATTGCTCCTTCGGCGCTTCCCGGGGAACACTATAAATCTTTGACCCACATAATTCAACCCCGTAAAGAAACACATCCCGGCGAACAGGGCGGCGTTGTCCCTGATTTTTTGCGGATGATCACGCAGCAAAGCAAATAGGATCATTTTTGCCGCTTTATAGGCCGCAAAGTACGAAACGGCTACTGTCAGCGCGAAAGCCAGTATCATGGAAAACGACCATTTTTTTACATTAAACGTAAAATATTTATTCAGGAAAAAACTCAAAACGCTTCCGGCAATGTAGTTTGCGGCCGAGGAAAACCAGTAGCCGCATCCGGCGATATTATACAGCAAAAACATGATGAGCGAGCCGAACAGGGTGTTGACAAGGCCCACCAGAATAAATTTTAAAAATATTCTATCGATAATCATTAATCATCCAGAACTTCCCGGTGTATCATTTCAGCGGAAGGGTATCTGATAACGATAAAATTATCGTCCTCATAGTCAGGCCGTTTCTGGGTAAAGGGCCTTCCCGTCTCCCGCGCCAGGTCCCATTCGGCGCGGGAGAGGAGCAGAAACGATCCGCCTGAATGATACGAGGGATTAAAAAATTGCTCTGGATTCAGCCATTTCAGTATGCGGAATTCATTTCTGCCGGGATGTAATCCATCCGGTTCCAGCCCTGCCAGTTCAATGGCGCCGTCGCACAATTCGGTTGTCACACTGGCGTTCCAGAATGTGGCAAAACAATAATCAAGGCGCTTATCCAGCAGGTATTGTATATAGCCGTTTCTTTGTTTGTTTGAATCCTCTCCTGCAAGACTCTGGAAATTCAAAAACGCCTGCCCGGAAAAAAACAAAACCAGTGAAGAAATGATCACAATCCGTTTCAGGGGCTTATAATTGTTTTCCACTTTCTCAAAAATAATCGAAACTGCCGGGACATACAGTACCATAAAGGGTATATAATACCTGCTTGATACTTCCCCTTCAGTAATGATGAAAATAAAAATATTGAAGGCCGCGGCGCAAACGAAAAAATCAAAAATAAATTGCGCGTTTGCATCTTTTCCGTACAGGGAGTTCCGTTGTTTCGCGTTTCCGAAAAACTTCAGGGCTGGGAACAGCAGTGCCGATGCCGCAAGCGCCGCGGCGCCGAATAATCCCCGTGCGGACAGCAGTCTTTCTCCTTCAAAATAGCCAAAAAACTTCGGGAAGTACGCAAGACATTGGCCGGTTTTTTGCATAATAGCGGTTTGCAGATTTTCAAAGTTCGTATTATCAAACGAATGAAAACTGTACCTGAAATGCAAAAGATAATTGACCGCAAATCCAGTGCAGCAGATTACAAAACCGTAAAGGCCCAGAAATAGGGGCGTCTTTTGTTCCGGCTTTTTCCCGCATACCCAGGGCCAGAGACAGGTTAAAAGCAGCGGGATATACACGCTCAACAGGGAGCGGATGCCCTGAATGCCAAGGGCCAGCGTTAAAGCCGAGAACATGAAAAAATCAACCGTAAATGACTGGTTTCGCGTTGTTTCAGACTTATTGGCAAGCCGGAAGAATAGGCCGAGGCAGCAAAAAAGCTGGGCTATAAAGAAAATATAATAGCCGCCAAAAGTTACGATGCCCCAATACCCCTTTGAGACAGGCAATAACAACAAAAGGCTGCCAAGGGCTGTCCATTTGTTTTGAATTCCAAGCTGTTTCATCATAAAAACATAGGAGGCAATCAGTACCGCGTTATTTAGAAATATATTAATGGCCCGGATTAAAGCCCAGTTCCCCAGACCGCCAAGCAGCTTGAAAAGAGGCATGGTGAATATGGTTTGATATATCAGGCGCAGTTCGGTTGAATAGTGCCAGTTTCTGCTCGCCAAAACGTTTTCTTCCGCGAGCATTTTTCCCAAAATCATTTCTGACGAATGATCGCTGTCAAGCCATTGCCGGCCATGCCGGTAGGAAAAAACGGCGATAAAAACCAGCAATAAAACCGTTATCCCTGTTGCCGCTGTTATGATCTTTTTTTCATTTCCGGCTTCTTCCAGAAAGGCGGCTATTCTTTTTGAAAAAGCGCAGCACAGAAAAAAAACGCATACAATAAAACCCGCAAACGGCAAAGACAGTAATGACGACAAGCGGTCCGAAAAAGCGCCGCCGGCGCCCCGGCGGGAAATGCGCGCGTCGACAAATGAAAAGATCGCGTTCTGTACCGGCGGAAGCAGCGGTATGACGCACAGCAGCGCCCCGGCAATTAAAAGCGCTGTGAGCAGTGCGCGTAATTTCTTGGATTCGTATATTCGCGTTACAAACAGTTCCGGCGTTTCATTGGATTCCATGTGTTCCTCCTGTTGCCTTACAAAACTTTCTCTATGTGATACCGGGGCCGCTGTTTTGCCTCAAGGTATATTTTTCCGATGTATTCCCCGGTTACGCCGATACAGAAAAGAATGAGGCCGCCTATTCCCCAGAGGGAACATATCATACTCGCCCACCCGGTTACGGTGTGACCGGAAAAATACCGCACGAAGAA
>JAITHW010000061.1 GCA_031279815.1 Treponema sp. | reverse complement strand
TTACGCTGCGTCCGCCTACGGCGGGCTTGGCCTCTATTCGGCTAGGTGAGTCGCCGCGTTCATTCTTGCGCGGTTGTGGCTTTGTTTTTTTATTTTATGAGTTTATCCGGTGTTTCGGTGCTCGCCTATTGATTTTCTTTAGAGACTTACTATAGATTAATTATTATAGAAAGAAGTATTATGCGGTTTTAATTTAAGGAGATATTATACGCAATGGAACAGCGGAGATTTTTTTTTACTTCCGAATCTGTCGGAGAGGGACATCCCGACAAACTCTGCGATCAAATTTCTGACGCCATCTTGGACGCATGTTTAAATGACGATCCCCAAAGCCGGGTTGCCTGTGAGACTTTCGCATCTACCTCTCTGGTACTAATAGGAGGGGAAATAACCACGCAAACCTTTGTGGATTTTCAAAGCATTGTAAGGGATGTAGCCAAAGAAGTAGGGTATACGGACCCCGCCTATGGTTTGGACTATCAGTCTATGGCGGTTTTGGATATGATCCACAGTCAGTCCCCGGACATCAGTCAGGGGGTTTCCGGAGTTGGCCTTGATGAATATAAGGGACAGCAGGGCGCAGGAGATCAGGGCATGATGTTCGGCTTCGCTTGTAACGAAACGGAGGAGCTTATGCCTTTGCCCATTACCCTGGCTCACAAGATTTTGATACGGGCTACGGAACTGCGAAAAAACAAGACGATCAGGTGGCTCAGGCCCGACGCAAAAACCCAGGTAACGGTTTTGTATGAAGGACATAAGCCCATAGGAATTGATGCGGTGGTGCTGTCCCACCAGCACGATGAAGGTGTTTCTTATAATGAAATTAAAGAAACGATCATCGAACGCATCATTAAACCTATTCTGGAACCTACAGGACTTTTAGGGGATCGTACCAAGTACTTCGTTAATCCAACCGGGCGCTTTGTGGTGGGGGGGCCCTTTGGGGATACGGGTCTTACGGGCCGAAAGATCATCGTTGACACCTACGGCGGTATGGGGCGTCACGGCGGAGGGGCTTTTTCCGGCAAGGACCCCACCAAGGTAGACCGTTCCGCCGCGTATGCCGCCCGGTATGTGGCGAAGAACATCGTCGCCGCACAATTAGCGGAACGCTGCGAGGTTGAGCTGGCATACGCCATCGGCGTGCCCTTCCCAGTCTCTATCATGGTCGATACCTTTGGTACCGCTTCGGCGCCTGAGCAGCGGATAGAAGAAGCGGTACCAAAGGTTTTCGATTTGACTCCTTCGGGGATCATTCGGACCCTCGATCTCCGGCGCCCCATTTACCGGCAAACTGCCGCCTACGGTCATTTCGGGCGTAAGGGATTCCCCTGGGAAAAAACCGATAAGGCGGCGGATCTGAAACGGGAAGTAGGCCGCTAAAGCCTGCGGATGCGTACTATCATGCCTGCCTGCGCGGAGCGCAGGCAGGCGGCTGCGTTTTTAACGCAAATAAAACTGTTTGTTGTAATGTATTTATGAAAAAAAATACCTATTCTTTAGAGTGTATCGTGCTGGGCCTGATGGCCGGGTTCGGCCTTATCGGATGTAATAATGAAACCGGAAGCGCCGCCGCTACCGGTAACGAAACCGCCAAGCTCGTCTGTTTTGGAAATAGTCTTACTGCGGGTTTCGGCGCAACCGTTCCCGGAGAAGAGGATAAAACAAACTCCTATCCGGCGTATTTACAGAATAAAGTGACTATACCGGTTATCAACGCCGGAGTAAGCGGGGATACTACTGTAACGGCTTTAAATCGTATTGTCCGGGATGTACTTTCAGAAAACCCTCAAGTGGTAATCATTGAACTGGGGGCGAACGACTTGTTTCAGTTCGTTTCACTACAGACAACCCGGAAGAATCTGCAAAGCATGATAGATTCCCTGGCCAAGGGCACACGAAAAATCTATATAGCAAAATTTTATACCGACGCGGTGGCGCAGGATATGATGAATAGGGCAGACATTCCCTTGGTTCTGCAAACCGGCATTATCGCGTACTATGATGAAATGTTCCGTTCATTGGCCTCTTCACCTCATGTTGAGCTCATTGAGGACATTTGGAGCGGCGTATGGGGACAGTATATGTCCGACGACATTCATCCTGACGCACGGGGATATGAAATTATGGCGGATAACTACTTCAAGGTCATAAAGCCTTATTTACAGGAACATAATTTTCTAAAATAGCGCGAACTCGATGCATTCGCTTGTTAAACCTCGAACGGCACGAATACACGCAAAGAAGTATAAAAACGCCCTCGATTTCGTATTCATTTGTTATATTCATGTCATTCCTAATAGGAATAGGGCGCCTGAAAACCTTGGATACCCGGATATGCCAAGTATGGCCGCCTTGTCCGGTAGTGGTACTGCCGGGATTCCAACAGAGGATACTGCGGATAAAGCTGCCGGCCATTATTCAGGCGGTTGGTATCAATAATCTCATTTATTGCCGGCAATGAAAAATACGCCAAGTGTACGGGACTCCCGGTAAATTTTATACAAAGATAATTCTTTCTCAAAATATAAAATTATTCTCTGTTATCTTTTCATGAGTCCCTTAACTTCTTGACCCCGGCGGAGTTTTCCGCCAAGCTGGGACTATCCATTCCCAGGGCCGTTATGTCCTATATGTGTAAGTACGGACAGTTTCATTGATATTACTTGTTTTTTGTGCTATATTGTTCAGATAATACAGAGATTTCGGCATGTATAGGGCGTGTTTCATCCTTAATGTATGTGCCGGAGCGCTTTTTACGGAATATCTTGCGGAGATTTTTTGTTCTTTAATAATTTAGACCCAAGGCGGTAGTGTGATGAACCGAGACTTTACCTTTACCTTTGGCGGCGCGGTATCATGTGTCCATATTCAGGGCGATACGCCCTCTATCGGCGATATTATGGACTCAGCCGGGAAGGGCGCTTCAAAGGCCGTTCTGGTATGCGATACGCATACGGCCCCTATTGCCCGGCGTATCCTGGGGGATCACCCGGCGCCTCTCTGTATCCTACAGCCGGGGGAAACATCCAAGAACTGGGCTTCCATTGAGGCTGTCCTGCGGACGGGCAAAGACGCGGGCTTGGCCCGGGACGGTCTCTTTATAGGAATCGGCGGCGGCGTCGTAAGCGATATGACCGCCTTTGCCGCGTCAATTTATATGCGCGGGGCCAAGCTTTGCCTGGTATCGACCAGCCTTCTCGGTATGGCGGATGCCGCGCTGGGAGGCAAAACAGGGTTCGACCTGTTCGGTATGAAAAATCTTGCCGGAACCTTCTACCCCGCGCCGCTCATCTATATGCCTATTGCCGCTCTTTCGAGTCTGCCGGGCCGGGAATGGAAATCCGGTATGGCTGAACTCATCAAAACCGCGGTTTTGGATAACGCCGATGAAGGGGGCGCATTCCTTGCGCTTCTTGCATCGCTGAAACCTCTTCTCCAAGACCTCCCTATATCCCCCAGGGTATTGCAAGGCAGCCTGGAACCCCTCGTTGCGTGTATCGCCCGTTCCGTGGGGATCAAGGGACGCATTGTTGAGTCGGACCCTCAAGAAACCGGCGGGGAGCGGGCCCTGCTTAATCTGGGCCATACCTTTGGCCATGCCCTGGAGTCTTCCGCGGGATTAGGACGGATATCCCACGGCGAAGCGGTTGCCTGGGGCATGGCCCGCGCCTGCGGGTTGGGACGCGGCCTGGGCATCACCCCGAAAGAGCGGGGAGACGCGCTGGCCGAGCTGCTCCGCGCCTTCGGGTATGAAACCGCGGCCCCGCACCCGCTGATGGGAGACCCGCGGGTATTTATGAAGGCGATTCAGGGAGATAAGAAAAAGAAAGCCGGAAAACTCAATTTTGTAGTGCCCGCCCAAACCGGCGCGGTAATGGTTTGCGGGGAACAGGTCGATCCAGGGCTTTTGGCCCGCGTCATTGGAGGCGTATCCTAAGTGAATGTGAAAAACAGGCGTTTCCGGCATATCCCCGTGTTATGTTTCCTGGTCTTTTTGCAGGGTTTTCTGTCCGGACAGGAAGAAGGTTCCCGCGGTTCCCCGGGCATGGACGCGGAACCGGAACAAAACCGGTCCGGTCAAGCACAAACCCCCGGTATTGAAAACCCTACAGGAACAGAGGCCCCGGAATCCGCGGATTCCGCAACAATCTTCTATATAAAAGATATTGCCTTTGAAATACAGGGCCGCAGCCGTCCCTTTGCGCTGATGTATCATGGGGAGTTTAAAAAAGGAGAGCAGCTTGAAGGCGAAGCCGCGCTGGATGGGTATATTAAAAATAAAACCCAGCTTCTTATTAACCAGCGGGTTTTAGACGCGGCGGAAATCGAGCATACCCGGGGAGGCCCGGAAGCAGACGGGCGGGTGCCGGTATACCTCTTGGTAAAAGTAGTTGATACGTGGAACGCCATAATCGTTCCGGATCCAAGGTATGATTCCAACAGCGGCTGGCAGTTGATCCTGAAAACAAGGGATTATAATTTTCTCGGCACCATGAATCCTCTCCGCATTGATCTCGGCTATATACATAAAGAAGGGGATTCCCAGATCGGTCCGCCCCAGGATGTCTTTAAATTTGAAATAGATTCAGATACTCCCTTTGAGGCTTTCGGCTTGAAATGGAATCTCAACTTTGATCATCTGTTTTCGTATACCCTCGCCGCCGCGGAAGGGTTTCTTTCATATAAAAATACAACCGGTCTTTCCGTAGAGTTTCCAATTAAAACAACGAAACTTACTGTTGGTTTTGATCAAAGCTCTATTCTGAATGAAGAAAATCCCGCGCGATACCAGGCGGAATATGGAAACGCCGCCCCTTTTTATATGTCCAGCAAACCCTATGGGTCCTGGGAAATCCCCCTGGGGCTTAAAGTGTCCCGGTTCGGGGAACTGGCCTATACCCCTGAAGTATCGGGAAACCTGAGCTACCGCGCCGGAGAGGGCATTGATTTTTGGAGAAAAGGCCCGAGTATAACCTTGAGTCACAGCTTGGGATTCGGGCAGGTAAATTGGATCGGCAATTACCGCAACGGCTTGGAAGCTTCGCTCGGTAATATCAACACCTATAATTGGTATAGAGAGGGCTGGGAAAACGATTACGGCATTTCCGTAACCTGGCATAGGATCCTTGCGGAATTTTTGGGCGTCTCCGGCAGATTCCAATTCAGGCAGTGGTTTTTTGACGAGGCTTTTGCCGCTCCCCAGTATCCCGATCATACTCAAATCGGCAATAATCTGAGGGGAATAGTGGATAGCTCCGTTATTGTGAAACATGGGGGGTTTATGTTTGCGCTGAACCTGGATTTTCCCCTCCGGGTATTGCATTTTGTTCCCTCCGAATGGCTGTATACGGGGAAACTGCATGAATGGCTGCAAGATAAAAAACTAATCCGTTTGCTTGACTTTGATCTGCACATAAGCCCTTTCATAGATACGGCTTTAGTGCGGGGCAGTAAAGCCGCCTGGGGGGACGCAGGCGAGGTTGAAGAGAATGACGCTTCGTTTATTCCGTTTATTCCCTTTTCGCCGAAAGGGATGCTGACCGGCATCGGGCTTGAGCTTGTGGTGTTTCCTGCGTTTATGCGGAGCGTCTATCTGCGGGCCAGCGTGGGATATAACCTGAACAAATTCCTGGAAACCAGGAACCTTCCCCTGTGGGACGAGCTTTTCATAGGCTTCGGCCATCATTATTAGGATATACCGTTGCGGAACGCCCGCCCTTCGGTTCAGCTCTGAATAGGACGGGTTCGGTTATGAACTAAACCGGTTCTGTTCTGAACAAAACTAGTTCTGATACTAACAGAACTAGTTCGGCTATGAACTGAACAAATTCTGTTCATAAAAGAATAAGTTCAGTTCTGAATGGAACCAGTTCGTATACGAACAGAACGGGTTCATATCTGAACTAAACCAGTTCAGCTCCGAATAGAACCGGTTCGTCTCAGAAGCGAATTAACCGGGCTTTGAGGGAAACAGTCGGCCTCCGGGCGGGCTTATGAGCGGCGGGTAAAGGGAACAAATACTGGCGAACAACTATTTTATAGAGAAAAAATGGAGAAAAACATGAAAACTGTGTATGTAGGCATGACCGGGGATATCATTCATCCGGGGATTATCAACATCGTCAAGGAAGGCGCGAAGCTGGGGGAGCTGTGGGTCGGCCTGTTGACTGATTCCGCGGTTGCCGCGCATAAGCGGCTTCCCTACCTCACCTATGAACAGCGCAAAGCGGTGGTGGAAAACTTGAAGGGCGTTTCCCGGGTTGTCCCCCAGGAAGAGTGGAGTTATGCGCCGAATCTGAAAACCTACCGCCCTGATATTATCATTCACGGGGACGACTGGAAAAGCGGGCCTTTACGCAAAGTCAGAGAAGAGGTCTACGCGGTTATGGCGGAGCAGGGCGGCGAAGTGGTGGAGATTCCCTACACCCAAGGGGTTAATTCTTCCTCAATGCACCAGGCCCGGGTCTCTATCGGCACTACCCCGGATATCAGGCTGAAAACCCTGCGGCGGCTTCTTGAGGTAAAGCCGGTCATCAGGATCCTGGAAGCTCATTCAGGACTTTCGAGTTTGATTGTCGAGCATCTGGAAATCCCCGGGGACCCGGAAATCCGCAGGTTCGACGGGATGTGGGCGTCGAGCCTCACCGACTCGGTCAGCAAGGGAAAACCCGATATTGAGGCGGTTGACCTCACCACCCGGCTGCACGGATTAACCGATATTCTTGAATGTACCTCAAAACCCATTATCTTTGACGGGGACACCGGCGGCAAACCGGAGCATTTCGTGTTTACCGTGCGTACATTGGAACGGAACGGCGTTTCCGCGGTCATTATCGAGGATAAGGCGGGGCTGAAAAAGAATTCCCTTTTCGGAACCGAAGTGGCTCAGGAACTGGCGGAGATCCCCGAGTTCTGCGAAAAGATAAGCGCGGGAAAACGGGCGCAGATAACCGGGGAGTTTATGATCATCGCCCGGCTGGAAAGCCTTATTGCAGGCGGCCCGGTGCGGGACGCCTTGGAGCGGGCAAGAGCCTATGTAAAGGCAGGGGCCGACGGGATTATGATTCACAGCAAAGAAAAATCCGGGCTGGACGTTAAAGAATTTTGCGAGGCCTTCCGCGGGGACAACCCGCATATTCCCCTGGTGCTGGTTCCCACCACGTATAACCACTGGACAGAACAAGAGCTTGCCGCCTGGGGCGCGCGCATCATTATTTACGCCAACCATCTGCTGCGGGCGTCTTACCCCGCGATGATGAAGGCTGCGGAACTTATCTTGAAACATGAACGCTCCCTGGAAGCGGACCCCTGCTGTATGCCGATTCGGGAGATTCTGGAATTGATCCCCGGGGGGAAATGAGCGCCCGGGGGG
>JAITHW010000040.1 GCA_031279815.1 Treponema sp. | reverse complement strand
TCTTCACCGTACCGGTAATATCCGCGCCGATAGGGGTATTTTCAAAGAAATCGTTCCGCTTCTGCTCCACCTCTTCATCGAGCCATTTGCGGCGGTTTACCACAATGTTGACTTTGCCGTCCGAATAGAGCCGTTCCACATACACCGGCGTCTTGAGCCCCAGGAGTTTTTCCGGCTTATCCACCTTCTGGGAATCAGACTGGCTGATAGGGAGGAACGCGTGAACGTCCATGCCAAGGTTGAAATCATAGCCGCCCTTCACCAGACTTTCGATAATGCCCTCCACCGGAGTATGTTCCTGAAAGGCCTGCCTGAGATTTTTCCAAAACAGCTTGATATCCGCTTTCTGCTTTGAAACTATCACTTCCCCGTGTTTATTCTCTTTGGTAATGAGAATAACCGACGCTACATCCCCTACTTGGGGGATCTCCGTAAACTCCGCAATCGGAATCTTTCCCTCTGATTTGTAGCCTACGTCGATAAAAACCTGATCCGGCGTAACCTGGATGACGGTACCTTCGACGATCTGCCCTTCCTCTAACTGTTCAAGGGATTTAAGATACTCTTCCTGTAATTGTGTCTGGATGTTATCCGCGGAGTTTTTTGATTCATCCATTTCCACTTCCATCTCGGCCATGATTGATCCTTCTGTAATATTCTTTTTAGGTAATATACGTTCTTTGGTGATATTTTCTATTAATGTGGCATAAACTTGTTCAATGGTCAAGAGCGATGTATCGAAAACAAGGACTCCCGAAGCAATTTTTAGGCTTCCTTCAGCTTTATTTTTGTCAATAGCATCCCGCCGCTCAATGGCCCGCCGGATTTCCTCAAAGCCGAGATTCGACACTCCCTGTTCATGCCGGCGCTTGGCCCGCTCTTCCACCGAGGCGTCCAGATAAAACCGGTACTCGGCCCGGGGAAAGACCGCGGTGGTCATGTCCCGTCCCTCCACCACCGCATCAAGGTCTTCGGCGATCTTCCGGATCAGGCCGTTGACCACATGGCGGACCGGCACGATCGCCGACAGCGGCGGCGTATACCGGTCAATCTCGTCGGTACGGAGGAGGCCCTCAACGTTCTCTCCGTCCAGATACACTTCCCCGTTCCGATAGGCAATGCCCGCGTTTTTCGCATATTCCAAAACAGCTTCCTGATCGGTCCAGGCGATATTATTCCGCAGGCACCCCAGGCTGAGCGCCCGGTACAGATTACCGGAATTGATGTAGGTAACATGAAGCCTTTCGGCCAACAGCCGGGCGACGGTACTTTTCCCCGACCCTGCAGGTCCGTCAATGGCGATTATCATATATCCTCCTCCTTATGCGCCCCGGGTAAATCAGACAATTCCCTATTGGTGAGGGATCTTGATTCCCCTGCCTTGAGGTCTCCCAGCAGCACCGGCCCGATCCGTATGCGGCAGAGTTTGACCGGATGCAGGTGAAAATGGGAAAAAACCCGCCGGATTTCCCGGTTTTTCCCTTCAATCAATACGATCCGCAGGGATTTTCTTCCCAGCCGCTCAATCCCCAGCGCCTGATACCGGATTCCCTCAAGGAGAATCCCCCCGGTAAAAGCTTCCGGTACCGCATCGGGGATAATGCCGGAAGTTTCCAGGATATATTCTTTTTCTATGCCCGCGGAAGGGTGGCTTACCGCGGCAGCAAAATCTCCGTCATTGGTAAAAATGATAAGCCCTGATGATTGATAATCCAGGCGGCCCACGCTGTAGAGCCGTTCCTTGATGTCCCGCGGCAGCAGGCCCAGCGCCAGGGGACGTCCCTGCGGGTCTGCGGAACTGCATATATACTCAGGCGGTTTATGGAGCGCCAGATACCGCCGGCGGCTTTCGGTTTGTATCAAAACCCCGTCAAGGCAGACCCGATCCCCCGGAAACACCTTCTCTCCCAAAACCGAGACTATCCGCCCGTTTACCGAAACCCTGCCCGCGGTGATCAGGGTTTCCGCGGACCTCCGGGACCCTACGCCGGCATGGGCTAAATATACCTGTAATCTGAGAGTTTTATCATCTTTATTCATGCGCTTTCAACTCTGCCCCTCAATTTCAAACCGTTCCGCCTCACGTTCATTGAGTTTCGGCAGATCCGCAATACTCTCCAAGCGAAACAGTTTTAAAAATTCCTTGGTGGTTCCGAACTGAACGGGCTTTCCCGGTATGTCTTTCTTACCGGTTTCCCGGATCAGCTCTTTGTCCAAAAGGAGACGGATCATCGTATCCGCCTGAACCCCCCGGATCGACTCTATTTCGCTCCTGGTGATGGGCTGGGAATAGGCGATAATCGAAAGGGTCTCCATAGCCGCCCTGGAGAGCCGGGCCTCATTCTTTTTACCGTAGCGCTCTTTGAGAGTCTCCCAATATTCCTTTTTAGGGGAGACAATTATCCCGCCGCCTATCCGGGATAATTCCACCCCGGACTCTTCCTGTTCATACCGGGTTTTCAAGGCTTCCAAAGCGGTCTGTACTGTTTCCCTGGAAAGCCCGGCAATGCGGGCAAGCCCGGATTCGTCCAGAGGTTCTGTTTCCAAGTACAGAATCGCCTCAATCAGCGCGGTCTCTTTCATCAAGGTCGCTTCCATTCTCTACCTGGCGCTCCTGAGCATGAGATTGAGGCCGAATCTCTATCTCTCCGAATAGCCGGTTCTGCACTATCACGATCATTCTGATTTTGACGGCTTCCAAAATCGCCAGGAAGGTGCAGACTATCTCAATGAGGGATCCCTTTCGTATCAGCAGGTCCGAAAAGGTACATTCCCCCTTGGTATCCAAGAACTCGGTGATCAGGGCGATCTTTTCGTTTACCGACACTTCTTCATAGAGATCGATGATCCGCTCCTGCGAAAGGCCGGACATGAGGGACGAAAAGGTTTTAAGGAGGTCCCGGACATCAGGCTGTTCCAACAGTTCCTCTTCCGCAAAGGGGAGCAGCCGCTGCATCTTCTTCCGCTCGATAAACCATTCGGCTTCCCGTTCTTTTTCTTCCATTAATTCCGAGAGTTTCTTGAATTTCTGATATTCAATGAGTTTTTCCACCAATTCCTGCCTCGGGTCTTCCGCGTCGTCTTCCAAAGCTATTTCTATGGGCAGGAGCATTCGGGACTTGATGTATAACAGAGTAGCGGCCATAACATGAAATTCGGTCATATCCTCCAAATTAAGCTCCGCGGCGGCCCTTAGGTACTGGAGGTATTGTTCGGTAATGTGCGCCACCGGAATATCGTAGATATTAAGCTCGTTCTTCTTGATTAAAAAGAGCAAAAGATCCAGAGGCCCTTCAAAATCTTTTAATCTAAAATGAGTGAAGGCAGCGGCGGCGCCGGTTGTGGTATCCATGTGAATCACAGTATATCCTGATACGCCGTTAGAGTAAATACCCCTACCCCTTTCGGCCCCGAAGAGGGATGGGCGGCTAATTTGTATTGTATACTTCAGTGAGGGTTTTCTTATTCCGGGCGGCTTTTTTCAGTCTGTCAAGTTCCTCCCGGGATCTAGGATTACCGGATTCATATCACAGTTCCTGCATCAGCCCTATTGCACTGTTCAGGCCGCCTATAACTTCGTACAAAATAGAAGCATTATAGGCCGCGGCAAAGTTCTTCCGCTCCTCATAGATGTGCCTTGAGCGCGGTCCTGTAGCTGCCGTTTTTCACTGTTTTATACGCCTCTTTCATCTGAGCCTGCAAAACGCGATCCTTTGATTTTTCAGGCAGCAATGTACGGGTTTCTTTGACCGTGTAGGGAGCCGCGTCATGAGCAAGCTCCCTAAGCTCCCTGATAACAATGACCTGTAAGAGATCCGACTTTGATCTGAGATTGTTCCGGTTTTCATTAGAATCCTTGTTTACGCCCCCTTTGGTAACGGCCCCCACTAGGGTTCCGTCCCGGGCGCGTTTAAAGCTGTAACTGAAAACCAGTTCCGCTTCCCGATCGTAGTATGTAACGTAATATTCTTCGCCGGTTTTATAACCGGCCCGCTTTTCCCGGCGATCTCTGTCCTTGGTATTCAGGGTTATCACTTGTCCGGTCAAAAGGGCATCCACATAATTTTCAAGGTTTTCACCGTTTTTCCGCAGCCGCTCGACTTCAGCAGGATCAACCAAGGTGAAATAACCGGCCTCCAGGATTCGCGATGCGGCCGCAACGGTGATAAACCGGGCGGTTTCCCTTTGCAGCCTGGAATTATCATTGGTCTCAAAAGGCATAACCGCAATACGCTTAATCCCCGCGGCGTTCATGGCGGGAAGCCGCTGAACTTTCAGGCCGACCGTCATGGCGCATCCCTCCAGCGCCAGTACCGCCGCCGCCAGAAACATCCCTCTACAGTTCCGTTTCATTGCATATCCTTTTGACCCTATGGTTTTTGAATATAGTCAATCCGCTTAAGAAGGTTGAAGCTCAATTTCAGATTCCTGCCATGGAATAGGCGAATGCTCGAAAAGGCCCACGGATTACACGGATTTCAGTTACCCAGAACCGGTACAATCCGTGTAATCTGCGGACCTCATGGAGGTATTCTTAAAGGGAACAACTATACAATACCCCGCCGCAGAACGACAGGGTATTGTACCATGAGAATAAAGAGGCGGGCTGCGCGTAACAGGGACTTTTCCTAATCCTTGTCTTTGATTATCTCAATTTTAATCCCCTCGTTTTGATCCGGTTCATCTTTAGGGGGGATGGTCACCTTGAGGATACCGTTTTTGTACACTGCCTTAACTTTTTCTTGGGCATATTTATCCAAGGGGACATAGTATTTTTGTTTTTCAATGTCCTTTAACTTGAGACGGCGTTTGAAATATCGAATAGTGTCCTCTGAAGGAACTTCCTGATGATCGGTTCCCGCGTATTCTTCCCCGATCCGTGCGGAAAAGACCATATAGTCTCCCTGAAACGAGAGGCTTATGTCTTTTTCGTCAAACCCCGCAAGAGCGAACTCAAAAATCATGCTTCGATCCGCGACCATGTAAACGTTCATAGGGGGATAGGAATAGTTGGGGTAATAATCGACGTTTTCATCAAAAGGCCCCCGAGACCGGGTCCCGCACCGCGGATCGAAAGGATCAAAATTGCGATGGAATTCATCGCTGAAATTCTGGGCGGCCTCAAAAATTTGATCCACTATGGTACCCAGATCCATGTAGCTTCTAGCGCCTTTCATAAATATTCTCCTTTGCACCCTCCATTGAGTGCGTACCGGCCATAAGGCCCGGTTGAATTGACCCTCCTTAGAGCGGCCATTAAGGATGGGATCCTTTTTTAAAATATACCCATATCATACTGTAGAGGCAACAGGATTGTCCGTAAAATCACCGGAGCGTTCCAGAGCGGCCATCCGGGGAGCGCCGGGATTTTTCATCACGTCAAGGGCGCGGGAGATGGCGGTTCCCCGCAGGCACAGGGGATCATCGGAAATGCTCCGGTAAATAAAGGCGGGGGAAAAGACGCTGCCTGAGATATGCAGCCGGTCGCGGCGGTTCAGCGCCGCTGATTCGGCGATGGTCCGGGCGGCGTATGCGGCGGCCCAGGCGGTGCAGGTCCCGTACTATCCCCCGGGCTGGGGGCGTACTGTTTGAGGCTTGCCGACCGGGGAAGGCTGTCAATGCCCCGGCTGATCTGCGCGGCCTTGCGGGGCAGGCTGTTGTACCGGGCCTCGTCAAGGATTGCGCCCCGTGGATGTCCCTGGGGAAACAGGGGCGCGGCCAGGGCCAGGAGCAATAAACCCAGGAAAGCGCATGGCGCGGCGGGCGCGTTTTTTTTCATGTGAGGGCCTCCGTGTTATCTTGCATTGAAAAAATTCTTTATTTCTTTTTCGATGAGGGAATTGGGTATCAGGGCCGGTTTTTCATAGATGGTTACGTTCACCCGGTCGGCCACGGTGTATTGGCCCGCGATGCCGCTGGCCCGGAAATTGCCGGTGCTTTCATCGCCTGAAAAAGCGCCGCCTTTGTTTTCTATCCCGGTCCGCACAGTCTGCACGGCCTGGCGGATGTTCGCCGGTTTGTCAAAAGAGAAGCGGTAGGCGGGAGCGGCCACACTGGTAAGCGGGGCCTGATTGCCCAGATACCTGATGCTCATGGTGAGGGTGTTGCCGCTGACCCGGTAGCCGCCCTGTATGCCGCTGGCGCTGAACGTCCCTTCCCGCTCGTTGCCGGTGAATGTGCCGCCCTGCCGCCTGATTTCGTTTTCCATGGTCCGTACCGCGCCGGCCATGTCCGCGGGTTTCCGGTATTGAAACACCGCGTCGGCATACGTGGCGGGGAGGATCGTGTAATTAAACCGGGTTTCCGTTGTTCCCACTGCCTGGGCGGAACCGGGTTTTATTTGCAGGCCCGCGCCCCGTACCGCTTCCCGGCTGGCCTCCCGTATCTGGACAAATTCCGCTTCAAGGTTTTGGAACTGCTCGCCGGAGGCGACTACATAGATCGTTTCCTGGCCGAAAGGCTCGTGCAGGGTTAATTGCACCGGAGATTCGGGGATGACCCGCGTTGTATTCGCCGCAAGGTAATTGTCCCGGTTTAACCGGTTCGGGAATATAAGTTGCATTTGCCTGTTCACGTCAATGTGATACACTTTCACGTAACAGTCACGGTCTGCAAGGAGCGTTACGCTCATTGCATCGCCGTCAATGTAGGTGGCGGTTTCTGAATCGGGCCAGGCTTTGATAGTGAAAACGGGGGTGTTGGCGGACGGGGCGGGAAGAGGCGGGACCGGGGGAGTAAAAATCTCCTCCCATTCCTTTATCTCTTCCACGGTTTTAAAGTTATCCGGCAGCAGGGCGATATTAAGGCGCTGGAGTTCCGCAAGAGGAACGCTGAAATCCTTGCTTTCTATGATAGAGTGCTTGTTTTCCTCAACCAGCTGTAGCTGTAGGGTTACTCTGACCAGGTCCCCCTCCTGGAGGAAGACGCCCTTGATAACGCATTTTTGCGGCCCTCCGGTCCTGAGCAGGGATGGGCTCCGGGTGGGGACAACCACCATGAACATGGGGTTTGCCGGGGCGTGGGCGTTTATCCGGCTGGTCAGGTGGCGCGAAAACGCGCTGGGGCTGGCGGTTCCCTCAAGGAACAGTTCCTCCACGCTTACCTCAACGGGCGCGGTCAGGTGGGAAGCAAGGCCGTCCACCGCTTTTTTGATAAGGCCGTCCAGGTCCTCTGCCGCGAGGATCGCGGTTCCGGCAAAAATGCACGCGCATACCAACACTATCTTTTTCATAACGGTATTCTCCTTTTTCATTGTTCTTTGGTAATGATCATTTTTCCCCGGCTGTTTATCCGGGCGATGCCAAAGGGCCGGGTGGAATTGTTATCCCCTATGCCCGCCAGGGCCAGGACATAACCGTAATCCGGAGCGGGCGCTATGGCCGTAACCACCGCCGTTCCGTTCAGGGCGGGGAGTTCCTCGCGCCAAAGCAGGCCGCCAGTTTCCGGGTCCAGCCCCAGGGTAAAGGGAACGCCGCCCTGCCCGCTTGGGTCAGCGGCCCGCAGGGTTCCGGCCAGCACGAGCCGCCGGTGTTCCCTGTCAAGGACGGCATCCTGAAAATACGAATAGGGCGGCGGCTGCGCGGCAAGCCGCCAGAGTTCAGCGCCGCTGTTTGCGTATTTGACGCAGAAGGCGCGGCTTTCGTTCCCCTTGCGTTCCTCTCCGGCAAGGTAATACGCGCCGTCCGGGCCGGTGATGATTTTGTTAATCGTCATGCCCTTGAACGAGAGGTCAATTTTTTGAATGGTTCCGGCGGCGCTGATAATGGCAAGCCAGGAATTGCTCAGGAAATTGCCGTAGGCATCCCATTCCAGGGTGTTACCCGCTACAAGCCAGCGGCCGTGTGCGGGATCATACGCGGCGGCGGTTGCCGGTCTGCATTGCTTCCCCGATGGCTGGGCGGTAAACTCATCCCCGCCCAGTTCCCAGACCGGGACAAGGCCGCCGCTGTCCCGCCGGACAAGGCGGAGGTATGGCCGGTAGCCGTCAGGGCGGTTTATGCCGCTGTCCGCGCCCCCGGCCAAAAGCCATGTTTCAGCGCCGCTTTCAGCGGCGGCGAGATAATACGCGGAGTAACGGTCTATCCGCGTGGAGGGCGCGAGTTCCGCCCGCGCCGCGCCGTCTTCGCCCTGTATGCGCGCTACGGGCCGGTAGAGATCGCCCGTTTTCGCGTAACCGGCCAGCATAAAGCCGTTACCGGCCCGGCCCGCATAGGCGATTTCAAAGCGTTCCCCGGAAAAGACCGGAGCGCCGCCTGAACCCGCCGAATCGTAGTCATGGCGGAACAAGCCCTGCGCCGCGGGGACAAAGAAGCCGGTTTGTTCAGTTCCCGGCGCGGGCCATATCAGGCCGTCCGCTTCGGCTATGGTTTTTGCCCATGAGGATTCACCGATACGGCGCAGGGGGCGCTCGTCAACAAGGGCAACTGCGGAGCCGTCGAAAGAATAGGTGTATATGTACGATGGTTTACTAGTATCAAGGGTGAAAGGAATCCTTTTGTACAGGTCAGTCTCTATCAAAAAATGATTTCCCCGGCTGGCAATATTTTCATACAGCCCTTTCCCGCCGCCTTCTATGTAAGGTGAACCACGCCATTTTCGCCCCGGCTGGAATTCCGCTATTGGGAAAACATACACCGTTCCGCCTGAGTCAAGGTTAAGCGTAATGGTTTGTTTAGAATTGTTATGGATAATCAAAAAACTTTCTTCCAGCACAAAATCGGCGGTTTTAATTTCCACCGGCGTATCCTGTTTGTGGCTGATAATTACATTTTCCCTGCGCGGTACGGCAAGATACAGTTCATCCAGCAGCGGCAGGCGGTAGTATATTTTATAGCCGCCGTTAATATCTTCTGGAGGTTCAGCAATTTCGATAACCCGTTCACTGCCGCGGGGTACAAGCCGTTTTTCATCGATAAATTCAATATCGAAATTGGCGCTGTTGATTATTTTTACGGTAAATGGTTTTGGCGGTTTTGGCGGTTTGGGACCGCCGATGCATGAGCATATTATTACAGAGACTGCCAGCAATAAAAAATAATTTTTCATAAACATTTCCCCTAAAAAGGGGAGGCGTTCCGGCCTCCCCTTAAAAAAATCAGTCTAACTGAAGGAAAACCGCAGTGCTGACATTGTCGGATTTCTTTCCAAGCTCACGCAGCACAATGTCGCCGCTGTCGGGAACGGTAAGGGCATACTCGTACCCCGGTTTTACCACTTTGTTTCCCTGTACCGGAATATCTATGCCCCGGCGGCGGATGCCAAGGGAGGGATACTCCCTGCCGCCGGGCCCCTGATCTGAAGCAAGCTGGTACACGTCATCATCGCCCCGGTTGGTTCCAAAGAAACCGCGCTCGTTCCGTACAAAGGCGGCGGATATGGTCTGGAGCTGCACCAGATCCGCGGCGTTATTGGTTAATTTAATAAACGCCACATTGTACTGTTTGCCGCCGATGCTCTGTCCCGGATCCTTAAATTCATAGACCTGCTGTATGGACGCGGCGGGCATGGGAATAAAATCAACGCCGTACAGGTTCACGCTGTCGGTAAAGGCGTCCATATCGCCGGAATTGGGGTCCACGTAAATATAGGTGGGAAAAAATGTGTAGGGCATTTCCTGTTGTTTTATCCAGAGCTTTTTGTTGCGTTCCCCGGGGCCAAGAACGGCTACTTTTTCGCCGGTGGAGTTGTTCAGACGCAGTTCCACTACATACCTGGTCAGGTTTGAAACATACACATAACTTTCAAAAAGATCGTCAACCTTGGAAAAAATATCCTGATTGATTGGTTTGTTCGAGGAACGGTCATAGGCGACAAGCCCGGTATAGATAACGTCTTCCTCTTTAAGCCTGGTTTTTCCGACGATGTTCACTTTTTTTACGGATACGGCGCGGAACAAAAACGCGCCCTTGTCGGCCAGGTTCAGTTTATTCAGATCGAATTTCCGCGCCTGCCCCCTGCGGATTGCGCCCATAAAAGCTCCCCGCTCCACCTTGCCGGCAAAAATTGCCACATCGCTTGTGGAAAAATTATTGATCGTCAAAAGGCCGTTGCTGTCCGATTGATAATCTTCTTCTTTGATCGTTACGCTTACCGGCTTTGGCTTAGTGGTGCAGCCCGGCAGCGCGGACATGACAGACATCGTAATTACCAACAGGGCAAGTACCTTTGTTTTACCTTTCATTCTTAAAACTCCTTCGTTTATCTAATCACCGCATACGCGGCGATTCTTACAAAAAGCGCTTTCCGGCTTTCCGTTAGGGCAGAATCCCTAGGGAAACGCTGATTAAAGCAGGGTTTTTGGACACATCCCACGGATTGCACGGATTAACGCGGATTTCCGGTAACAAAACCCTTCTTATCCGTGAAAATCTGTGTTAATCCGCGGGCCCTTTTGATCCTGCCGAATAAATCAGTGCGGCCCTACAGTACCGGCAGGAAAGCGCCGGCTCAAATGCGCGAAAAACAGCGTCTTGCTCTTTTTCGCGGGAAGCGGCGGTTCCGCGGCTGATCAACATTCCGCGGGGCTGGGGGAGCGCCAGCCGGAACCCAAGGTTGTTGTTCCGGTTCGAGGGGGCGTTGTTGCTGCGGTTGGCAGAACGCAGGTTCTGCCCGTTGTTGTTCCACGACCCGCCCCGTTTCACGCGGTTAGCGCCGTCTGCCGCCCCCCTTCACACAAAGCGCTCCGCAGCCTGTTAGCCCTTGCAAGACCAACAGCCGCAAAGACGCTCCGCGCCCGCTCCGCCGCCTTTTCTTCGCTTATCGCGCCAGAGTCCAGCAGAGCGGTGATTTCTTTCATGCGTTCTATTACCCTCCTTTTTGATTTTCTCAAGAGATATATTCCCTGTTCCCTGATCAGAAAACCAAGGAAGGGGAGGCCGTTTTTTGACG
>JAITHW010000038.1 GCA_031279815.1 Treponema sp. | reverse complement strand
TTTACACTGGAGACGGATGCCGCGAGCCCACCATGGAAGCGGAGGCGGTTTGATTTCGGCTAGGTTTTGGTTATTAGTCATTAACCCCTTTTCGGCTAGAAAACTTTTTAGGCAATGCGGAGTATTGACCTCTTTTCCCGCTTCCTCTATACTTACTTTCTATAATTTGATTCTCAAGAACCGTTATGTATAACCGTTAAGTGAGTAAGGAGATTAGTATGAAACGAACGTATCAACCGAGTAAAGTGAAGCGGAACCGGAAATTCGGGTTTCGGGCGCGGATGAAGACCCGTGGAGGCCGGCTGGTATTAAAACGCCGCAGAGCCAAGGGCCGGATTAAGTTAAGCGTTTCCGACGAAAAGAAGCCCTATTAGATGTATGTTTCCCCAGAAAAATCCCAGCTCTCTTTCCGGTTTAAACGGGAAGAGCGGCTCAAGAAGCGAGGTGAGATCCGGGAAGTCTTTAAGAAAGGTAGATGTGTTACCTGTCTTGGTGCAAAGTTGTTTTTATTAAAGAATGATCTGTCTCATAATCGGATTGGGTTTACTTTTTCCCGTAAATTCGGGAATGCGGTGAAGCGGAATCATGCCAAGCGTCTTGGCCGGGAAGCATACCGGCATATAGGGTATTCTTTAAAGCCGGGTTATGATATGGTATTGCTGGTTTATCCGGGGAAAGATACCTTTGCGTCTCGGCAGGAACAGATGAACCTGTTGTGTTCTAAAGCCGGGTTATGCGGAAATAAGCAATGAGACCTATACGAATCATGGTTCTTTTGGTAATTCGTATATATCAGAATGCGGTTTCGCCTTATTTCCCTCCCTGTTGCCGGTATGTCCCTAGCTGTTCTGCCTATACATACCAAGCGGTACAAAAATATGGCATATTCCGAGGGCTGGAGTTGGGATTCAAACGGATTTTACGGTGTCACCCCTTTCATCCCGGGGGATATGATCCGGTACCCTAGTTTTTAATACGGAGAAGATTGCCTTGGTAATCTCCTTTGAGGAGTTGCATGGAAAAGCGAACGTTGCTGGCCGTGGTGCTTTCGGTCTTAGTTATATCAGGATATTGGGTTATTCAAAGCACATTTTTCCCTCCCCGGGAGCCTGTTTCGCCGGTTCCTACGGAACAGTCTCCTGTGAGCGGGACCGTTCCGGGTCCTTCCGCTACCGGCGTGACCCCTTCCGGGGACATTCCCGCGGACGGCTCGGAGGGAACGCCTACGGGAAGGGATATAGCGATTAATGCGGAACCGGTTGTTGAACAGCAGGTGATCATAGACACCCCCCTTCTTACGGTGAACCTTACCAATGCCGGGGGAGATATAGTCTCCTATAAACTGAAGGAACATAAGGATCAGGATGATCTTGTGGAGATGATCCTTCCTGGGGGACAGGAATCCCATGCTTTTACCGTGGCATTCGGCACCCTCAACACCGAGCCGGTAGGTTCCCATTTTTATGTACGCCGTTTATCTGAGTATTCGGTTGAATTTTATCGGGATTTTGCGGCGGGGCAAAACAACGGGGTCTTTCGCCTTACCAAGCGGTATGACTTTAAGCCCCAGGAATATATGTTTGAACTTACCGTAACTTTAGACGGCGGTCATTCGGTATCTGCTTTTAACTTTTCCGGAGTTGCCTATACCCTGGGTTTCGGCCCCCAAATCGGTCCTACCTTTGATAAATTGGACCAGCGCTCCGAATACCGGAATTATTATACCTTTGCCAATGGGAAGCAGAAGCAGGAAAAAGTAACCGATACCGGTCCCGCGCTAATCGTCAACCGTCCAACCTGGGCGGCTATTGCGGGAAAGTACTTCACTTTCATTGCTATTCCCCATGTTAGTCAGTACGATTTGGCATTTTCTACTAAACCCGAGCCGGGAATTCCCAGCGCTTCCCGGTTCTATATAACCCGGCCGGCCTTGAACGGACGGACCGAGGACACCTACCGTTTTTATCTGGGGCCTAAAAATCAGGCTGCTCTAGGGATTTACAATAATGGGAATAACGGCTTCAACCTGCGGGACATGGAATTGATCAGAGTGGCCAATACCAGCGGGTTTCTAGGTCCCCTTGAAGCGGTTCTCAAGTGGTGCCTAACCCTTTTCTACCGGATTATACCGAATTACGGGGCGGCGATTATATTCCTGACCCTCCTGGTTAAACTTGTTTTATTCCCCTTGACTAAGAAGGGATCCGAATCAACCCTGCGTATGCAGGCTTTGGCTCCCAAAATCAAGGAGATTCAGGAGAAATATAAGGACAATCCTGCGAAAATGAATACGGAAATGGCGGAATTTTACAAAAAGGAAGGGTATAACCCTCTGTCGGGTTGTCTCCCTCTGCTTCTCCAGTTCCCGATATTCCTTGCTATGTACAATCTCTTTAACAATCACTTCGACCTGCGGGGCGCGATGTTCATTCCCGGTTGGATTCCGGACCTTTCCATTCCTGAATCGGTGTTTAATTTTTCACCCGCCCGTATACCCCTGCTGGGCTGGAGCGATATCCGGCTTCTGCCTTTTATCTACGTCGGTTCTCAACTGCTCTTTGGAAAGGTAACTCAGACGCCGGATCAGCAGGGCAATGCCCAAATGAAGATGATGCTCTACGCCATGCCGGTCGTCTTCTTTTTTATTCTTTATGATGTGCCTTCGGGCTTGCTGTTATACTGGATCATGTCCAACCTTCTGTCTTTGGTGCAGCAGGTAGCCATTAACAAATATCTTGCCCGAAAGCGGGCAAGTATGGGCGTAGCATCCCCTGAACCGGTGATTGCGCCGAAAAAGAAAAAAAAGCGGTAGTATAATCCGGCTTCACCGGTCGGAAAGCGCATGAGGGGGCTTCGCCTGCTTCCGTGTAGTTCCGCCGCTCACCCGGCGCAATTCGGTATGGCCGAATTGCGCATAGCGTAAGAAATTTCTTTCATGAGGAGCATATAGTATGGTATATGAATTTGAAGGCCGTACCGAGAAAGAGGCGATTGATCGGGCGGCAGAAGCCCTGGGTCTTGAAAAAGATGATTTTGATGTGGAGATCCTTGAGGCCCAACGTTCAGGTTTGTTCAAAAAAGGGTATGTCAAGATTAAGGTACACACAAACCGGTTGGTTTCGGCGCCCCCCGAAAAAGAAGCCGATGAACCTATGCCGCCGGGCGGCGGTCAATTCGGTGAGGCGGTATTCGGTAATCCCAAAGCCAAGAATGATTTTGAACAACAGATGATCGATTTCATAGAAGGGCTTATCGAGCGGATGGGCTATGGTGGCACGGTGGCGGTCCTTTTCCGGGAAGACCGTAAAATCGGGTTCAAGATTGAATCGGAATTTTCCCCTATTCTTATAGGAAAGAAAGGGAAAAACTTGGACGCGCTGCAGCTTTTAGCCAATATTTATGCCGGAAGACTGGGCCGGGAAGATCTGCGGATCATTCTGGACAGCGAGAATTACCGGATCCGCCGGGAGGAATCCCTGGTCCGTCTGGCCTATACCGTTGCGGATCGGGTGCGGGAGAGCCGGGGGTCCGTCCTGCTGGAACCGATGAACCCCTTTGATCGCCGGTTGATCCACACCACCTTGAACGATATCTCTGATGTGGAAACCAAGAGCGAAGGCGAAGGGCTTTATAAACAGGTCCGGGTGTATTATCATGGAGGCAGGGGGTAACCATAGGTCTAGGCAGCGCCGGGCGGCGCCGCCCGGTAAGGGCGGATAGGTATTCGCCCTCCCTCTTTAAAAATTACTATGAAAAGCAATCCGATGCTGTTCTTCATCACCATCATAATTACCGGGCAAATTTCTCCCCTTTCTTTAGACACCTTGATTGATTCGGACAAAAAGGCTCTTTTGCTGAATCAGGGTACTGTCACGGAGGTACAGCTCAAAACCCCCAGGCCGCTTTTGACACCCCGCCATAGGGTTATCCGAACTCTTGTGGATATTTCTATGGAAGAATTAAACCCGAGCCTTTTTGTGGAAAATCTTCATCTCTATAAAAAGCCCTCCTCCGCGACCCTCCCGGTCTGGAGCGAAGCGGAGCGGCAGGCTCTTTTTAACCATGCCCTTGCCCTGAGCACCCTTACGGGAATCCGGTATTATTCAACCAGCCGGAAGGCCATGCGGACTTTCTATGAACTTTCTACGGTGATTGACGGGCCCGATACCAAAAGGCCCCTGCCGGACCCTATTGCCGGACAATCCTCCGAGACGGTGGTCCTCTATGCCCGTCAAAAGGACCTTACCTTTGGGGATAATATCTATCGATATACCTACCATGATCTGTCTGACGGGCTGGCGTTTGTTCAGCAGAACTGCACCCCCTTAAATGCCGGTATAATCCCCGCGGTGGGCCAAGATAAACTGCGGTCGGTGGTCGCGGTTATTGATGCGGAAACATATCTTCTGATCTATCTGGCGTCTATGGCAAAGGCCGCTTCTATTCCCGGTATAAATCAGCGGATAGGGGAGTCTTTCTCTACCCGAGCGGATGCCATAGTGCGGTGGTTTACCGGTCAGGCGGATAAAGCTTTTGCCGCGCTTGCCCCTTAACGTTCCATTGTAATGATGAAGGACTTAACTCCAAGAATCCGGGGACCAAAGTAGCGATCTGCGAGGGATGAAATAATAACCCCCGTTTTCGGGCCTTGAGAAACCGCATGGATTACCGAATTATTGTCCAGGAGAATCGCCACATGGTCAACCGTCCCCCCTGTTCTGGTAGCAAATACCACAATATCCCCCGGCTGCGCCTCGGTTATCTGAATCGACTGCCCGGAAGCCCAGATGCTCCGGGAGGATCGGGGAATTTCGATTCCCGCAGCAGTGCGATAGACATACCGGACAAACCCGGAACAGTCAAACCCTTTTGGAGATTCAGCCCCATACCGGTAAGAAACCCCTTGATACAGCTTCGCCGTTTCAATAATAGACTGCCGGAGCGTCCCGTCGGCATAGACCGCGTTGGCGGCATAAAAAAAAACCAACATCACCATAAAGCTTTTTTTACTCATAAAAACCTTTTTCGGGTATAATACCTAATTTGAAAAACTTGATCTATCCCCGATACCGATTTTTTTTCAAATTTTCTTAAATTTTCTTTATAAAAATCGATAATTAAAGGTTACGGTATTGCATTTCATGCTGAAAAGGTTGTCAAGGAACAGGCCGCAGGTGTTTAGAATACCCTGCAAAGAAGTAAGAATAGGACATTTGTGAGCATAGGTTTTAAGGATCACAAAAACCGCAGACAAAACCCCTTCGCGCAGGATAACGGACGGCTGCCCATGATTGATTAATTATGAGCCGGCCGTCCAGTACCGGGCGCCTATTCATGCGCCTGCTTGGGAGTAGGGTATGATGCTGTTCGGCGTAATTTTTTTGCGTTTCCTGTCGGTATTAAGGAAAATCGCCCCCATAATCGAGGCCGCCAGGCTGATACCGGTAATAACCCAGACCATAAACGGGGACTCCTGAAAGGGAAGGTTCACATTCATCCCGTAGAAACTGTAGATCAAGGTGGGAATCATAAGCACGATGGAAACGATGGTGAGCCGTTTCATCACGATATTGAGGTTATTGGAAATAACGCTGGCAAAGGCGTCCATGGTTCCAGTGAGGATCGAGGAATAGATGTTCGCCATTTGAATAGCCTGCTTATTTTCAGTAACCACGTCTTCCAGGAGGTCCTGTTCATCCTCCTTAAAATGGATCAGCGGGGATTTTTGGAGCTTTTCCAGGAGCAGTTCATTGGTGGTAATGCTGGTGGTAAAATAAACCAGGGACTTCTGAATCGAAAGGAGCTGGATAAGCTCCTTGTTTCTTATGGACTTTTGCAGTTCCCCTTTTATAATGTTGGTCCGTTTATTCAGTTCCTTCAAACTCTTCAAAAAGGTAAAAGCCGCCCTGCCCAAAAGGTTCAGCACGAAGGAACTTTTGTTCTTGATATTGAATCCCCGGATACGATTCCGAGCGAGATCCTCCAGCGCGTCGCTGGACCGCTGGAAAATCGTAATGATTTTATCGGAAAAAAGGATTATTCCCAGAGGCAAGGTAAAAAAAGACACCTCATAGGTTGTGTCATACACCGGAAGCCGCACAATCAGGGCGGTGTAGGTGTCTTCCTTTTCAATCCTGGCCTGTTCGTCGGCGTCCATAATATCGGCGAGCAGTTCACCGGCAATCCCGAACTCCTGTTCCAGCCGCTTCAGGTCGTTTTCATCAACATTCCGGGCGTCGATCCAACAGCCTTTGTGTACCGTATCAGTTTCAACCAAACTATTCCGGTCTTGAATACGAATTGTGATCATGTGAGTTTCTCCTAATTGTAGTTTCCTATGCAGGAGCTTCCTACTTTTTTATAGAAGAAACCGTCAAAATCTAGGTTAGAGACGGACTAACCAATCCCGGCTTTTATTGGAAGCTCCCAAAATACGCTTTAACTTATGGTTCCGTTTATGGCTAGAGTTGTTACTACTTTCACCGTCCGGATCGGACATGGTATTTCCTCCTTGCTTGGGGTATGGTTTCATTATAGAGATTTATCAGAAATAAAACAATGGGGGATAAGAGCTGCAAAAATCCCGGCTGGAGACCCCGCTGGGTGTGCGCGGTGTTTTTCCCGGTTTATTCAATAAACGGCCTTATTATTTCGGCCCATTTTTCATATCCCGGTTGACTTATATGTAATCCGTCTTCAGCGCCGTATTTTTCTATCAAAATATTATTTACAGATAATTCCTTATTTAAATCTATATATTCAGCTTCATATCCATTTGCCATTTTTTCCAATTCTTTGTTCAATCTTTGAACCTTTTTATTTATATTTTCCCAATCATTTCTATTTTTCCCTGCGGTGTGATTAATATGGTATTTTTCCCCAAGATGCAGAACCGGTTGAATTATGAGGGTAATGTCATGTTGTTTTATTTCCCGCACAATTTTTCTATAATTCTCCAGAATATCTTCCACAGAACGGTTCCCATGAAGATCATTTATCCCTATCATAAGCAGGCATTTCCGGGGGTTTAATAAATAAACATCCGAGAGCCTGTTTAATACGCCTTCTGTTGTATCTCCGTTAATGCCTAAATTAGCGATTTTTTTATTTTTAAATAGTTCGTTCCAGTTTCCATTGTTTGTAATAGAATCGCCGAGCATAAGGATATCAAAATCTCCCCGTTCATAGGTTAATGATATAATGTTGTTTTTATTATATCCCGGATGAACCCTTGAAACAGGTAAATTTATTATACCCAATCTATTTAATACCTTTTGCGGGACCTGATAATGGAATGAAACAATTGTCAAAAAAACCAATAAAACCGCATTGATCAGAACCAATGCCCCTATCAATACATTTTTACGCTGCATCACAAGGTCCCGCGTCACATGGGGATTTGATGCCGATCGTTTCAGCTTTTAGAATGATCATTCCAATCAGTTTTGACAAGAAAATGAGAAAAAAAGATGAAAAGGGTGAATTTAGAGTCTTAGCTACTTGACACGATGAAGATAGTTCCCATAATTGTCGTGGCGTCGTGGCACGGGGGAAGTCCGCCCTGACGGGAATATTGCCGGTATAACGCAAGATTATCATAATGTTTCATAAGAAATCCTTTTATAAATTCAACAGATAATAATATATATGCTGATAGATTTTTTGTCAATAAAGAATAAGCGCTTTTTCAAAAACCGGTAATCCCCGGAAGGCGAGCTAGAACGTATCACGCATATATGTTAGACTTTTCCTACATGATACGCGAAAAGAGTCTGGTAGTGTATAAAAACCGCCCCGCCCTGGTGATCGAGACCGGGGAGAAAATAAGCATATCCGTTCTTGGGGGTGAACAAGTCCGGGTCCGGGAAAAAGATATTGATATGATCCACCCGGGACCCTGCGCCCTTTCAGGGCTGGAACAGGATATTCCCTCCGGGGACGCCCGCTTTGCCTGGGAGCTTCTGGAAGGAAGCCCGGTTACCCTCAGGGAACTTGCAGAATTGGTCTACGGCGAATACACGGCAAAAAGCGCCTGGTCAGCCTATCTGCTCCTCAAGGACAGACTTTATTTTTCAGGGGAGCTTACAGCGATACAGGGCCGCTCTTCCGAAGAGGTAATCTTAGAGGAGCAGAAACGGGCTGAGAAGCGTCAGGATCGGGAAGAACGGAACGCTTTTCTGGAACGCCTTAAAAGTCAATCCCTGCAACTCCCGGATGACGGACGTTTTCTTCAGGACGTAGACGCCCTGGGATACGGTAAAACCGACAAAAGCCGGACTCTCAGGGATTTAGGCAAACCGGAAACCCCCCAGGAGGCGCACCGGCTGCTACTGAATACCGGATTCTGGACCCCCCAGATAAATCCCCATCCGGCGCGGTTCGGTCTTTCCCTGTTTTCCGCAAAAATTCCCGTAAGCCCTCCGTCCCGGGATGAGGAGCGCCTTGATCTTACGCATCTTCATGCCTTTGCCATTGATAATGCTTGGAGCAGCGACCCTGATGATGCGATTTCAGTGGAGGGTAATCATATCTGGGTTCATGTGGCGGATCCCGCGGCGGTAATCACTCCGGGAAGTCCTGCGGATATCGAAGCTAGAGGCCGGGGGGCAACCCTGTACCTTCCTGAAGGCGCCGCGCGGATGATTGCCGAGGAAGCGCTTCCCTTTTTTGCCTTGGGCTTGGAAGAAACCTCGCCGGCTCTTTCTTTCAAGATAGCCCTTAATGAGGACCTTTCCATTGAGAAAACCGAAATCGTCCGTTCCCGGGTCAAAGTTACCCGGCTGACCTATGAAGAAGCCGATGCCCTGATAGGGGCAGGGAACGTGCTTTCAGCAGGAGATACCCAAGCCTATATACCGGAATTAACCCGTCTCCATATACTGGCCGAGCGCAATTTTGAACGGCGATTGAATGCCGGCGCGGTGTCCATTGAATTGCCGGAGGTACATATCGCTGTTTCCGGGGGGCAGGTAACTGTCGAACCTTTAGCGGGCCATAGATCCGCAGATATGGTCCGGGAATGTATGCTCTTAGCCGGGGAGGGGGCGGCTCGGTGGGCTTTGCAGCGGCGGCTTCCCTTTCCCTACATCAGCCAAGAGATCGGGGATATTCCCAATGTACCTCTCGACGGCATGGCCGGTTCCTTCCAGCTCCGCCGTTGTATGCGGCCCAGGACCCTCTCGGTTAAACCCGGGATTCACTGGGGACTAGGGCTTGACGAATATACCCAGGTTACGAGTCCACTCCGGCGTTATACCGATCTTTTAGCCCACCAGCAGATCCGCGCTTTTTTGCGAAATGAACCTCCCTTGCAGGAAGAGGAAGTGATCCTCCGCCTTGCCGCGGGGGAAGCCGCGGCTTCTACAGTGATGCAGGCGGAACGGGCCTCCCGGGCTCACTGGACCGCGGTATATTTATCGGATAAAAAAGGGATCCCATGGGACGGAGTAATGCTGGAAAAGCGGGGAGGCCGGGGAGTCGTTATGATCCCTGCCTTGGGCTTGGAAACTCAAGCAGCCATAAAGAAAGACCTGGAA
>JAITHW010000014.1 GCA_031279815.1 Treponema sp. | reverse complement strand
TCCCCGGTCTTACTGTATCTCCACAAGCGTAGATTCCCGTGTGTCCCACGGTACGTTTATAAGTAGTATATCACAGGGAGGATAGATATGACAAGCCATCAACTAAAAAATCCTTACGGATTTTTTGCGCCTTATGCCTAAAGGCAGGGGTTTTACGGCGCGTTTGGTAATTTCGTTCCGAACCGAAAACCGTTTCCCTGGGGTTGTGTCCCCAGAGGATCAATAATTGGGTATTCGGCAGATCCTCCATGCTGTTTCCGCTGAAATTATCGCCGTATATAAAGGGAGTGGTAAACCGGACGCAAGCGCTGCTGTAACTGTTGTAATAGGCCAGGCAGCCCTTATCAAGACAGAGAAGCCGCTTTACCAAGGCGTCCGGGCGGATCACGGCGCTTACTCCTGTGGAATAGTTCACGTAACGGGAAGCAGGTCCATAGGCGTCCCGAATCCGAGTCCATTCCGCCGCGGTTATATCCACAGCCTCTTCCCAGGATATCCGGCAAAACCGTCCCTCCCCGCGCCCACCGATCCGCCGCATGGGATAGCGCAGACGCCGCGGGTCCAGGTAGGTTTCCCGATAGGACAAGCCCCGCGCGCAAGCCCGCATTTCCGGTTCCCCCACCAGCCCGCAGCCGGCGCGGATCCCCAGAATGCAGCCCTCCTGTTCCCGGACGCGGATTGCGCACTTGCCTCCGCAGTTGTTTCTCCCCGCAGTATTGAGAAAACGTTCCGGTTTATCCTGCTTGGCCGGAGCAGGCCCTTCCAAATAGGCCTTATACCCGTAAAGCTCCGGTAACGGGACATCCTGCGTTTCCTGAACCGCAGGATCCGGATGATCCGTGATAAACGCCGCAAGCCGATCCGCCACGCCGAGGAACACCGGAGATGTTCCATACCGGCGGATCCCTGCCGATACGGTCTCGGCGGTTGCCCGCAGATAAGCCGCGACAAATTCCTGCGCCCCTTGGATATACTTTTGGGGATCATCGCCTTTTTCCAGCCCGTGAAGCCCGCAGGCATAGAGGTAGCAGAGAAAACGGAACTGCTCACCGATAAAGTCCGGCGGGTTTCCGTCCGCCGGCGCGGGGGTATATCCCCAAGGGTGGTAATATTTCACCACCTCAAGGGTGGTTGCGTCCAGCAGGAAGCCGTTGTTCTTGCATACCGAAGCCCAAAGGGGAATATGAATATCCCCGTTGACCCCTTTGAACAAAGTATCGTATTCCAGCAAGAATTGGTCCCGGTGTGCCGGAGAATAGGTATTTGACCGTGAGGCAAACCATCGGACAAAATCCTCAAAAAAGAGGGTAAAATCGTGGCACCTCCGCCAAGCGCGCAGAATAGAGGCTTTAGTAAAAGAGGTATTCTTCATAACTAATAGAATAATCTTAAAAAGGATAAAAGATATACCCTTTCTCCGGTCCGGGATAAACGGCACGGCATAAAACAGTAAAAACCGCCAAGGCGGATATAAGGAACATATAGCTTGACTACTTATAATGTAACTATTTAATATAAAAAATTATTTTTATATTAAATATCCAGATAATAAAACCTTTTTTGAGGCTAAAGGCGGCCGGCTTGACTTGCCCTACGGATTATTCTATATTAAAAAATAGTAAATCCGGGGCAACGGCTTCCTTGGGTTTATCTGTTGCGGTTTTTAGGAGTTTCGGTATGAATCTTATGACTAAGCTTTCTTCAAAAAATTTTCTTCTATTTAATTTAGTGTTGCTGGGGGTTATTTTTGGGTTTTCTCTTGCCTTTCTTTCCTTCTCCTGTTCCACCCCCCAATCTAAGCGGACCGCCCAAGCGCAGGAGAATTTTGAGGTAATCCCTGAGAATGCGCTTGCGGTCGCGGAAGGGCTTCAAACCGCTTTCGGCGCGGCGGCAAACAAGGTACTGCCTTCGGTGGTGGAGTTAAAGACCGTTTCCATAAGGAAACAGCAGGCGCCCAATTTTAACGGGATCCCCTGGGAATTTTTCTTCGGACCCCGGGATGGGAATGATGGGCAGAGCCCGGAACGGGAATACCGGTCCCAGGGAGTTGGATCAGGTATCATTGTCCGGCAAGAAAAGGATACTTACTATGTGTTGACTAATAACCATGTGGTAGGGGATGCGAATGAGATGTTCGTAGCCGTGAATAATGGGAAAGAGTACCCTGCGGTACTGGTGGGCAAGGATGATCGCAAAGACTTGGCTATGGTTTCATTCAAAAGCAGCGATATATTTCCTTTGGCGGTATTGGGGGATTCCGATGCGGTCAAGGTTGGAGATTGGGCTATTGCGGTGGGAAACCCCCTGGGGCTTGTGTCTTCGGTCACCATGGGCATTGTGAGCGCCGTGGGCCGCGGCGGCGGACCGGGGAATAATATCAATGATTTTATCCAAACCGATGCGTCTATCAACATGGGAAATTCCGGGGGCGCTTTGATAAATATCCGGGGGGAGGTCATCGGGATCAATACCTGGATAGCCAGCAACAATCCCGGAGGCGGCTCCGTAGGGCTGGGTTTTGCTATCCCTATCAATAATGCCAAACGGTCCATCGGAGAATTTATCAGTTCCGGGCATACCAGTTACGGCTGGTTAGGGGTTTCCCTTATCGAAACCGATCGGGATATGGCTAAAGCCTTGGGAATCGAGGGAAAACGGGGCGCTTTGGCCACTCAAGTATTTCTAGGTTCACCTGCGGATAAGGGAGGCATACGGCCCGGGGATTTCATCACCCATGTAAACGGCAGGGAAGCTCGCGGGGTGAATCCTTTAACCATGATGGTGGGAGACTTGAAAGCCGGGGATAAGACGAAGTTCACCCTTATCCGGGACGGCGTATCCAGAGACTTTGAGATTCACATTGAAGCCCGAACCGATGCGATAGCCGCGGAAAACAAGAAGTTATGGCCCGGCGTGTATGTGATTCCCCTCACCGATGCCATCCGGGAGAGCCTGAAACTTGATAAAAATGCCCAAGGTCTCTATGTGGGGCAGGTTATTCCCGAAACCCCTGCGGCGATTATCGGCCTCCAGCGGGGAGACCGGATCGTCGGTATTAACGGCGAATCGGTCAAGGATATACCTTCTTTCTACAAGACTTTACGGGAAAAGACCGATAAGGAACTGTGGTTTGACTTTGTCCGGGGGGATACGACATTGGAAACTCTGAAATTTAAGAAGTAACCATAAGGGCGGGTGCTTACTCCGGTTGTGCAGGTATTCCTCTGGTTACACTTTCTGGATTATTTCCCGATATTCTACTAAAGACTTATAAAAGTAAAGGCGTGCCGGCCTTGGGCAATAGCCTAGGGTTCTCGTCTTTACTTTGAGCGCCTTCCAGTCAGGCTCATAGCTTTTCCGGTATCGTCCGGAACTTCTGTGAAGTCATGAATCGGAAGGGTTTTAAAATTTTAAATATACTCGACGGCCAATCCAAGGAGGATTGCATGAAACTTAAGATGAAACTGTCTATCATCGTTATTGCCTTCATCGTCATAATAATATCCGTCTCATCGGTCATTACCCTGAACCGGTCCAGGAAACTGATAATAGAGGCCGCCAATGATTACGCCATGCAGACCGCTCATACCTACGCGGTTAGTATTAAGAACAGGATGGAGGCATACCTTAGGACTGCCAAGACGCTTGCCCAGATCTTCGGAGAATACCACACGCTTTCTCCGGAAATCCGGAGAATCAACTTTGACGACATGCTCTGGAGCCTCATGTCCCGGAATGAGAACTATACGGGGATATGGACCGCTTGGGTTCCCAATGCTTTGGACAACCTGGACGACCAGCTCGGCCGGTACTATACCTCCTATACCCGGCGGAATGGACTCATTGAACGGATGACCGAGGGCTTTGAAGGCTGGGAGACCTTCCTGTCTAACGTTACGGAGGAGGCGATCATCACCAATCCGGCCTGGCGGGCCATGGCGGGCCATGGGGAAGTTCCGGTGGTTACCATTGTATACCCTATCAAATCCGGGGAAACCAACCGGATCGTAGGAATCGTGGGGATCAACTACATCACCGCCCTGCAATCCATAACCGATTCCATCAGGCAAGGGCTTTACCAGGGCGCAGGGTATGCTGGGGTGTACACCAACGATGGGACCATCGTTGCCCACTTCGACCAGAGCAGGATTAAAAACAATATACGGGACAATCCCAAAGAACAGGCCCTGCTGGGGAACCGGATGAACGATGTGGTCGCCGCGATCAAAAACGGAGGTATAAACGGGGAGGCTTTGACCGTGAATGTCTATTCTCAGACCCTGAAAACAGAGGTTCACAATATCTATTACCCCATCAATATTGAGGATACAACCACCCCCTGGAACCTGGAAGTGGCGATACCTATGTCCGAAGTTACCAAAGGGGTGCGGAAATTGACCATCTTCATCATCATATTCACTGTAGCGGTCATCATCATCGCCGCGGCGGTCACGTTCTTCATCTCCGGCAGCATAGTTCATCCCATTACCGGTGTAACCCGCGCGCTCAAGGAGATCTCCGAAGGAGAGGGGGATCTTACCAAAACGATACCCGTCGCTTCCAATGACGAGATTGGGGATCTGTCCAGGTACTTCAACGCAACCCTGGGAAAAATCAAAGGCATGGTTATTATGATCAAGCAACAGACCGCGACTCTCTCCGGCATCGGGAGCGAGCTTGCCAGCCACATGACCGAAACCGCCGCGGCGATCAACCAGATCACCACCAACATTCAAAACATCAAGACCAAGGTGATTAACCAGAGCGCCGGGGTCGCGGAAACCAACGCCACTATGGGAAAGATAACCTTACACATCGAAAAACTCAACGAACATATTGACAAACAGACTCTAAACGTGTCCCAGTCCTCTTCCTCCATTGAAGAGATGATCGTCAATATCAAGTCGGTCACCCAGACCCTCATTAAAAATGGGGATAACGTGCTGGCCCTCATAGAATCTTCGGGCGAGGGCCACACCGACCTCCAAGAAGTGGCCGCAGACCTCCAGGATATTGCCAGGGAATCCGAGGGCCTCCTTGAAATCAATGCCGTTATGGAGAACATTGCCGGTCAAACTAATTTGTTGAGCATGAACGCCGCTATAGAAGCGGCCCATGCCGGAGAAGCGGGGAAAGGCTTTGCGGTAGTAGCCGACGAAATCCGCAAGCTCGCCGAAAATTCCAGTGAGCAGTCTAAGACCGTCAGTACGGTGCTTAAAAAGATAAAAGAGTCCATCGACAAGATAACCCGTTCTACCGATAAGGTACTGATGAAATTTGATGCGATAGACTCCGGAGTCAAGACCGTGGCGGATCAGGAAGAGAATATTCGGAATGCCATGGAGGAACAGGGGGAAGGTTCCAAACAGATCCTTGATTCCCTTGCCCTGCTTAACGGGATAACCCGGCAAGTTAAGGACGGTTCGGAGGATATGCTGGATGGTTCCAAACAGATTATCACGGAAAGCAAAAACCTGGAAGCGGTTACCCAGGATATCGCCAACGAAATGAACGAAATGGCTATCGGAGCAAACCAGATCAACGCAGCGGTAAACGAGGTGAATAGAATCTCGGAAAAAAATAAAGAGAACATCGATATTCTGGTAACGGAAGTGTCCCAGTTTAAGGTGTAAGCTATCCACCGCTAAAGTCTTTAGCTTCTTATTTCAAAGGTAAGATTTACGCGGAACTGGTTTTCCGTTCTATACATCTGCCTCATCCTACGCAAGCATCGGATTGCCGAAGAATATCAGCTTGCAGAAATATTAGTAGAAACGGTTACTTAAATCGTTCCGGCTGTTTACGACATTAGGAAGTTTACACAAATTCCCTAATGCTTGTTGATTGGTGTTGTGATAAATCCTTATGACATAAAGAATTAGCGTTGCCGGTTCGTTATGCTAAGAAACGGGAAATTGATGCGTAATCAAAAAAGTTATCAATTTCCAAAAATGAGGGTTTTTAATACCGTATTCGGCGGTCCTGCCCCGGGCATAGGCCACCGCCTCGGTGAGCATCCCGTCCAGCTTCAGTTGTTCCGCGTCCACATTGACCAGCTCGTCAAGATTATATTTGCCGAACTGAACTCTCAGCCCCGCGGAGAACACGTCCAACAGCCGCGCCTCCGCGCCGGGCTTGTCTTTCACCGTTTTCAGGTACACCACCGGATCGCTAATCTTCCATGTTCCGTAGTAATCAATGGCGGCGCTTTTCTTGTCCAGGGTCAAGAGTTCAAGCGCGTTGGCCTGGTACACCTGAATACGCTTGTCAAGCCGCTGGACAGTCTGAACCGGGTCAGGCAGTTTCACGTTCAGCCCCGGCTCCCTGATGACCGCCACGGGATTGCCAAATTGAGTTACCACCGCGTATTCGGCGGTGTCCACCGTAAAGACGATAAGGGTCAGCATGAGCAGGACAAGAGCCAGCGCTGCGCCGACAAAAACCTTGCCGCTTTTTTGGTGATGGTGTGTGCGCTTTTCCATTTAGTTTGTTCCTCCGTTGATAGTATTCGCGTTATTCGACAGCCATAGTCCGGCGTTGTTGATTTTTACCCGTGAGCCCAGCAGTATCTTTCGCTCTTTGGGAAGTATCTTGTCCATCACTTCCATGTACAGTCTGAACTCGTTGACCTGCCGGGAGCGGGCGTAGGCGGCCTGGCGCTCGGTGAACATCACGGCGTCCCCGCTGGCGGCGGCGATTTTTTCCGTTTTGTAGGCGGCGGCTTTTTGTACCTGGGTGTACGCATCGGCGTTGGCCTGGGGGATAAGGGTGTTGCGGTAGCCTATGGCTTCGTTGATGTAAATGGCCTGGTCTTGCCGGGCGC
>JAITHW010000017.1 GCA_031279815.1 Treponema sp. | reverse complement strand
AGACACCGGTGAACGGATCGAAGCGTCTATTCTTGCCGCAAGCTACTGCGCGAAGCTGCGCATTAAAATGATCATCGCCAAGGCGGAAACAGAATCCCACGCGGAAATTCTGGAACTGGTAGGGGCCACCAAGGTTATATTTCCCAACCGGGAAGCCGCGCAGCGGGTTACCAGGCAGATTTTTTCCGCATCCCTGCTCAATTATCTGCCCGTGGGGAACAATTTAGTCATAGCGGAAATGGCGATTCCGCCGGATCTGACCGGAAAAAAACTTGCCGAATCAGGGCTGCGGGAAAAGTACGGGCTTAATCTGCTTGCGATCCGAAGCGGGCACGGCGAATTCCTCCACTGCGATCCCGGTTATGTTTTTAAAGAACAGGACATTGGACTTTTTTCAGGCAATGATGAGGAGATAAACCGGTTTACCCTGAAACCGCCCGATGCAGAGCGTCAAAGCATCATGGCGAAATTATTTAAATTCGGCGCTTCTCAGGTTTCCGCTCTTTTTCATTCCCGGAAATGAAGGATAGGATCGCCTGAGAACACGCGCCCTATTCCTGAGGTTTAATCAAACCCCCAGATAAACCAGGCAGCATACCGCTAAAGGCTGACAACTCCCCCGCCTTTAGGCGTGGGGCATCTGGCACCCGGCTATCCGCCTCCGGGTCTTGCATTTTCCCGTAATCTCACTACCGCGGCTAGGGCATCAAAACGGGAATATTCCCCTTCTCTGTCCGTAAAATCGAGGATTCGGCACTGCAAAACCGATCCGGGTTTGAGAGGGTCTCCATCAGGGGTTTTAAGGAGCAGTTTAAGGTAATTATCAGATACCGCAGCGGCCAGGGATAGAGGCAGGGCGTTGTTGGTTTCAACGATCCCTTCCACAGTTCGGCCCAGCCAGCGGCGGATATATCCCTGCCGGCGCTCATTCCCAAGAGCCGCAAGCCGCTCTACCCGCACCCGGGCTTCCCGTTCAGGTACCGGTTCCTTGCAGGTATAGGCGCCGGTACCAGGCCGCGGAGAATAGGGAAACCCGTGGATCCAGGCAAAATCGAGCTGTCCGCATAAACGGCAGCTTGCTTCAAAGGCTTCCTCGGTTTCACCGGGAAACCCGGCAATAATATCGCACCCCAGAAAGGGATCGTCCTTTACAGAGCGTAAGAGCCGCACTCCTTTTTCAATGATCTCCGGCGTATAACCCCGTCCCATACGCTCCAGAATCAGAGGGCTGCCCGACTGTACGGACAGGTGAAAATGGGGCCTAATCCGGGGATTCGCCAGCACGGCAACCAGCTCCCGGCTTATTCCTTCAGGTTCAAGGGAAGAGAGCCGCAGTCTGATGTAAGCGGTTTCTTGAAGAAGGTACTCCAACAGGCCCGCCAAATCTTTGGAGCAGTGCCGGTATTGGACGATATTCACCCCGGTTAAGACCGCTTCCCCATAGCCCCGGGCTTCCAGAGCTTTCAGGGCGGACAGCGCCTTTGGAGCCTCAAGGCTCACGCTCGGCCCCCTTGCCAGGCTTACCCGGCAGTAGGCGCACCTATTATCACACCCGTCTTGAATTTTTACAAAAGCCCTGGAATGAAAGAAAAAACCCGCGGGGTTGAACCGGAACCGCCTGCAATCCTCCGGCCGCCCCGCGGGGACAGGCTCAGGCCCCTCCCGGACCCATCGGGAGAGCAGTTGGGACAACAGCAACGTGCGGGATTCCCCGGGCCCGCCTAAGAGAAATCCGCTTTCCTGGATCAGAAAGCCGGGCAAATCCAGCAGCGCGCTTTTCCGATCCCCCGGCAGCACAAACAGCCGTTGCCGCGCGGGATCGCAGGCATAACCTGCCGTCTCTGTTTCAAGACCCCCAATACCCAGGGGATCCATTTGAGCATAGCAGCCGGTTATCATAAGAACCGCCGCCGGATGATCCCGCAAGGCCCCGCGGATGATCCTGCGGGCTTTCTGCTCCGCCTTTGAAGTTACCGTACAGGTATTGATCACCAGTATATGCGGGGACCCTTGGTCCCGGGGGACAGGTTCGGAAACCGGCTCTCCCGGGTACGCGGCTTCGGTCTCATGTTCCCAGGGAAGCACTCTAAAACCCGCGTTCCTGAACGCATCGGCGATAGATTCGCTTTCAAGCTGATTTAACTTGCATCCCAAGGTATAGAGGGCTATGGAAAACATCGCCCTATCGGGAATTCAGGCCCTGACGAACCCGGGTCAAACCTCTGCGGGCATCGGTAAGTTGGGAATTAAGAGAGAGCGCCCGTTCATACGCGGCAATCGCATCCTGTAAATCCCCGGCGCTTTCCCGCGCGTAAGCCAGGCGGGTCCACCATGCCGCATTTCCCGGCATCCAGTGGACCGCGGTGGAAAGAGCGATATCCGCATGGCGGAAGCGGCCCAAACGGATATAGATTTCCCCTAGAAAATAATAGACCGTTTCGATCCGCGCCCCCTCCGGGGCAAGGTTGATGTATTCCTGAAAATACTGCAACGCCTCAACATTACGGCCTTCATAATAGTTAATTTCCCCCAGAATTTCGATGACCCGCGGATCATACCGGCTGATCACCCGGCCCAGGCGGGCATACTCCAGGGCATCCTGATAGCGGTTCAAGCGTATCAGGCTCCAGCAGATCACCACATGGGCATCGAGATTTCTAGGGTTTACCCTGATTTCATCCTTACAAATGGCAGCCGCGCGTTCAGAATTGCCGTTCCGGTATTCCGCCAACGCATCGGGCCGTATTTGGGTTTGGGAATAGATAAGCCATCCGGGGATTACCAGCAAAATACATCCCAGAATAATTCGGTTATTACTTGTTTTCATGCTCTGAAACTTTTTTATCCATCGTACATAATCCATTAAACAAACAACCGGATTCCATAGAAATAACCGGCGTAGTAACATTACCTTTGACTTTTCCTCCCGCGGTTATTTCTATACTATCGGAGGCGGTAATATTCCCCGTTACCAAGCCCCGGACTATTACCCGGGGGGCATTAATATTGGCCGCCACCACCCCTTCGGTATCAACCATGAGCAGCCCATGAGCAACTATTTCACCGCTCAGTTTGCCGCGAATGAGAAAGGGCTTTTCAAAACTAAGGGTTCCTGAAAAATCAATATCCGAAGATAAAATGGTATCGAAATCTTCGTCTTCCAACACTTCATTGTGCAGATCGGTCATCCTGTACCTCTCAGAGAGAACTGTAGCGGTTTATGGAATCCTTTGTCAAGCGGGGAGCCGCGGCCGCCCCAGGGCTGTTGCATTTAAACATGGGCCTGTGGATTACACGGATGTTCACGGAGACCAAATCCGTGCTAATCCGTGGACTTTTTATATCCCGTTCTCACCGAAGCCCAAATATTGGGACGGAATTCTAATCTATTAGATGTATTTTTATACTCTAATAGTTGACATTTAAGCAAAAGCGGGATATATATTCTGTTATGATGAAAACTACACATCAGCGCAGACTTCGGCCAATACGCAATAATTGTACCGCATATCATCTTCTATGTCAAGTACCTAGTACCCCGAATTCACCCTTTTTTCATCTTTTTTTCTCATTTTTTCCTCAAACCTATACGCCCTGACCGGGTCTGTCCGGCAGGCGCG
>JAITHW010000118.1 GCA_031279815.1 Treponema sp. | reverse complement strand
GGCGTTGATGAAATGTATGCCATCGCAGAAAAGACGCTTAACGAGACCGTGAAGGAACTCGGTGAATCAGCGCCTGTTGCTATGCCGAATACCGCATATTTTCTTGCAAATCATCTGGCGTACCTGAGCAAGAAAGTTACGACCATCGGGGAACTGAAAGCCTGTTTCCCGGAGGTTAAGGCATGGATGCCCCATGAGCAGCGTCTGACCGATGTTTTCAAGTCCGGTTTCGGAACCGTCATGGCGGCGGAGGTCATTGAGGCTTGTAAGTATGCCAAAGCTAAAGGCGCGGATCCTTACAATCCGAATAACGAGGAAGTCCGTCCGTACTGGGGGCACATGAGCGATGCGGAAGTCCGGGAACTGGGGGTTCCTCTGGTAACCAATGATATTCCCGGATTTGTGGTAATCATAGGACCCGCGCCTTCGGATGAAGAGGCGGTGGAACTTATCAAAGGGTATCAGTCCAGGGCAATATTTGTGTTCCTTATCGGCGGAATCATCGATCAGGCCAGGCGCATGAACCTTACGATGGATTTCAAGGTCCGGGTTGTGCCGGTGGGTCCCGATATTTGGTCGGTGGCTCATATTATATCCTTGGTTAACCGGGCGGCCATGATTTTCGGCGCAGTGCAACCTGGGGATCGGCATGAATTCGATCATTATACTTTCAACCGTATCCGCGCCTTTGTGAACGCTTTTGCGCCGGTTGCGGATATTGTGGTGGGATGCGGCGGCGGCGCCATCGCCATGGGTTTCCCGGTTATCACCAACGATACAAAGGATATGTGGCCGGTTCCCAAGAGCCTCATAATTCAAACGAATACCAAGGACTTTATTGAGACTTCTCTTGAGGCCCGGGATATTAAGTTAAAGATAACGAAGATAGATATCCCTGTAGCATACTCTACCGCCTTTGAAGGGGAGATCATCCGAAAGAAAGATATGTTCTGCGATATCGACGGTTCGCGTATGCCCTGCTTCGAGTGGGTCAAAACCTTGCCCGATCAGCAGGTGGAAGACCACAAAGTCGAAGTCTTCGGTCCGGATATTGACCAGGTTGAGGAAGGCGGCAAGATCGCCATGTCGTACATTGTGGAAGTTTCCGGCAAGAAGATGCAGACCGATTTTGAGCCGGTCTTTGAGCGCAAAATCCACGCTTTTATAAACCAGGCGGAGGGTATTATGCACACCGGCCAGCGGGACCTTATCCGTGTCCGGGTGAGCAAGACCGATTTTGCCGCAGGGTTCCGGGCCAAACACTTCGGCGAGATCCTCTACGCGAAAATCAAAAGCGAGTATGAGGCGGTAGTTGATAAATGCCAGGTGAAGGTCTATCTCGGCTTCCCCGGCACGCCGGAATACGCCAAGCTGGAAGAACTGAAGAAAGAGGTCAACGAGGTTTACAACAAGCGGGATGAACGCCTGAAGAGCCTGACCGATGAAAGCGTGGAAGTCTTCTATAACTGTATTCTCTGTCAGTCTTTCTCCCCTTCCCACGTCTGTATCATTACTCCCGACCGGCTTGGCTTGTGCGGGGCCGTATCATGGCTTGACGCCAAGGCGACTAATGAGCTTGATCCTAATGGTCCCTGCCAGATTGTTACCAAGGAACGGGTGGTGGACGACAATCTTGGTATATGGGAAGATGTAAACGAGGTGGTACAGCGGGATTCCCACGGCGCGCTCCAGCAGGTTACCCTCTATTCCATCCTACAGGATCCCATGACAAGCTGCGGTTGTTTCGAATGTATCTGCGGCATCGAACCCGCCACTAATGGGGTGGTTATAGTCAATCGGGAGCATACGGGAATGACTCCCCTGGGGATGACCTTCTCTGAGATGGCCTCCATGACCGGCGGCGGAGTGCAGACCCCCGGCTTTATGGGACACGGCAAGCAGTTCATCTCTTCCAAGAAGTTTATGAAGGCGGAGGGCGGTCCGGCTCGTATCGTGTGGATGCCCAAGGCTTTGAAGGAACTGGTGGGACCTAGGCTTAATGCTACGGCAAAAGAGTTTTACGGGATAGACGATTATACATCTATAATCGCCGATGAGACCGTGAGTGAAGACTCCGAAACTTTGACCGCCTTCCTGGGCGAGAAACAGCATCCGGTTCTACAGTTACAGCCCCTCTTATAATCTGTTTTAAGAGGGAAAATCCGTAATGGGATGATAATTCTGTGTGCGGTTTAATAGCCTTACACAGAATTGATTACGCCATCGGTTTGTATAAATTATAAAAATAATACGGGCCTTTGCCGGCAAAGAACGGTATTTTTTTGCCGGCAAACAGCTCATAGTGAATTATTTTATATATTAAAGGAGGAAACCGTTATGCCATTTAAACGTGTTCCGCAAAAATTCAACGCATCTATCAAAGAGGTTGTGATAGGCACAGGGGATAAGGCTCTTACCCTTGGTGGTGAAAATGTACTTCCCCTGTACAGCTTTGATGGAGGTATCAAGAACCCTCCCAAAGTGGGTATCGAAGTGTCGGATCTTGGTCCGAACCGGGAAATTCCCGGTATCGCCGAGTTTTATAAAGGGGTTGAGAGTATCCCCGATGTAGCAAAGCGGGCTTGTGAGGCTAAAGGGGCAAGTTTTGTGTCCTTGGTGCTTGAAAGCGCGGATCCTAACAAACAAAACACGTCGGTGGATGAATGCGCCAAACTGTGTAAGGAAGTTGCCGAAAAAGTGACCCTGCCTCTGATTGTTCAGGGAAGCAAGAACGTCGATAAGGACAAGGAACTCTTTCCTAAAATTGCGGAAGCTTTGGAAGGGAAAAACGTGCTGTTGCTGTCCGCCAAGGAAGAAAACTACAAGGCCATAGCGGTCGCCGCGGTTCAGGCTTATAATCAGAAGATTGGAGGGGAGTCCGCGGTAGATATCAATTTGGCAAAGCAGCTCAATGTGGTCATTTCCCAGCTCGGAATCAGTACCGATAATGTGGTTATGAATAACGGGTCTGCCGCGGCAGGCTATGGGTTTGAATACATCGCGTCCACCCTTGACCGGGTCAAAGCCGCGGCCCTCGCGCAAAATGACGCAATGCTCCAAATACCGATTATTACTCCGGTAGGAGAGCAAACATGGTCCGTAGGGGAAGCCCTTAAGAGTGAAGCGGAGGCCCCTACAGGCTGGGGCTCCGCAGAACAGCGGGGTATTGATATGGAAGTTGTCACCGCGGTTGCCGATATTGCTTCCGGTTCAAATGCGGTTATTCTGCGGCATCCGGTCTCGGTAGCTACCATCTCGCAGTTTATTTCAGAGCTTATGTGATTCGGAGAAAGGAGAGTAAATTATGGCACTTAAAGGACTGGATATTTTCAAGTTCACCCCCAAGACGAACTGCAAAGAGTGCGGCAGCCCGACCTGTATGGCTTTTGCCATGAAAGTCGCCCAAGGCGCGATCACCCTCGATAAATGTTCCCATATGTCGCCTGATGCGCTGGCGAAACTCGGTGAAGCGACTGCTCCGCCCATGAAGACCATCAAGATAGGCGCAGGAGATGCGGAATATAGCTTGGGAGGAGAGACGGTACTGTTCAGGCATGAGAAGACTTTTGTCTCTCAGAGTCTCTATGGGGTAAATGTCTGCTCCGACTGTATAGATACGGCCCTGCCGGAACTCCAGATCGTCGACTATGTTCGTATCGGTGAGCGTATGTATGTGGAACTGGTCAATGTGGAGTACAACGGGGACAAGGGCAAATACCTTGACACGGTGAAGAAAGCGCTTGCCGCGAAGCGTACCCTGATTCTCAGCGTTTCCGATGCAGACGCGGCGAAAGGGGCTTTGGAAATCGCTAAGGAAGGTAAACCTATCCTCAACGGCGCGAATGAATCCAATTTCAAGGAAATGAGCGCTCTTGCCACGGAGTTCGGCGTGGTCCTTGGGGTTACCGGAAAGACCCTTGACTCGATATATGACACGGTTAAGGCGCTTGAGGAACTGGGGAACAAAAATCTGATTATTGATGTAGGCGTAGCCTCTATCAAAGAAGCTTTCTCCAATGCGGTGCAGATCCGCCGCGCGGCTCTCAAGGATGGGGATCGTACCTGTGGGTATCCCTCCATTGTCAATGTGGGAAAACTTGCGCCCAAAGATAGCGTATTGCAAGTAGCGCTTGCCTCCCTCTTTACCATGAAATACGGCTCCATCATCCTCTTGAGCGGTATGAGTTATGCCCAGGCATTGCCCCTTTATGGTCTCAGGCAGAATATTTTCACAGACCCGCAGAAGCCGATGAAGGTCGAACCGGGGATATACCCCATAAACAAAGCGGACGAGAATGCGGTTTGCGCCACAACGGTAGACTTCGCCCTTACCTATTTCGTGGTTTCCGGCGAAATAGAACGTTCCGGCGTTCCTGTAAATCTGCTCATCTCCGATGCGGGCGGGTATTCCGTACTCACCGCGTGGGCGGCGGGCAAACTCTCGGCCAGTTCGATTGCCAAGTTCATTAAAGAACAGCAGATCGAGAGCAAGCTGAAAAGCCGCAACCTGCTTCTCCCCGGTAAGGTGGCGGTACTCAAGGGCGAACTTGAGGAGAGTCTGCCCGGATGGAAGATCATCATGGCGCCTAATGAGGCTGTAGAGATACCCAAATTCCTCAAAGAACTGAAAGTATAAGTTTTGTGAGGTGGCGGTTAATGTTTTGGAAGCGGTCCGCCACCCCATAATTTTTAACCCATTACTATAATTAAGGAGTAAGATATGGGAAAATTTGTAATGATCGGTGAAAATATTCACTGTATCGCGCCGTCTATCCGTAAAGCTATGGACGAGCGGGATGAAAAACCGATTCTCGAACGGGCGGAGAAGCAGTTAAAAGCCGGCGCCACCTATCTCGATTTTAACATTGGCCCGGCGCGCAAAGGCGTCAAGGGTCTCATGGCTTGGGGTATCCAACTGTTACAGTCTCACTTTGACAATGTGCCGATAGCCCTTGATACTGCGGATATTACCGAGATCGAAGACGGTATAAAGGTTTATAACCGCGCAAAAGGTAAACCGATTGTAAACTCCGCCGACGCCGGGGATCGTAAAAAATATATCGACGTTGCGGCGGCAAACGACGCCATTGTTTTTGCGCTCTGCTCCAAAGAAGGGGTTCCTGCGGACAACACCGAGCGTGAACAGTATATGCAGGAGATGCTTGAGCACGGCATGGGACTCGGCATGGAAGCGGCGGATATGTGGTTTGACCCCCTGTTTGTCGTCATTAAGGGTATGCAGGATAAGCAAAAGGATGTGCTTAACTTCATCAAATATCTTGCCGACCAGGGGCTTAATTCCACAGGCGGACTTTCCAATGTATCCAATGGTATGCCCAAGGAACTTCGCCCCCAGGTCAACTCCATCATGATTGCTATGTCCATCGCTATGGGACTAACCTCCGCAATCGTAAATCCCTGCGAAATTCCGCTTAACCATGCCATCCGCACGGCGGATATCATTATGGATAACGAGCTATTTGCGGATTCCTTCCTGCAAATTTGAGTTTAAGCTGTCCGAAAAGTTTCGGCTTTTCGGACGGTCCATTCTACTCTAACAGTACGCACCCCGTATAGGTTAGGGTGTTGGGTCCGTAGTAGTAGGGTAAATTATTGTCTTTGCAGACATCGCTCACCAACATTCCTAATGCTTCCATAGAAGAAATCATATCTGTAGGAAAACGGCACGGCGCATCAGGATAGGTACAGGTTCCACACCGCATACACGCTCCCGCGCCGATTACCAGGCAGGACGGATAGAGGTTCCGTATTTCCTTGGCAAACTTAGTAAGGTTTTCCTTATGGTTTTTACCGGTTTTTTCCATCGTTTCATAATCAAAGGAATCTTCCAGCAATCCAGTGGTTTGTAAAAGTATCCCTTTTTTATAGGCGCGAATTCGTACCTCACAAGCATCAAGGGTTCCGCAGGCCGGCGGACATGACCAGTTTGCGCTGTAAGCCTTACATTTGTTCTGCGTACAAGCGGCGCGTACCTCTTCCCGTACCGTGATTGTATCTACATTAAGTTCTCCGGCTTGAGAAAACCCGCACCTGAGCGCCAAGTCTTTTATATGTTTCATCATCAATCCTAGTCCTTACCTGTTGGAGTTATAAATTTTTAATTTTTTGATTGTAGATGCGCTTCAAAAAAATCATACAGAGGACTAGGGATATAAGTTCCGCTATCGGAAAAGCCCACCATACAACATTGACGTCTCCTAACAAGGATAACAGCCACGCGACTGGAAGCAATACCACGAGCTGCCGGGCTATCGCCACCACAGCGCTTTCCATACCGCTGCCCATAGCCTGAAACACCGAAAGTCCGACAATACAGAAACCGGCAAATAAGAAGATTAAACTGATGATACGCAAAGCCGCTATACCTATGAACAGCATTTCCTCGCTGGCATTGAATAACAGGAGCAGTTTGTCCGGGATCCACTGGAAGAGCAGAAAGCCGATGATCATGATAATCGCCGCGTAGGATATACTTAATTTAATCGTTTTGGTAATACGGCTTTTATCCCCCGCGCCGTAATTAAAGGCGATAATGGGCACCATTGCATTGTTAAGCCCAAAGACGGGCATAAACAAAAAGCTCTGTAACCGGAAAAATACGCCGAATACCGCTATGGCCGTTGGGGTAAATGATAAGAGGATCCGGTTTATGCCGTAATTCATAATTGAACCGCTAATCTGCATCAGAATTGAGGGCACCCCTACACGGTAAATGGTTTTGATAATCCATAGATCAGGCTTAAATCCTCTGAATGAAAGGGCTATCTCTTTATTTCTGGTCAAGTTGAGATATAAAGCCGTCAGGCCGGCTATTGTTTGTCCTATGACCGTCGCTATTGCCGCTCCCTTGACGCCCATTGCCGGACAGCCGAGTAAACCGAATATCATAATAGGGTCTAAGATGATATTAACGATAGCGCCGGTGAGCTGGGATATCATCGCGTAGAAGGTCTTCCCCGTTGAGGAAAGGAGCCGTTCAAAGGTAATTTGATTAAATATGGCAAAAGAGAAAACGGTTACCATAAAAAGATAGTCCCGCCCCATAAGAATGATTGTTTCAATATCCGTTTGGACCCGGAAATACCATTCAGAAAGGAAAAAACCGGCCGCTGTAAACACCGCGGCGCTTACCCACACGAGAAAAAGTCCATTGGTTGCCGATTTATTGACCTTATCGAAATCCCGTTCCCCAAGGCTCTTGGAAAGAAGAGCGTTGATACCGACCCCGGTCCCAACGCCTATTCCAATCATAACCGACTGGATGGGAAACGCGAGGGTTACGGCGGTTAATGCGTCTTCGCCTATTCGCGCAACAAAAATGCTGTCTACGATATTGTAGAGCGCCTGTACCATCATAGACAGCATCATAGGAATGGACATAGAAAGGAGCAGCCGGTTTACCGGCCATCTCCCCATGATGTTTTGAGGTTTTGCTTCTCTGTAACGATTTTCTTCCAATTTATAAATCCGTCCTTAAAAAATAACGCCCCAGCAAAGGCGTTGCGGTGGTTCCGCTCATGCGGGGGGAGCAGGGCATAACCTGATTACGCCTGTAGGAGAAGATTTCCCCTTTGCAAATCATTGCTTCTCTTATCCGGTTTGCCGTAAACCCCCGCGTTTAAGCGTAAGGCGCAACGAAAAAGTTTGGTAACCATATCCTTGGCCAAGCTCCCTGCTTGGTGGTATAGTAAAAAATTCGAATAGACCTACCCACGCGGCGTGGGGAAGTTACGTCTATGGAGAGACCGGCATTTCGGGGATAAGATTGGCGGCATAGGAATCACTGTGGTGAATTATCATTTCTACACCATGGGTCTTGTAATAACCATAGATTTTTTTGTAGGCAGGCAGGATGAATTCATCAAACATTTCAGGAGACACGAATGAAGAATTCCGGCTTCCCGTATTTGCAGAGCGCCTCCGCAACCTTGATCTTGTACTCGGTAATGTAGTCAGCCAGTTCATGCATTGCTTCCGGCTCTTCATAGAAATCGGCAAGGCAATCATCCATTCCCATGAGGTAGTGAAGCTGCTCAAAGGTAGCGAAGGCTTGAGTCCGGTCAACCGCCGCCGTGTTTTTATAATCCTGCCGGTCCGACTCAGGGCATCTTGACCGCTTCTCTCCATTTGGTGACACCCTTCACCAGTTTGCGGGCCGCGTCGTGGACCGCAAACATCCCCGGCTGCCCCTCCTCCCAGCAAACCGTCACGCCCCAGGCGTTTACCACATCTTCACCGCCCGGCGCGGGGGCCGGGTTATTCCGGGATATAGGGTCAAGGCCGAGAAACCGGCTTGTAAATTCATACTGGTTCACGAAGCGGTCGGGCTTGCCGCCCCGGATGGTTTCCAATACATTGTACCCTATGGTAAGCATAGAAATTTCTCTCTACAATGCTAGGCGGCGAGTTTTTTTGCAAGCTGCGCTGCGCCCGCCGCGTCTGTTGAATAGCCGTCCGCGCCGATCTGGTCGGCAAATTCCTGAGTAATCGGCGCTCCGCCGACCATTACCTTTACCGTAAAGCGGCCGCCTTTGATTGCCCGCGCCGTATCCTGCATCATGGGCATCGTCGTGGTTAAGAGCGCGGAGAGGGCCACCACTTTTGCATCAGGATTGGATGTAATCGCGTTGATGAATTGGTCCTTAGAAACGTCTACCCCGAGATCAATCACTTCAAAGCCCGCGCTTTCGATCATCATGGCCACCAGATTCTTCCCTATGTCGTGTAAATCACCTTGCACCGTGCCGATGATGCACTTGCCGAAGCTCGTGGTTGCGCCGCTCCCCAATTTCGGCTTCAGAATCTCAACCCCCTTCTTCATGGTCCGGGCCGCGACCAGCATTTCCGGCACGAAAATCTCCGATCTTTGAAACTTTTCGCCCACCGCGGCCAGCGCCTTGATCATCCCCTCATTAAGGATTGTGACAGCCTCAAGTCCCTCTTGTAAGGCATTGGTTACCAATCCCTCAATGAGCTTTAATTTGCCGGTTTCAACCGCTTGGGCAATATCCTGAATGGTTGACATACGCTCCTCCTTATAAAAACAAGTTATTTTTCACCGAATATCCCCGCTCTAAACGCGTTGATATACTCGATACACAATTCATCTTGACCCAACAGCGCCTCCGTCGCGTAGATGAGGCCCATCATATCTCTGTTAAGGGGGTCAAGAATGGCGCTGTCCATGCCTGCGCCCATAGCCAAAATAATAAACGCCCTGTTGATATACTTCCGTGCAGGCAGATTAAAGGATATATTGCTTGCCCCGCCCGTCAGATGTATGTCCGGGTATTGGGCTTTAATCTGCTTCATGGTGGTTAGAATTTTGGCTATACCGTCTTCGGAAGTGCAAAGCATCTCAATGAGCGGATCGATATGAAGCCGGTTAGGAGCAATACGGTACCGTTTGGCCTTTTCCATGAAGGCGTTAAACACCTGCAAACGTTTTTCAGCGGATTTAGGAATACCCGTATCATCGCTTAACAGGGCGACGCACTGCCAGCTTGTGCCGGCAATAACCGGAAATATCGTATCCACCTTATTCCCTTCCATAGAAACCGAATTGATAAGGCCGGGCCGCCTGCAAAATGCAACCGCTTCGGCGCAGATCTTTGCGCTCGGGCTGTCGATGGCGATAGGAGTATCGGTAACGTCCTGAATAAGATCGATCATCCATTTGAGGGTTTCAAGTTCCTGTTCTTCCGGAACTGAAGCGCATACATCGATAAATGACGCCCCCGCGTCGGACTGCTTTTTGGCAATGTCCCGGATATGGGCTGCATTTTTTTCCGCTATGGCCTTTCCCATCGACGGAATCGAACCGTTAAGTTTCTCTCCTATTATTATCACTATGATCCCCCTCTTTAAATTTTTTATTCTTTATCCTTAATATTAATTATACCAAAAGGAATTATCCCGGTAAAACAATTTTTTTTTACTTGTTCACAACTAAAAGTTGTATTATACTGCAAAGAATGGAATATAGGCAATTACTCAATTTTCTCAGCGTCTGTGAGGAGAAGCATATTACCAATGCTTCGAAGCGTCGTTTTATCACTCAGCAGGGTTTAAGTAAATCAATAAAATATCTGGAAGACGAACTGGAAGTCCCGCTCTTTGAACGCACCCGTCATGGTATTGAGCTGACCGAATTCGGCCATGTCCTTGAAACCGCCGCCCGAACCTATACCAATCAGCATGATTATATCATTGAAACCATCAAAGATATGAAAAATAAACACCGATTCAAGCTCTCCATAGGTATAACCAATGGAATGTATGAATTGTTCCCTCCCCGGTTTCTGAGCAGCTTTATTACCGCTCATCCTGAAGTATCTCTGCATATCAGAACTTTTACCGATGATACCTGCCAGAAATCGGTATTGGAACAAAGACTGCAAATCGGATTTTCATTTCCGCCTTTTGACAGTCATTTATTCGATACGTTTCTCTATCAAAAGAACAAAATTGTTATACTGGCAGGGCCTGATCATCCTCTTGCAAAGAGATCATCCGTTGCTTTAAAGGAACTTCAAGGCGAACATATTATTGCTTTAAACAATAATATGCATCCCCAGGCCATACTTAACGAACTATGTACTCAAAATGGGATTGATCTGAATAATATACGGCTCAACTATCCCGACAAGGTCTTAATAGGCGAATTATGCACAACCAACAGGTTTTTTAGTTTTTGGGGCGGTTCTTTGGAGGGTCTCAATAATCTAGTCGCCATAGAAATTGAGGATGTCGAACTTTTTGTAGAATTCTACATTATTGTTAATAAGCATGCATACATTAACAAAGCGGCAGAACAGTTTCTCGCTTACGCTAAAGAACGGTTGCCGGATAGCCCATAACGGAAAGTTGTTTTTAGAAAAACTCTTTTTGTAATATTTTGCCGCTCGACACTTTTTTCATTAATAATATCGCCGGTGTTTTCATCTCTAATTAATAAAGGAGACAAGCGATTGTGTTTTTTGGTATTCTTTACGAGGGAACAAAATGAACAGGGCACCGGTGAAGCCCTGTATACGATAGGGGCGGCGGTAAGCTATCTTGGGCGGTTGGGAGGGCCGAAGCGGGGCTCCCAGCAACAACCCGCCGGAGGTTAAAACCATTTAGGCCGGGCTTACTACTCTCAATATCCTGCTTACCTATCCGCCAATAGCTGGCGTAATTTTGCGGGTCAAGTTTAACGCCTAAAGGCAGGGGTTTTACAGGAAACCGGATAAAGAGCATCGCTTTGTAAAAAATAATACTCTCATTTTAAGCATAAAATACAAATACACTAAGTGCCGCCAAAGAGAATTGAACTCTTGACACAAGGATTTTCAGTCCTTTGCTCTACCAACTGAGCTACAGCGGCATTTATTTAAATATATAATAAAAACGGAAAAAAATGTCAAGGGGCCGGTCAACAATTTTTTAAATTTTTTGCTTGAAACGCGCCGCTTCACGCTTTTTCGCTTTTCCTGTCAGCAGGGAAACGCCTGCCTGTTTTCGGGAAAAAGTCTCATGGATTTTTCTTTTTTATCTCCTTATTTCTTAAAATAATACGCTTTTCCAATCTTTTGAGAGTTTCTCTAAAATCACTGTCATGAATTTTTGCATAGGGACTTATCTTGCTTTCTTCTCCTTCCGCTTCTTCTAGGTTTACCGGTTCATCCGGTATGGCTTCAAGCTCCTGTCCGGCGGTTTCCACTTTTTCAATAGGTGATCCTCCCGGCGCAAAGAGAGGATTACGGCTTAAACGAAAAGAAATTCCCGTTATGGCGAAATCCGGGAAACGGCGCTGAAATTCTTGTAAAAATTCCCGCTGCTTGGTTTGCAGAATCTGAATCCAGCCGGGATGATCCGCCTCGATAAGAATTACATGGCGTTCCAGCTCCACAATCCGGGAATGAGCAAGCGCCGCGGGAATCTTGTGAACCTTAACGATCGAATCCCAGGAAGTGAAAACTTTTGCATAGCCCTGCGCCGTAGCGAGCATCTTTTCATCAAAGAAAAATGAGAGTAGATCCCCTGCTTTTTTCATAATTATATCCGGTTTTTATAATAATACTTGCTGACGCCGGGTAAAATCAAGGGACCGATTACACAAAGTGACGGTAATGTTCCGATCATTTAGAGCTTGCTTGCGCAGTATCAAGAAGTTTTAACCGCTCGAATAAGGGCTTTGCAGGTCAAAGACCGGGGCCGGTAAAATGTGCCGGAGTACGGCATACGATATCTGATATGATGTTTTTTATTACCTTAATTAGAAGTGAATAAGATACATATATTATAGTAGTTCCCCTTAAAATAACCTAAGACCAATATTTGTATACGGCCGTTTCAAATAAGGCATGAAAGGGCGCGGTATTACGCAGCCCGCGTTTCATATTCGCCCATTCCTTTTCGAATGGATTAAAATTAGGGGAATACAGCGGCAGAAACAGCAAACCTGATCCCGATTTTTCGCAAATCTCTTGAAGCTGTTTCTTCCTGTGGAACCGGGCATTATCCATGATGACAGCCTTCCCGCTCCCTATACATTTCATCATATTGTTTTCCATCCAATTCTCAAAGCGTTCTCCAGTCATTGATTTCTGACAGCGCATAGGAGCTATCATTTCTGTACAACTATTCCCGTATATCACCGCCGCGATAATATTGACACGGTGAAATGTACGCCCGTGTTTTACGTCTTCTGCCTTTAAGCCGTGCGCGGCGCACGCCCGTATTCCTGTTGAAGATGCTCTTTTATACCACATTCATCAACATATACCCGTTGGGTATTTGGGCGGGCTGGTTCAAATACGCTTCCCGTTTTTCCGCGGACTTTTCAGAATAGGTGAACGTTTTTTACGGGTAACCCCGGGTTTAACGCGCCCTTGTCTGAACGGACTGCCGCTAAACACCGAATGCTTCCGCGAATTCTCTCAAATACCAATCAGGATGTTCATCCAGCAGCCGCAGCAGTTCCTCTTTGTCTATTTTCCTGTCCCATTCCTTCGACACATGGTATTTGACAGACCCTGTTTCATCAAGCTGTTTTTTCCAGCGATAATACCGCTACTCCGAACGCTTCATATACTTCTTTGAACGTATGCCCGATATCTTTATATTCGATTACCCGCCGTTTCCCTCATATAGGAATACCGGTGTTATAATTTTCGTGGGATACCCGATTTTGTCTTTCATGGGATTTCCTCCGGTAAATGAGTCTTTGTTTAACCCATGCTACCATGAGTCGGGCGTCCTATTTTTTTCTGAGTTAGACATACTTCCTAATCTTTAAAGACTAATAGTATAGGTCTTAAAATCATTGATTCGGTAAGAAAACATTGAATAGATAACCGGCGGCAAATGTTTTCCGCAAGGTGTAGGAAAGAAAATGTTATCTGGAATATGGCTTATATTTCAACGAATTAGTCTTTTATTTCATTACCAAGACCGCCGTCATCAGAGAAAACCCTTCGGGAACCTTGCGGAACGAAAAAGTAAACCTGCAAAGGGTTTCAGCAGGATAATCTATCATGGGAGGCAGGGGTTACGGATTTTTAAAGGAAAACAAGCGCCCCTCCGGGTTCTCTGCGCCTCCGTGAGAACCCTTACGGAGGCGCACGGAAAGCCTGTTCAGGCGTGCCGAAACCAAGGCGGCGTTTACGCGGTCCGCCCCGCCGCCCGGGTCCGGGTTACACCGGACTTCCCTTATTTGGGTTCCGCAATAATGGACCGTAAATCGGGGTTCTTGGCAAGCTCTTCTTTGAGCCC
>JAITHW010000117.1 GCA_031279815.1 Treponema sp. | reverse complement strand
GTTGTTACCGGCCTTTCCACTCTGGGGGCGGTATTGATGTCTTCGCTGGCGGCTTACGGCTTCTCCCGGATTCGCTTCCGAGGCAGCAAGTTCTGGTACGGGTGTATGTTCCTCACCCTAATGCTGCCCTACCAGGTGGTAATGGTTCCCCAGTTTATCCTTTTTTTCAAGCTGGGCTGGGTTAATACCTATCTGCCCCTCATTGCGCCTCAATGGGGCGGGCAGGCTTTCTTTATCTTTATGATGGCGCAGTTTTTCCGGGGCATTCCGGCGGAGCTGGATCAGTCCGCCATGATCGACGGCTGTAATAAGTTTACGATTTACAGCCGTATTCTGTTTCCCCTGATAAAACCCGCGCTGATTACCTCCACGATTTTCAGCTTTTACTGGCGCTGGGAAGATTTTCTAGGCCCTCTGCTGTATCTCAACAGGCCCCGGACGTTTACCGTATCATTGGCTATGCGTATGTTCGCCGACCCGACATCCACCGACTGGGGCGCTATTTTTGCTATGGGGACTTTGTCCCTGGCGCCTTCACTGGTTATTTTCTTTATCTTTCAAAAATATATTGTTGAAGGAATCGCTACTTCAGGGCTTAAGGGGTAAACAAAAATGCTGGCGGAATCTTATGCTGATCCGGATCGGGCTATTGCCGGTTTTTCAGGCGGGAACATTGAGACCGTCCTGGAAGTCATTGCCCGCCGGTATATGAGCGACAATCCCAAGTACGAATATACGGGGCGTCCTTTTATCACCTATGGGATACAACGGAGCAGCCGATACCGTTACGAAGCGGATTTTGCCCGGATCTTTCCCGACGCGCCCAATGGTATGTACGTCTATGCATGGGGAAAGTACAGGGCGGAAAGCGAAGGGACTTTAAAGTTTACCCTCATCCCTAAGGGGCCGGTGAAGGTCTGGATGAACCGGGAGGTCCTGTATGGTACTGATGCGGAGGCGGAACGGTACGACAATACTCCTGTGTCTTTTGGGCTGGCGGTAAAAAGAGGCTGGAACCATCTGGTCTTACGGTTTACCCGTACCCGGGCGGGCTTCGGGGGGGAGTTCGGCACATGGCTTGGCAAGCTGGATTATTATTTCTTTCGCGGCCGGGACATTCCCGGGCTGCCGGAAATAGAAGGGTTCGACCATACGCCGCCTTTGGCTGCGCCGCTACAGGACCCTTGTCCGGAAGCCCTTGCCCCTCTTTGTATCCCGCCGGCCGCCTGGTCTTGTGAAGAAAAAGCCCGGGGCGTATTCGGCAGGCTCTTCGGCCATCCTCATCCCGGGGATCTTGTTCTTGCCGGGACGGAGCTGTATTCCCCGGTTCGGAGGGCTTCTGTCTTTTCAGGAACCGGGGCGGGGAAATGCGCGATCTATGCCGGGAACACCCTGATCCATTCCCTAGCGGCTTCAGGCTCTTTCAGGTTTGAGCATACCCTGGAAGCGGGCTGTAATCCCATTGGGGTTATTGCCGAATACCAGTCTGAAGATCCCTGGGATTTTGTCTTGCAGGTTGAGCCAGTCCAAAACCGCGCCGCGCCGTTTTGCTGGGTTAATCCTTTTTTTGCCGGAGCATCCGCATTGCCTTGGATCTATGCGGGCCCGTTCCGCAACGGTTCCCTCAAAGAGCCGCCGGTATATAGCCGCGACGGTTTAGCCGGAGGAGCGGGGGGGAAAACCTGGTGGCGGCTTGATATGCCCGGCGCCTGGGTGCGGCTCTATAATGAGAACCCCCTGTACGGTCACTGGAATTATCCCCTGGGGGTTACGCTCTACGGACTGCTTGAAACCGCCAGGTTCTTTGAAAACCAAGGCAAGGAGACCGGCATTGGTTCTTATGTGCGGGATCATGCGGCGAAATCGGTCCGTACATTGGAATACGCCCTTTTCGACAAACAAAACTTCGGCGGCGCTACTGCGGTGCATCACCTGCTCACCTCCATCGACAGCCTAGACGACTGCGGGTCCTTCGGTTCTCTTATTCTTGAGGCGGCACGGGATAGGGATATAGGCGAGTTCGGCCTTGCAGCGGATTATACCGGAGACCATATCCTCCACAAACAGGACCGGCTTCAGGAGGGATGTTTTTACCGCCGCAAGCTGATGCATCATTTCCACAATGAGACCCTCTGGGCGGATGATCTGTATATGAGCGTTCCCTTTCTCTGCCGGTATGCGGCGTATAAACAGGAGAGCGCTATTTTGGATATTGCCGTTCTTCAGTTTGAGGGTTTTAAAAAATATCTTTTTATGGAAGAAAACAAGCTTATGGCTCATGTCTACGACTTTAAACGGAATATGAACACCGGGGTTCCCTGGGGCAGGGGAAACGGCTGGACTATTTTTTCTCTCACCGAACTGCTCATGGTTCTTCCCGAAACCCACCCCAAACGGGAATGGCTGATTGGGTTTTTCAGAACCCTTGCGGCAGGCTATCTAGCCTGCCAGGATACATCCGGTATGTGGCGTCAAGTGCTGAATATGCCTTCATCTTATAGAGAAACATCCTGTACCGCCATGTTCATTTGCGCTTTTGCCCGAGGGCTGCGTTTCGGCTGGCTGACCGGAGATACGGACTCTTACCGGATCGCAGCGGAAAAAGCCTGGCGCGCTTTGGAACACTATGCTATTGATAAAAACGGCGCGATTTACGGCGTCTGCCGGGGATCGGAATTTTCCTTTAATCCCAAGTATTATGCCGAACATCTGCTTCCCCGCCTTAACGACGCCCACGGTATCGGTATTGTACTTCTTGCAGGGGTAGAGCTGCTGAAATTAAGAGAAGCAGGCGAGCGGTTTCGCCCCGGGATACCGGATATCCGCGGACTCCCAACCCCTTGAAACTGCCGGGAATTTTTTTATTCCAGTCTCAAAGACGCGGATTCTCCGTCTCTATGTTTCAAGTCCAAAGACCCGGCCTACACGCCGGTTATCATTGCTCTTCCTACAGGCCCGCGGTCACCTGGCCGATAAACCTATCGATCAAAAATTCCGTATCCCTTGGCCCGGGACAGCCTTCGGGGTGAAACTGAACCGCCGAGAAAGGTCCCGCAACGGATCGGATCCCCTCAATGGTGCCGTCATTGGCGTTAATAAACCAGGGTTCCCAGCTTTTGGGAAGGGTCTCTTCCCGTACCGCATACCCGTGGTTCTGACTGGTGATATAACAGCGTTTCGTACCCGCCTCAATACAGGGCTGGTTCTGTCCCCGGTGGCCATAGGGCAGCTTATAGGTGTCTCCGCCCGCGGCCAAAGCCATGATCTGGTTGCCCAGGCAGATCCCGAAAATGGGCTTTCGCCGGTCGAAAGCATGGCGAACCGTGGCAATGGTTTTGCTACAGGCTTTGGGATCCCCGGGGCCGTTGGAAAGAAAGAGGCCGTCGTAGCCGATGCCGCTTATGTCCTGGTTCCAAGGTACCTGTAGGACTTCCACATTCCGGGCAAGAAGACAGCGCAGGATGTTCGCTTTAGCTCCGCAATTGATGAGGAGGATCCGCGGCATCTTCCCCCGGCGGTTATGGTCTCCTTTGGGAACGAAGGTCTTAATCTCCATCGGGGAAACCTCCGCCACAGGATGGGGAACGATCCCCGAATCAAGGGTCACCTCCCGGCTTCCTTCAACCAGAATTTTCCCCTGCATGACCCCCTGTTCCCGGAGACGGCAGGTTAATGCCCGTGTATCTATACCGTATATACCGGGAACATTGCTTTTTTCAAGCCATGCGGAAAGAGACGCGCCAGAGGCAAAGTGGCTGGGTTCCTCGCAGGCTTCGGCCACCACAAAGCCTGAAACCTGAATCCGGTCCGACTCTAAATCAACAGGAATGCCCTGTTCATCGAGAAAGGGATCTCCGGTTTTCTTGTGCAGGGGAACCCCGTAGTTTCCCGCCAGGGGATAGGTGGACACGAGAATCTGACCTCGGAAACTGGGGTCTGTGAGAGACTGAGGGTAACCGGTCATACCGGTGGTGAAGACTACCTCGCCCGCCTGGGATCGGGCTTTTCCTAGGGACCATCCTGCATATTCGGAACCGTCTTCCAAAACAAGCCGGGCCGGCCTTGCAGTCCTGACTGAGGGATCACGTTTTTTCATTATTTCCTCTATGAAAATCCAAATAATTATAGTATACTTTACCATAATGATAAACTAAATAAACCACATATACAAGAATAAGGATATAGGGAGAAATGCGGCAATTATCTGCACTTTTTTACAATCCGGCCTTGGAGTTTATCTTGATTTTATCGGATTTCTATGGGATACTTAGAGAAATTCAAACCGGAAAAGGAGTTGTTTTATGGAAGAAGGTACGTATGTTGAGTGGAAAGATGAATATTCCGTCAAGATACCTTTAATTGATGACCAGCACAAAGAGCTGATTAGACTGACCAATCAGCTCTACGCATCATGCCTTGAGGGGGATGATCAGGCGCGGGCTTATTTTAAGGAAGTAATCCGCAGTACGGTGAATTACATCAAATTTCATTTCGGCGCGGAAGAACGGATTATGAGCAATGCGGGTTATCCTCAGTTTGCGGAACATAAAAAACAGCATGAAAGTTTTGTTAAGAGGGTTCTTGAGGATGTGAAAAAGTTTGAAGGCGGCAAGGCCGTTCCTTATGTGTTTGTTAATTATCTGCGAGACTGGATATTAAATCATATTGCGGTGCATGATAAGGCATACAGCGCCTATATCATGGAGCGTAAACAAACAGGAACCCTGAGCGCAAACAAACGGGAACCCTGAATCTATAAGCGGCCTTATGGCGCCGATGCAGAAATACGCCGGCAAACCTCCCTGTAAAAACCGCGGTAAACAGGAGGAAAGAGGGAAACTGCGGACTTACTTGAGTAAGGTTGTATATTTTAGATAACAGGGACATTACTTATGGGAAACGTATTGTTTGTTTCTTGGGAAGACAAGTATGCGGTAGGCATTCCGATGATTGACGAACAGCATAAAGAGCTGCTTAATCTGACCAACAGACTTTATGATGCGTGCCGTCACGGAGATACTGAGGCAAGCGCGCAATTTAGAGAAGTCATTCACAGCACGGTTGAGTATGTATCCCTTCACTTCAGCGCGGAAGAAGGGCTTATGGAGCAGGTCGGGTACCCTGAATCAGCGGAACATAAGCGGGAGCATGAGACCTTTGTCAAGCAGATTCTGGAAGAGGTGAAGAATTTCGAGAGCGGCAAGTCTTTTGTTCCCAACGCCTTTGCCCGGTATTTGCGGGATTGGATTTTAACCCATATCGCCGTATCGGATAAACAATACGGGGCGTACATTATCCGGATGAAAAGAGAAAGTAATCTGGACATTGTTATTAAGTAATGCGGAAACATCCGTAAGGAGACATCAGATGCTTATAGAAAAAGAGGCTTTTGTTGATTGGGAAGAGCGATATGCGGTAGGTATTGCGGTGATAGATGAGCAGCATAAAGAGCTGTTAAAGCTGACTAACGGGCTGTATGAAGCGTGCTGCCAGGGAGACGATACCGCCCGCAACCAGTTTCAAGGGGTGGTTCACAGTATGGTGGACTATGTAAAATTTCATTTTACCACTGAAGAGCAGATCATGGAGCGGGTCAATTATCCTGAATTGGCGGAACATAAGCGGGAACATGAGAGCTTTATCAGAAAAATCTTTGAGGGGGTGAAGGCTTTTGAGAGCGGCAAGTCTTTTGTTCCCAATACGTTTGTCCGGTATCTGCGGGATTGGGTGCTGACCCACATCGCCATGTCCGACCGGAAGTACACTGAATATATCCTGCGGATGAAGAAAGGAGGCGCTTTGAACTGATAAAGGGCTTGTCCAAAGGGAGTAAATATTTCATACTTTATAAAAGGTACGAAATATCCTTATTTAAGGAGGGTTCTAATAATGGCGGAAGAACCGTTTATCCTGTGGGAAGATCGGTATGCAATAGGTATTCCGGTGGTGGATGAGCAGCATAAAGAACTGCTTAGACTGACCAATACGCTCTATGAAGCGTGCCGTCAGGGAGACGAAGCGGCCCGGATTCATTTTAAAGAAGCCGTTCACAGCACCGTGGAGTACGTAAAATTTCATTTCGGCGCCGAGGAGAAGCTCATAGAGCGGGTCAAGTATCCTAAGATTGCCGAGCATAAACAGGAACATGAGAGCTTTGTCCGGCAAGTTCTTGAGGAGGCGCGGGCTTTTGAGAGCGGCAAGTCTTTTGTTCCCAATGCTTTTGTCCGGTATTTGCGGGATTGGATTTTAACCCATATCGCCGTGTCAGATAAAGAATACGCCGAATACATCTTTCGGCTCAAGAAAGAAGGCGCCCTCAATACGGGAGTGTAAGCGCCGGGATAAAGCGAATCCGCGCAATCAGTAGATTTTATGCTCCATTCTGTTGAATATCGCTTTAATTCGGTAGTGAAAATATTGAAACCACGAACCGTACGGACAGGTATTTATACTATGATATAGTCAATCCACTTAAGAAGGTTGAAGCTCAATTTTAGCTTCTTGCTATGAAATAGGCGAATGCTCGAAAAAATCCACGGATTTGAGTTCCCCCGAACCGGTATAATCCGTGGACCTCATGGGGGTATTCTTAAAGGGAATAACTATATATCCCGAATGTACCGTTGCAGACATTTTCCAGGGCGCTTAAGATTTGTTTTTACCAACGAGTAGTAAGCCGCGGTTGCGCCGGGAACCTTCACCTGCATAACAGGGCATCCCCGGCTTAACCATTGCGCTTTTCCCGCTATCTTCTCCCTCCTATCTCTCTTGAATAGGGGAGGATACGGTTTTCCGCGTAGATCTGCAAAATCGAAGCGGCAATTCCCTCTCCGTCAAGACCATTGCTATGCAGGAGTTCTTCCCGCTTTCCCTGAGACACATACTGATCGGAAACCCCTAAGGTATGTACTTGGGCGGTACAGCCACGCCTTGACGCAAGCTCCGCCGCGTATTCTCCGAAGCCTCCTTCCAGAACCCCCTCTTCGATGAAAACCACCGTTTCGTAACGGTTCATCAGATCCGCCAAGTAATGCTCGTCCACAGGCTTGAGGAAGCGCAGGTTGTACATATCCGCGGCAATGTTCGCCTCCAACAGCCGGTCCGCCGCGTCCCAAACCTCCGGGTAAAGACTTCCGGTAAACGCGAGGCACAGATTCACCCCCCATTCCCGGATAAATACCCCTCGTCCCCGTTCCAGGGGGCGGGACAGAACATCGATCTCAGGCGGACAAGACCTCTTGGGATACCGGATCATGGTAGGCCGCGGTTCGGTAAAGGCCCAATCCAACATCCGTTTAAGCTCCCCGCCTCCTGCTGGAGCGAGGATAGTCATGTTTGGGATCGGACGGAAAAGGGCAACGTCAAACAGTCCTTGGTGGGTTTCTCCGTCGTCGCTTACAAAACCGGCCCGATCCAGGGCAAAAACAACCGGCAGTCTTTGGATAGCCACGTCGTGGATAACCTGATCAACAGCCCGCTGAATAAAGGTCGAGTAGACGGCGACCACCGGACGCAGCCCTTGAGCGGCAAGCCCCGCGGCAAAGGTAACCGCGTGTTCTTCGGCAATGCCCACATCAAAGAACCGCTTAGGAAAGGCCGTTTTAAAAGGGGAAAGCCCGGTTCCTTTCTCCATAGCCGCGGTAATTGCCATCACCCGGTTATCCCGGCTGCCGGCCTCAAGGACAGCTCTGCTGAAAGAATCGGTAAAGGAACCTTTTCCCCCCTGTCCCGGCATATTGCGTACCGAAGCGCTTTTACCCGGGGCTGCCGGTGTTTCGACCGCTCTGCCCGGTTCCGGTTCCTTTACGGTCAAGCCTCCGGTAACGGAAAAAGAGGGAACTCCATGATAACTGCCGGGATCACTCTCGGCAAAGCCGTAGCCCTTGCCTTTCCGGGTAATCACATGAACCACTACGGGCCGGTCTAAACGCCGCACATCCTGAAGCACCTCTTCAAGCTGCCGAATGTGATGCCCCTCAATAGGTCCGACATACTCGAAACCCAGATCTACAAAGAAGTTATCTGTATAAAATACCGCCTTTACCGCCCGTTTAAGCCGGACTACGATATCAAAAAAGACCTCCCCCACCAGAGGGAGGCGTTTAGCTATGGAATCAAAGGTCCGGCGGAAACTTTGGTATTTGGCCTTCATAGAGAGGCGGCTTAAATATTTAGAAAGCCCTCCCACATTGGGACCAATGGACATCTTATTATCGTTGAGAATAACCACTAGGGGTAATCCCAACTGTCCCGCATGGGAGAGGGCCTCATACGCCAATCCGCCGGTCAAAGCGCCGTCCCCAATAACCGCTACAACCCGATTCCGTCTCCCATTGATCCGCTCGCCTGCTAAAAGCCCCAAGGCGGCTGAAATCGAGGTAGAGGCATGTCCTGTATCAAAGGCATCATGAATACTTTCGGTGCGTTTTGGAAATCCCGCCAGCCCATCGGCTTGGCGAAGAGTGGCAAATTCCTTATACCTGCCGGTAAGCAGCTTGTGGGTATAACACTGGTGCCCCACATCCCAGACTATTTTATCCTCCGGAGAATCAAAGGCCCGGTGTAAAGCAATAGTCAGCTCCACAACTCCCAAGTTGGAGGCTAAATGGCCTCCGTTTTTGCTCACTGTGGACACAATAGTTTCACGAATTTCAACGGCAAGCCGGTTTAATCCTGCGGCGGATAGTTTTTTCAGATCCGCCGGTTCATAAATCTGCGCTAAAAGGGATTTGGTTTCATACATCTTACTTACAAAATATACCCCGCTTTAGTCCATTTATCAGAAAAAAGCAAAAAATTAGTATAAAATTTTTAACCGGAAACGAGTCATAATTTTTTGCTGCGGGCTTATCCCCAAAGCTGACGCATTGGACTTTACGCCCGGCATTTATAAAACCAACCACCCCGGCTCTGAAAGAGGGTATATCACTTATTCTTGTGTCGATTTCTTCTGAGCTTTTTCTTACGCTTATGGGTTGCAATCTTTCTCAGTTTGCGTTTTCTTCCGCAAGGCACTTCAGTGTCTCCTTTACTTAAAATAGATCCTGTAAACCCAAGCAGGCAAGCGCCTGTGGTGCAGGAAATCTTTTAGCAGTATGCACTATGCTGATAAAAACGTCAATAGGGGGTCTTCCAAGGAAAAAGAATTGAAAGCCGCGCATGGACAGGCGGAATACTGATGCCGCCTGTAAGATATATCGTACATCTCTAACCGTAAAAATCTTGACGATCTTGGTATAACTGTATTATGCTTAAATAAAAAATGAACCGGATATAGAGAAGGAGCGGTACATGGGGATAAAAAATAAAAGGTATAGATATTCTGGAATGGTTCTGCCTGTGCTATATCTCATATTGTCCTGCCAAACATTACAAAGCACCCAACCGGCAGAGGATAGAAAAGGGACCATAGTAGCGGAGAACAGCCGGGGCTATAGGGCGGACGCTTCCGATACCTTAAAAATCCAGCCTGATTGGGTAAAAACAGGAAAAATTCCTTCGGAAAGCAGGGGAAAGCGCTATTTTCAGGCAAAAGGGGAAGGGCCTACTATAACTGGGGCATCCCGGGCGGCTGAAAATGAAGTGAAACGTCAAATAGCTTCTTATATCCTCGCGCCCATGAATCTTCAAGCAGGGACAAACAGCGCCGGAGAGAGAATCATAGTAGACCCCAAAAAAGGAGCCGGAGGAACTACGGAAAAAACAGCCGAACAACGGTATATCGAATCCTGGGTTCGGTCTTCCGCTTCCTTTTCAGGCGCCCACAAAGAAGAGTATTTTTGGGAACGGACGGAAACCGATAATACCGAAAGTATCCGGTATTGGGTTAAATATTCCATCACCGAGGAAGAAACAGCGGCCGCCCGCGTCTTCATTGCGGGAAAAAATGACATTGCCAAGAAAGAAGCGGAGGAATTTAATACGCTCCGGGCAAGACTGGGGATCGTACTGTCGGACTTGGATAAGCTCAGTTTTCTTGAGCAAGAAGCTCCCTATAAAACCTGTTATGAGGAACTTCTGGGTATAAATGCCCAATGGCAAGAACTTACTACTCAGAAAGAACGGCCTGAATATACCGGCAAAACCCCTGAGATAGCCGCCGCCGTAGGGTATTATGATCCGACTAACAGCCGGAAGCGGATCGCGCACGAAAATGAACGGCTGAAGATTGAACGGGATATACTAAAAAATGAGACCAAGATCCGGGAAGAAGCATACCAAAGAGGCGGAGACAGCCCCAGGGCCGCAGGTTCCGGCGCTCCCTCAAAACCGTCGTATTCGGCCTTTACGGTCGGTTCGGTCCGTCTTCAGATGACCAAGGCCATAAAGAACGGTGAGTTTCTCTTTTTTTTAGACGGTACCGATAAACCGGATCTCTTTTCCAGAAACCTGACCGGAGAAAAACCCGCGGTTAATGTTTCGTGGGTGGAAGCGGTGTTGTACTGCAACTGGTTGAGCAATCGCGCGGGATTGGAGAATTACTATGCCGTCAAAGGAAAAAACGTAGAGCTTACCGGCGTGAAGAATGGGTATAGGCTTCCTTCAAGAGAGGAAATTAACGCGGGGTTAGTTCGCAACGTAATCAAACCGGAAGACCTGCTGTATATGGGCGTTTTGAGTTCCGATCCCGCTAAGGCGTACCGTTTTGATCCTCAAGCAAAGGGATTGAAAGTTGTAGACAGCAGTTTCCCCACCGACAATATAGGATTTATGGTTGTTAGAAATGATAATTAATACACGAGTATACATGGCCTGTCTTTTTATTATTACTCTTGTAGGCTATGGTTTCGGTGCAGATATTGAAGAAGCATACAAGGATATATACGGGAAGATCATCGGGGATTTCAGCCTGTATGAACGATACCTGCCGAGGAGCCGGTTAATCCAGATTCAAGCGATACGCCAAACCCTGGCGGATAACGAAACCTATGATATAAATCATATTTTGAGAGCATCAAAGCGCATAATCGATGAATGTGATGCCCTGGTTTTGCAGCATTTGGCGGATCGGATGGATACGGCCGCCCAAAAATATGAAAAAATACGGAACTCCAATCCTCAATTACAAAACCAATATATGGAATTTACCCGGAAAAAACAGGAATCTCCGGAATTACTCATAACTAAAGCCGGTATGGAAGAGACGGAAGCCTTTATACATACTGTCGACGTGCTTTATGCACAGGCAAATTGGCGGGGCGCACCTCTGCCGGCGCCAGGAGGAGACGGATCCGAAGGGCGGTATGTGGTGAAACCGGGTGATTTTTTACGCAAAATTGCCGGAACCTTGTATGGCGACGAGATGCAATGGAGGCTCATTTATAATGCCAATCCCGGTATCCCTCATCCCGACTTGATTTATCCGGGAATGGAGTTTCGAATTCCTCCGCAGCCATAGCGGTCAATAAACATCCTGCGCTTTTTCCCTCCTCTTTAGGTTTTCCCTTTCTTCAGGATCGATAATCTCCGTTTATCTTGATATAATCGTAGGTAAGGTCGCAGCCCCAAACCGTTGCTTCCCCAGGACCTGTACCGAGGGTGATGTGAATGGCGATCTCCTCCTCGGAAAGAATCCGTTTGGCCGCGTCTTCGGAAAAAGGAACCGAAGCGCCCTTTTGGCATACCGGGATCGTTCCTGCCCGGCTCGCAAATCCCACATCCACGGCATTCGGATCAAAGTCGATCCCCGCGTAGCCCAAGGCGCAAAGCACCCTGCCCCAGTTTGCATCCGCGCCGAAACAGGCGGTCTTCACCAAGTTTGATGAGGCTACGGATTTCGCAAAGACAGCGGCGGTATTTTCATCGGAGGCTCCTTGAACTATAACGGTAACGAGTTTGGCGGCGCCTTCCCCGTCCCGGGCCATATCCCGGGCAAGTTTTACACAGAGGGCTTCCAGAGCGGCCGCAAAATTTTGAAAATCAGGACCCTCGGCAATAATAGGAGGATTTCCCGCTTCGCCGTTAGCCATGATCAAAACCATATCGTTCGTTGAGGTATCCCCATCTATGGTAACTCGGTTAAAGGAACGGTTCACCGCCCGGCGCAGCGCCTTATCCAGACATTCACCGGAAATGAGAACGTCTGTAGTGATGAAGCAGAGCATGGTAGCCATGTTGGGATGGATCATCCCCGCGCCCTTGACCATGCCGCCTAAACGTACCGGCGCCCCCATAATCTCAAGTTCCAGAGCCGCTTCCTTTTTCCGGGTATCGGTGGTCATGATGGCTTCCAGAGCGGCATCGTGTCCTTCGGCATCAGAACGAAGAGACTCAACCAAGGCATCGATTCCCCCTTCAATAACGGTTATGGGCAGGGGGACTCCGATAACGCCGGTGGAGGCTACCGCAACCTGTTCAGTAGGTATATTGAGCTTCCGGGCGGCCAACTCCGCCATACGCCGGGCTGAAGCGAGTCCCGGCTCGCCGGTACAGGCATTGGCGTTTCCCGAATTGGCTATCACCGCCCGGATCTGCCCGCGGGTTGCATATTCCCGACTCACCAAGACGCTTGCGGCCTTCACTCGATTAGCGGTAAACATAGCCGCCGCGGCACAGGGCTTTTCCGAATATATCAAGGCCAGATCCCGCTTTTTGGACAATGCCTTAATGCCGCACCGGATCCCCGCGGCCCGGAATCCTTGGGCCGCGCAGACCCCGCCGATTAGTTCTTTCATATAGCCTCCTTAAAAAGACCCCGGGATTGCGGTAAGCCCTGCGGTTTCATCAAACCCAAAGATAATATTCATATTCTGAACCGCCTGTCCTGCCGCGCCTTTCACCATATTGTCAATGGCAGTAACGATGATCAGCGTAGTCCCGGTTTGGTCCAAATGTACCGATATATCGCAGAAATTGGACTGCCTGACTCGACCGGTAGCCGCGATGGCGCCCTCAGGAAGGACCCGCACAAAGGGTTCGTTCCGGTAAAAGTCTGCATAGAGCCTGCGGATTTCCCCAGCCTTCTCAATAACTTCCGCAAGCGGCGGACGCGGCGGCCCGGCGTTTGCGGCTTTGGACCGCCAAGCGCCGGCTAAAGGCACGTAAATCGTACTGAGAATCCCCCGGTTCATAGGAACAAGATGAGGAGTGAAGATCAGGGGATGAGTCCCCGGGTTTTGTTTTTCCGTTCCGGAACCGGCTTTGATCATAGCATCGAAATTCCGTCCGATCTCCGGGGTATGCCGATGGCTCCCTACCTTGTAGGGAGTTACCGAATCGGCACATTCGGGGTAGTGAAAGGCTCGAGCCGGCTCCCGGCCTCCTCCGGTAATCCCGGAAGCTGCATCCACGATGATGGGGCCTGTTTCCACAATGCCTTTGGCCAACGCAGGATATGTCCCAAGAGACGCTCCTGTAGGATAACAGCCGGGATTCCCGATAATCACCGAGCCTGAAGCAGCGAGTTCTTTGATTCTCTTCCGGTTCAATTCAGGAAGGCCGTACACAGAATGGTTTCGCAATTCGGGGTACACATAAGGCTTACCATACCACGCAGAAAACGTAGCCTCATCATCATCAAAACGGAAATCCGCGGATAGGTCGATAAAGGGGATTCTCTTTTCAACGCAGGTTTTGGCAAAAGACTCGCCTACGCCGTTGGGAAGGGCCGCAAAAACCACCTTGGCGGCGGCGGCCACCTCTTCAGGTTTTACCAGAAACCCCTCGGCCTTTCCCAGAAAATTGGGATATATATGTTCAATCCGGTCCCCTTCAAAACTAACCGAAGCTAAGGCCAAGCCGTCGATTTTAGGATGTCCTGACAAAAGCCGGACTAATTCGGCTCCCGCATAACCGGTGGCGCCGATAATTCCTGCGATCATTATACTTATTCTCCTTATATTACTGCCATAAAGGTTCTATAAACAACTATATTAACCGGCTGTTGAAATGACAAGGGCTTCGGCGTTTTCAAGAAAAGCCCTGATACTTCTCTCCGGTATAGAGCGTGTCTTGCCCGGCTATGTCATATTAGACCTATCTCTAGATCGCCAAAGGTTTCCCAACCGGCAATTGCCTTTTTGATAAAAAGACCCTTTTCATGCACCAAGTCTATTGTCTGATGTTCATCATAAAGGTCTCCTGCGGTATTAGAAAGTATGCGAAGCCGGGGTTTGAATAGGGATGCGCCTTCCTCGTATGCAATGACCTGGGCCGTCATGCCGTTATTCAGCTCCACCAGAGAGCCGATAGGGTAAATCCCCATAACTTGAATGAATATGCTTACTATAGCAGGATCAAATTGAGTCGTATTGTTGGCCAAAAGGGTTTTTATCGCCTGATGCCCCCCTAAAGAACACCGGTACGGACGTTCGCTTATCATGGCGCAAAACGTGTCGGTTATCGCAATGATCTGCGCTTCCGGATCGATTTGTGACCCTGAAAGCCCTTTGGGGTACCCGGCGCCGTTCCAGCTTTCATGGTGCTGTAGAGCAACCTGCGCAACGCCTTCAAAACATTCAAGTTCTCTTTCGATAACCTGATAGCCCTGAACCGGATGAGTCAAAATGTACCAATGTTCCATTTTTGAAAGGGATGCCGATTTATTCAGGATTTCCTGCGGAATACAGAACATCCCTACGTCATGGAGCAGGGCGCTTTGTATTATCTTATATATCTGAGTAATAGACAATTCCATTTTAGAGGCTATAGTAGCGGCAAGCACCGCCGTATCAACCGCATTTTTTGCCCATCCATAGGTTTTCAGTTTGGCGCCGATTACAAACTCAAGAAAGTAGGGAAAAAGGGTATACAATTTATTAACGATACTGTTCATACAGTTGGATGTGATAAAATGGTTCAAGCGAATTTTTGTAAAGACCGTATCAACCTGCTCGACGATTTCCAGGTAACTCAGATAATCCTCGGATCTATTCGGTCTTTCGTCAACCCCGGTTCCGCCTATCATAGGCGCCTCCCGCATAAACGGGACGGATCGGTTTGACGGTTACGGCGCTGCGGATTTCCCGGAGCAAACCCGCGATGTTCAAGAAACAGTTCCCTTCTACCTACAGCGTTCGGCTTTCCAAATCTTGTCATGGTTAAAAGCATCATACATACCCTCCTTAATGCGGGCTCAAAAATTAGTTTTTACTAACTTAATTAATCAACAAATACCACAACAGTTTATCATGGTAAATATTTACTTGAGTCAACATACCATAAAAGCATCTCTCTATCCAATAATCCTCATCACCGAACACCGCCTGTTGAGATATTTCT
>JAITHW010000254.1 GCA_031279815.1 Treponema sp. | reverse complement strand
GGACTGCCTTGGGCTGTATGAAAAACGGCTTGAGTATCTGGAGGGTCAGATGGACGAAGAAGCGGCGGGGGACGGGGAGATAGAGCGCCTCCAGACCGTACCGGGGGTAGGGCCGAAAGTGGCCTTCGCGTTCGCGGCGCATGTGGCGGCGGAACGGTTTGAGAACGGGGGGCAGGCGAGCGACTATCCGGGCCTGGTTCCGAAGGTGTATATATCCGGGGACACGGTGAGGTACGGGCGGATCACCAAGCGGGGGAACGGGTATGTCCGTGCCTTGCTGGTCCAGGCGGCGCGGTCGGCGGTGAGGTCAAAGAACGGGGGGCGGTGAAGGAGCGGTACGAATACATGACGAAGACGAAGGGGATAAGCAAGAAGAAAGCGATAGCGGCGGCGGCCCGGCGGCTGGGGGTGTTGCTGTACACCCTGATGAAGAACAAGTGAACCGGGGCATTTCAGGAAGTCTGAAACGGCGGGGAAAGAACCGGCCAAGCTGGCGTTAAGCGCATAGCGGGCAGGGAGCTGCCGGGGAAAAGATTTTTGTAGAAATCATCCTTTCCCTTGACAAAAAACATAGGATTTTCACGGATGTGGTTTCCGTGGAAATCCGTGTAATCCGTGGACCTGGGAATAAAAGTCCGCGGATTGCCGCAGATTAGCACGGATGCGGGAAGACGCGGGGGCGCAGCGCGTTAAGCTCTGGCCCGGCATCTGCGGAGAGCCGGTTCCCCTCCGCCGGGCGGTACAGCGGCTTGAAAAGCCAATGCAGGATCGGTATAATGGTCGATATGGCAGTTACAACTACCCCCGGTGAACGGATCATCGAATTATGTAAAACCTATTCTATCAGCCGGGAGACCCTTGCGGAACGGAGCGGACTCCCTATAGAACTGATACGCCGTATTGAGGAAGAGGGGCATATTCCCGGCCTCGCGCCGCTTTTAAAGATTTCCCGCGCCCTGGGCGTCCGCCTCGGCGCGCTGCTGGACGACCATGCGGAACTGGGGCCTGTGATTACCCGTACAGGAACCGCCGGAGCCGCGGCGCGGTTCGTTACGGGCATACCTTCAGGAGAAGCGCCCGCAGGAGGCGCCGAGCCCCGCGGTCTTTCATTTAAAACCCTTGCCGCGGATAAGGGAGGCCGGCACATGGAGCCTTTCATTGTGGATATTGAGAGTCACAGCGAACAGGCAAAGTCCAGTCACGAGGGGGAGGAATTTATCTATGTCCTGTCTGGCGCGATTACCTTGGAATACGGCTCCGATACCCACCGGCTCGATCAAGGGGATTCGGTATATTACGATTCCATTGTGCCCCACCGGGTCTTGCCAGCGGCTGCGCAGCAGGCGCAGATTTTGGCGGTTATTTACAGCCCTGCTTGAAAAAGGTTTACATAGTATGGAATACTTTGAAACAACCTTGGGAGGTCTCCTGCGGGAGAAAGCCCGAACCCAGGGGGATCATGATTTTATCGTCTATGCCGATCGGGACCTCCGGTTTACCTATCGGGAGTTTGACCGGCGGGCCGATGAACTGGCAAAGGGGTTTCTCGCGATTGGACTGAACAAGGGAGATCATATCGGCATCTGGGCTACCAATGTGCCGGACTGGAATACAGCGCTCTTTGCCGCGGCCCGGGCCGGCATGGTACTGGTAACGGTAAATACCGCGTATAAAATCCATGAGCTTGAATATCTGGTCCGGCAGTCGGATTTAGCCTGCCTCTGTATCATTGACGGGTACCGGGATTCGGACTATGTGGCGATGGTGAACGAGCTTATCCCGGAACTGAAAAACGCGCCTCGGGGGCATTTGCACGCGGCTAAGTTTCCCTATCTGAAAAGCGTGGTCTACATCGGGCAAGAGAAACACCGCGGCATGTACAATTTGGCGGAACTCCTGCTGCTCGGCAAGCACAGCGATAATGCCCGGCTTGCGGAAATTGAAGCCCAATGCGATACCAATGATGTGGTGAATATGCAGTACACATCGGGAACCACCGGGTTTCCTAAAGGAGTCATGCTGACCCACCGGAATATTCTGAACAACGGTTTCGGCATTGGAGAGAATCAGCGTTTAACCGAAAAGGATATCGTCTGCTTGCCGGTACCCTTGTTCCACTGTTTCGGCCTTGTGCTGGGCATGATGGCAGTGATCACCCACGGAGCGGCCGCGGTTCTGCTTGAATGGTTCGATCCGGTGCTGGTACTGGCAACAATCCAGAAGGAAAGGTGTACTTCGGTCTACGGGGTTCCCACCATGTTCATCGCGGAACTCAACCACCCGATGTTCGCCATGTTCGATACCCGCAGCCTTCGTACCGGGATCATGGCGGGATCTCCCTGCCCTATCGAAGCGATGAAACAGGTTATCGAGAAAATGCACATGACCGAGGTAACTATCTGTTACGGTCTGACCGAAGCCTCTCCGGTAATGACCCAGACCCATGCGGAAGATTCTTTTGAGGTCAAAGTGGCCACCGTGGGCAGAGAACTGCCGGGCATCGAAGTTACGATTCGAGACCCTGAAACCGGCGAAGAATGCCCCCCGGGAGTCCATGGGGAATTCTGCTGCCGGGGCTACAACAGCATGAAAGGCTACTACAAGATGGAAGAAGCCACCAGAGCCTGTATTGACGAGCAGGGCTGGCTTCATTCGGGGGATATGGGGGTCAAAGACGAGGGCGGCAACTTCCGGGTTACCGGGCGCATCAAGGACATGATCATCCGGGGCGGCGAAAACATCTACCCCAAGGAAATCGAAGACTACATCTACACCATGCCGGGAATTAAAGACGTGCAGGTGGTGGGCATCGCCAGCAAGAAGTACGGCGAAGAAGTGGGAGCCTTCATCATCCTCCATAAAGACGCGGTAATAAAAGAGGAAGATGTCCGGGATTTCTGCCGCGGCAAGATAAGCCGGTACAAGATACCTAAATACGTTTTCTTTGTAGACTCCTATCCCCTCACTGCCAGCGGCAAGATACAGAAATATCTGCTTCGGGAAATAGGAGCGAAGAAAGCCGAAGAACCGGGAACCGGGGTGTAATAATGGGCAGGAAGCCTCGCAGGAGATTAGATAAGGAGGAAAAACCGTGGGTAAAACCTTAGCGGAAAAAGTATTTGACGCGCATCTGGCAGATCGGCCCTTTGGCGAAACCTGGGTGCTTAGGCTGGATCGGGTGTTTTGCCATGAAATTACCACTCCTATCGCCATCAACGACTTGGTGAGCAAGAAGCTGGATCAAGTCTTTGACGCATCGAAGATCAAGGCGGTTATTGACCATGTAAGCCCCGCGAAAGACTCAAAGACAGCGGAACAGGGCAAGATACTCCGGGACTGGGCAAAACGGCACGGCATTAAGGACTTTTTTGATATTGGCCGCAACGGGGTTTGTCACGCGATCTTCCCGGAAAAGGGTTTTGTCAGGCCCGGGTACACGGTCATCATGGGGGACAGCCACACCTGTACCCACGGGGCTTTCGGGGCTTTTGCCGCCGGAGTGGGGACCACCGATTTGGAAGTAGGGATTCTCAAGGGAGTGGCGGCTTTCAAACGGCCGGATACCCTGCGGATTAACCTTACCGGCGCGCTGAAAAAAGGGGTCTTTGCCAAAGATGTGATTCTGGCGGTGATTGCCAAGATTGGGGTTGCGGGAGCCACGGATAAAGCGGTTGAATTCCGAGGGCCGGCGGCCGGCGCCATGAGCATGGAAAGCAGAATGACCATGTGCAACATGGCGGTTGAAGCCGGAGCAACCTGCGGAATTTGTATGCCCGACCGGACTACCGTTGACTATCTGTGGCCGTTTATTGAGGGCAAAGGCGCCTGTTGTACCGGGGAGGACAAGACCTACAAAACTCCCGCGGAGGCCCTGGCTGATTTTGCCCGATGGCGGAGCGATGATGACGCGGTATACACGGATACTATAGATATGGATTGTTCAAATTTAGAGCCTTTAGCCACCGTGGGATATAAGCCGGATCAGGTCGCGCCTGTCAGGGAACTCAGGGGAACTGCGGTGGATCAGGTGTATATCGGGTCTTGCACCAATGGGCGCATCGAAGACCTCCGGGAAGCCGCGGCAATACTGAAAGGCAGGAAGATAGCGCCTACCCTCAGGGCCATTGTTTCCCCGGCTACCGCCGCGGTTTATGCCCAGGCGCTAAAAGAAGGCTTGCTCTCCATATTTCTGGAAGCCGGGTTCTGTGTTACCAATCCTACCTGCGGGGCATGTTTAGGGATGTCCAACGGGGTGCTGGCCGGCGGCGAAGTCTGCGCTTCAACCACAAACCGCAACTTTTACGGACGCATGGGCAAGGGCGGCATGGTCCATCTTATGAGTCCGGCCTCTGCGGCGGCCACCGCGCTGGCGGGAGCCATCGCCAATCCGGAAGAGTAGGCAAGGAGTATGATATGAAAACATTCGGCGGGACCGTGTTGTTTTTGGATCGGAGTGATATAAACACCGATGAGATCATTCCGGCAAAGTATCTGACCGAGAATTCCAAGGAGGCTTTAAAACCCTATCTGTTGGAAGATTTGAAGCTTCAGGGGTTTGATCCTGCAATGACCGCCGGCGTAGGGGCGCTTGTTTCCAGGGCGAATTTCGGGTGCGGCAGTTCACGGGAACACGCTCCCTGGGTTTTTGAAGTAAACGGCATCAATATAGTGATTGCCGAAAGTTTCGCCAGAATTTTCCGGCAGAATATGTACAACTGCGGCATGATCGCCGCGGAACTTCCCGGGGCAGCGCTGAATGAGCTGTTCCAAGAATTTGCGGGAACCGGAACCACCCTTTCGGTGGATATCCCCGCCAGCGCCTTTACTTTCAAGTCCGGATCCAAGGAGAAAACTGTCTCCTTTACCCTCAAAGGCTTTGAGCGCGCCTTGGTGGAAGCCGGAGGCTGGGTGGAATACGCGGCGGCGCATTATTAAACGCGGGTTCGATTCATAAAAGCGCGTCATGCTCCCGCCCCGAAGGAACGGTTTTTTGCGGGGGGTCTTAGACCCCCGCGCCCCCCGGCAGTACGAGCTTGCGCACCGTTCTCACCCGGGCTAATCTACCGGTGGTCTATGGCCAACGTGAAAGTGTTACGCTCTTCAGGTATGTTTACCATGTTTTCAGCTTGAACCCTTGGGGTAATTCCGCTAGGGCAACCGCGTCGCCGCTTTGTACCAGCAGGTACAACCCGTTCTTGTGGGCATACCGGCGCACATCTTCCCCGACCGACCCGCCCGCAATTGCCCCCGCCAAACGCCGCCCGTCCCCCTTGGCGTCCATGTACCCCCGGATCTTTTCTATGCGCTCAAGATGCTCGTCCACATCGTCTCGTGAAAGTATTGTCTTAATTTCCACAGGCATCGCGTAATCCCCGTTCTCAAGAAATATATCCACCTCCGCAATGACCCGCTTATGTTCCCGAAACTCTTGGTCCCGGCAGCCCTTGGTAAACTCATAGCCTAAGCCCGTGAATAGTTCCCACAGCTTCGCGGAAAACATGGACTCTATGAGCCTGCCCAAGGAGCCGCTTAAACCGCCGATATTCTTCGATAATTCGGCGATTTTCCGGTCGGTCTCCTGCATTTTCCGGTCGGTCTCCTGCATTTTCCGGTCGGTCTCTTTCGATAATTCGGCGATTTTCCGGTCGGTCTCTTTCGATAATTCGGCGATCTTTCGGTCGGTCTCTTTCATCTGTTGAGCCGTCTCCTGTATTTTCCGGTCGGTCTCCTGAAAAGCCGCCCATACACTGCGGAAACTTGGCCGCTTGTCTCGTTTTCCTGCTTTTAGCCTCATAACCTTATCCTAACCTATCGGTACAACCGCCGTCCATAGACCCGTTTGGTAATCCTGACCCCGCATGAGAACGGGTTGCGCCGCGCTGTCCGCCGCCCTAGCCGCTGTAGGTGAGCCGCGTCCCTTCGGGAAACGCGCCGTTTTCCACCCGCGTCCGGCGTGAAAGGGTAACTCCGGTCAGCCCGGTACATCCGCAGAACGCTTCATCCCCAATGACCGTAACCGAAGCGGGGATGCTTACGCTCGTCAGCCCGGTACACCCATAGAACGCGGCGTCTCCGATTTCCGTAACCGAAGCGGGGATGTTTACACTGGTCAGCCCGGTACATCCCTCGAACGCGGCGCTCTTGATGACCGTAACCCCGGCTGGGATGGCATACGCTCCTTTTTTACCTGCGGGGCAGGCTATAAGAGCCTTTTGGTCTTTGGTAAA
>JAITHW010000131.1 GCA_031279815.1 Treponema sp. | reverse complement strand
GGGAGACACGCTCACCGCCGCCCTTTACCACCTCCCATTTACCATTTTTACTACTTACCATTCTACATCCGTGTTAATCCGCGGCAATCCGCGGGCTTTTATTACCAGGCCCGCAGATTCCACTGATTCCCACAGATTTTCACAGATTTTCACGGAAACCGCATCCGTGTTAATCCGTGTTAATCTGTGTTAATCTGTGGGCTTTATTACAAGGCCCGCAGATTCCACTGATTCCCACAGATTTTCACGGGTTTCCACGGAAACTACATCTGTGCTAATCCGTGCTAATCTGTGTTAATCTGTGGGCTTTATTACCAGGCCCACGGATTACACAGATTCCCACAGATTTTCACAGATTTTCACGGAAACCGCATCCGTGCTAATCCGTGTTAATCCGTGTTAATCCGCGGGCTTTTATTACCAGGCCCGCAGATTATACGGAAACCCGCGTTTACCATTCATAGGGCTTATTACTAAACCCCGCTCTTGATACACGATGCGGTTTGCTGTCCCGCGGCGTGCCGCAGTGTTTGTTCTTCCTTTGCCTCCTTTGGTGAGTGGTAAATGGTAAGTGGTAAGTGGTAAGTGGTAAGTGGTAGGTGGTAAAAAAGGGAGACACGCTCACCGCCGCCCTTTACCACCTCCCATTTACCACTCACCACTTACCATCCGCCATTTACCATCCGCCGCCCACCGCTCCGGATGCCCCGGCCGCTACACCGGATGTCTCACCCGCCGTGCCGGACGGCTCACCCGCCGTGCCGGATGCCCTGCCCGCCGTGCCGCATGCCCTGCCCGCTACACCGCATACCCTGCCCGCTACACCGGATGTCTCACCCGCCATACCGGACGGTTCACCCGCCGTGCCGGACGGCTCACCCGCCATACCGTATGCCCTGCCCGCCGCACCGGGCCATGCGGGGCGATATAGAATATGATATGCGGTATAATTTATTGCATATTGGCCGAAGTCTGCGCCGGCGCGTAGTTTATCATAACAGAATTTATATCCCGGTTTTGCCTAAATTTCAACTATTAGTTTATAAAAATACAACTATAGGAATATGGTAAAAGGTAAGTAGTAAATGGGAAATAGTAAATGGTAAGTGGTAAGTGGTAAGCGGGAGGTGGTAAAGGGCGGCGGTGAGCGTGTCTCCCTTTTTTACCGCTTACCACCTACCACCTACCGCTTACCACTTACCACCTACTACTTACCACTTACCACCTACTACTAAAAATAACTAAATAAGGTCCACTGATTACATGGATTAACACGGATTTCAGTTACCCAGAACCGGTATAATCCATGAAAATCCGTACAATCTGTGGATTTTTTCAAGAATTCGCCTATTCCATGGCAGGAAGCTAACATTGAGCTTCGCCCTTCTTAAGTGGATTGACTATAGTTACCAGCCGCCACTCATATACGCTGTACCCTGCGGGGACGCGGCGGGCGCGGCGCCGGCGCAGGAGACATACGCCGGCAAGTATGAGGGCTTGTTAAAGCCCGGGGTCAGCCGGCGCTTCGACGGGGATGAAGGTAAAACCTTCTACGTCAAACAAGCCTCTATCAGTGAGTTTGAGTTTCGGAATGACCGGCAAGGACATGAAACACAGGGTCATTAGAGGTTCTATCTGCCGGTTAACCCCCAAGACCTTATGGGCAATTTCATGGATGGAAACCAGCTTCCGATCTACCCATTCGCCGCTCCGGTCGCTCATAAGCCCTCCCAAGGGCAAGGGCATCTGTTCCAATACCGTCCGGTCCTTTGCCAGTACCGCTCCGCCGCCCTGGTCTAAGAGCCGCTCCACCGCAAAAGCTATATCGGCATCCTCAGGACCTATGGCAATGATATTATGAGAATCGTGAGCGATGGAAAGAGCAACCGCTCCGCGGCGTATCCCGTAGCCCCGGATCAATCCCAGAGCCACGTTTCCGGTATACCGATGACGCTCCACCACCGCAATCTTCACTATATCTTCTCTGGGATCATATACGAACTCCCCCGCGGCATTGCGGGATACCGCGGCTATTCCCTTACCGGTTACTACGCTTTTCGGTTGAATATCAATAACATACACCTTATCACGGGAAAGCGGAAGCCGCAGTTTTTCCCGGGAAAACTCCTTCACATGAAAACTTCGGCGGACCGCGGCGTCATCGCACCGGCTTACCTGCGGGAGATAGCGCCCCTCTTCGGCAACAAGGTCTCCTTTGATCAGTACCTGATTAACCCGGAACTCTTTAAGATTATTCACCAGCACCAGATCCGCGCGCAAGCCCGGAGCTATCCCGCCCCGGTCATAAAGCCGGAAACATTCCGCGGCATTGAGGGTCGCCATCTGAATTGCGGTTATGGGATCCAGACCCGCTTCCACACAGATGCGCAGGTGTTCCTCGAGATGTCCCTGCTCAAAGATGGTCTTGGGCTGCCTGTCATCGGAACAGAGCAGGCAACGGCGGCTGTTTTGCGGGGTTACCCCTTTAACCAGATTAGGGAGGTCCCGGCATGCGGAACCTTGACGGAGCATCACATACATACCCCGGGAGAGCCGCTCCTGCATATCCTCCACCGCGGCGCATTCGTGATCCGTATGTATCAGCGAGGCCGCGTATGCGTTAAGTCCATACCCTTGCAGCCCGGGACTATGGCCGTCAATGAGTTTCCCCTGCTCATTTGCCAAAAGTATCTTGTCCAGGGTTTCTTCAGCCCCCAGAACCACCGAGGGGAAGTTCATAAACTCTCCGAGTCCCAAAATCCTTGGGTCCTGTAGAGGGCCTTCCAGGTCTTTTGCATCCAGTATAGCCCCCGTATGTTCAAAAGAAGTAACCGGCACACAGGAGGGCAGCATAAACTTGATATCCATGAGGGTCCCCGCAGCCGCGCGAAGCATATAATCCAGACCGGCAATACCGCAGACATTCACAATCTCATGGGGGTCCGCAATAATCGTGGTTCCTCCATGGGGTACCAAAAGGCGCCCCAGCTCTTCGGGGCCGACAAAGCAGGACTCAATATGAATATGACTATCAATGAAACCGGGCAGCACATACTGTCCTTGAGCGTCAAAGGTCAATTTCCCCTCAAAACCGCCCACCCCGGCTATTAAACCGCCGCATATTGCCAGATCTCCCCGGATAAACCGCCCGGTATATACGTCGGCGATCAGGCCGTTCCGGATCACCAAATCCGCGGGAACCCTTCCCGCCGCAGTATCGATCAAATGTTTTAACTCAATTTTATCCATACACCCGAGTATACTCTATTTTCAAGGAAAATATGAAATATGACCAAGGTAAAAGCATTTAAACATGGCCCGAGGATAACACGGATTTTCACGGAAGGATTCATTATTCGCAAAAAAATCTATTTACCTCATTAAATCCTCGTCAAAAGTCAAATTTACCGTAGTAACCGACACAATTATACTGTTCACGGCCACTGCTTCAATGATCAACCGTAATTTCGCCAATTCTTCAGAGGCCGTCTCTCCGCGAACTGTGTATTTCAAGGCGTGCGTTTCGCAGAACCTGCTGTTTCTACAAGCGGATTTGTAATCATCAATTACAGCTTTTTCCAGGGATTATCATGCTTTTATATTATAACATTACAATTGTTTTGTTTTTTTCATTTGCCGGCTCAAGGTATTCCTTTCCCAAAAGACTCCGTCCGAATATCCTTGAATAGCGGTATCGCTTTCCGCCAATACCAAACGTTTCTCAGCCCAACAACAATACTCTTCATTTATTTCAATACCTATATAATTACGTCCCAGTTTTTTCGCCACAACCGATGTGGTCCCGGAACCTAAAAACGGGTCCAATACAAGCCCATGTTCCGGACAGCTTGCTAAAATCAGTTTGGCGATTAACTTTTCCGGTTTTTGTGCAGGGTGATCGGTATTTTCCGGCATAGACCAGTAAGGCACAGAAATATCATCCCAAAAATTACTCGGATAGGTTAATCTAAAATCACCGTCTTCCGTTTCTTCCCAACCTTTGGGTTTACCGTTTTCTCTATACGGCGCAATTACTTTCCGTTTCTGTTTTACCGCTTCTACATTAAAATAATACTCGTCACTTTTTGTTCCAAACCAAATATCTTCGGTTGCGTTTTTCCAATTAGCTTTTGCCCCTCTGCCCTTTTCACGCTGCCATATTATTCTATTCCGTATTATGGTAAAATCCCGCATAATTTGATATAAGCAGCAGGTACTTTTCCAATCGCCGCAGATATATACCGAGCCGTTTGGTTTTAATGTATTGATTATTGCGGGAAACCAGCTTTTTAAGTATTCTAAATATGCGCTGTCATTCGTTTTTGAAAATTTGAACCCGTGAAAGTCTTTATCCAAATTATACGGAGGATCAATTATTAATAAATCAACAAATTCTGAAGGCAATAGATCTAAAATATCGAATAAATCTCTGCAAATCGTTTTATTTATTAATTGAGATAGATATACTTTCTCACTATTGATACAGCAAAGCTTCTCTTTTAGGGAGGCGCGTTCATTTTCTGAAATAGTCAGCGTTCTATTTCGTGGAGATCTGTCTTTCTCCATAAATCCTCTCTAAAGTATTTTGCTCAAATATTTTATTCTTCATATTTTTAAGTATTTTATCGTATTTATTACCCTATTGATAAACGATAGTATTAACATCGCGGTAATTATATATATGATTATATTCATTACCATTTTATAATCAATTATTATACATCGAAATACAAATATCCCGGGCAGTATCATCACGATAGAAACCGATATTTTTCCTATCTTATCGAAAAATATTATTTCCGCTGATTTTTGTTTGTTCTTTATTAATGCTGATGTTATAATAAATTCAATTAATTTCAACGCCATAATAAATATAAACCATACCGGAATTATTTTGAAATATGCAAAAGCCGTTAAAGAAGAAAACGTATATAACGTGTCTGAAATAATATCCAATTTTGCTCCCGTGTTTGATGTGCATCGTAATTTCCGCGCCAAATAGCCGTCGGCAACATCCGATAGTATTATGGCTATAAAAACAAGCAGCAGTCCCCCGTTTTTTGTACATTCATAAACAAAAATATCATGAATAATCAGCATAAAAGGCAAAACCAGCAGCATTCTAGCCAGTGATAAAGCATTTGGAGCATTTTTATAACAAAACCATCTATCGTCCGCCATATTCTTCCTTTTAAATTATCATTATTCTATCCTATTTGTTTTATTTATGTCAATATCGTTTTATGGCGCCGGTAATTGTTCAGAACAAAATAAACAGGGTAAAACGGGACGTAAAATCGTCGATCATCCCTATTGACATATCACCTGAAGCCGTATATTCTTTTTATATTCGGGCTTGGTTCCCGATTGATATTGGGGAAGCAGGGTGCAATTCCCTCGCAAGCGCGTTACCGTCACAGCCGGATTACCAATAACTTTGCGCAGACCAAAGGATATGAACGATGCATACCCTTTCCTTAAATCCTCTTCTGGAGTATAAACAAAACCGCAAAAAAAGCATTTTTTGTATTATCTTGTTATGCGCCCTGTTGCCGCCGGTGGTGCTTTTTTCGGTGCGTTTAGGGGCTATGCCCATATCCGCGGGGCAAACCGCCCGCATTTTGGCCGGAAAAATCACCGGGATTGCCCGGTGGTATGAGGATATCCCGAAAAGCGCGGTGGCGGTTATTTGGGACCTGCGGCTGCCCCGGATTCTCTGCGGCGTATTGGCAGGCGCGGGACTGGCCGGAGCAGGGGTGATATTTCAAGCCATATTGCAGAACCCCTTGGCCGACCCGTACACCCTGGGCGTTTCCACAGGCGCTGCTTTCGGCGCGTCCGTTGCCATACTGCTCAATCTAACCCTAGGCGTGCGTTTCCCTGTCCCTCTTATGGCGCTCGGTTTCGCGGCATTGACCTTGGGGCTGGTGCTGCTCATCAGCCGCCGGGGCGGCGGGCTTATCGGCGCAAACCTGATCATGGGGGGGATCATTCTCAGCGCGATCCTTTCCGCGGGGATAAGCTTTATAAAAATGCTCTCCGGCGAGCAGGTGGGGGCCATTGTCTTCTGGCTCATGGGCAGCCTTTCAGCCCGGAGCTGGTCAGAGGCGCTGCTGCTCGGATCGGCGGTACTGATTGCCGGAGCGCCGGCAATCGTATATGCGGAAGACCTGAATCTGCTCACCCTGGGTACCCGGAACGCCGAAGGGCTTGGCATATCCGTAAGAAAAACCCGGTTTTTCTATCTCCTGCTTGGCGCTGCTATGACCGCGGCCTGCGTGTCCGTATGCGGGATCATCGGCTTTGTCGGTCTTGTGGTGCCCCATCTGCTGCGCTTTTCCCTCACCTCCAATAACCGCCTGCTCCTGCCCCTGTCTATGCTGCTGGGGGCGATCCTGCTGGCGGCTGCGGATACCTGCGCGCGGCTGCTGTCCGGCGGGGAAATTCCCGTGGGCGTGCTGACAACGCTCCTGGGAGGGCCGTTCTTTATCTCTATATTTGTCCGCCGGAAAGGAATAACAGAATGAGTTTGCTTTCGGTGGAGGGAATCTCCTTTTCCTATCACGCGGGAAGCCGCAACGCCCAGGGTTCTTCAGGGGATTTCATGCTGGAGGATATCTCGTTTTCCGTGGCAGGAGGCGAACATATCGCCTTGGTCGGCCCTAACGGCAGCGGGAAATCGACCCTGTTCCAAATACTCGGCGCGTACAGCAGCCCGGCGCGGGGACGGGTTCTTCTTGACGGGAGGGATATCCGCAGCTACCCGCTTATGGAACGGGCGCGGCGGCTTGCGCTGGTGCCCCAGGGAGCGCGGAATGATTTTCCCTACACCTGCCTTGAAACCGTGCTGATGGGCTTCTATCCCCAGGGTTCCCGGTTTGCGCGGGTAGGCGATGCCCGGCTTGCCCGTGCGCAGGAGATCATGGAACAGACCGGAGTCTGGGATTTTGCCTCCAAACCCGTCACGGAACTTTCAGGAGGCCAGCTGCAGAGGGTTATCCTTGCCCGTGCGCTGCTGCAAATTCTGCCGGATACTGCCGCGGAACCTCATGCTCCGGCCCTGCTGCTCCTGGATGAGGCGATGAGCGGATTGGATATTGCCGCGCGGATTGCTATGATGAAGCTGCTTTCCCATTACGCGGCTTCAGGCCGCGTAGCGGTTATCGGTATCCAGCATGATTTGCATACTGCATATCGTTTTGCGGACCGGATTATCGCGCTTTTTCAAGGGCGCGTTGCGGCGGACGGCGCGCCGGAAGCGGTGTTTACCGCGGATTTTTTTGATCAGGTGTTTCAAGTAAAAGCCGAATTGGTTCCCTGCAAGGGATTTTTCTTTGATGATGTAAGTGATAAAACAGGTATATGAATATGAAGCTGTATGTGATCGGCATTGGTCCGGGAGATGAAAAATATCTTACCATAGAGGCGAAGCGCGCGCTTGAAGTATGCGGCGCGGTTGCGGGGTATCCGCTGTACCTTGATTTGATAAGGCATCTTATCGAAGGGAAGCGGGTTTTTGCCACTCCTATGCGCCGTGAGGTTGAGCGGTGCCGGGCCGCGCTCGGGGCCGCGCAGAGCGGCGCCGATACCGCCTTGGTTTGTTCAGGCGATCCGGGAATATACGGTATGGCAAGTTTGGCGTACGAGTTGGCGCCTGAGTATCCCGGGGTTGAGATTGAGGTGATTCCCGGAATCAGCGCGGCCCTTTCCGGCGCCGCGCTGCTGGGCGCGCCGTTGGCGAACGATTTTGTTGTCATCAGTCTGAGCGATCTGTTGACCCCTTGGGAAACTATCGTCACAAGGCTGGAAGCCGCTGCCGCGGCGGATTTTGCGATCTGTCTATACAATCCCGCAAGTAAAAAACGCCGGGATTATCTTGCGAAAGCCTGCGATATTCTGCTCCGGTACCGGAAGCCTGAGACGGTGTGCGGGGTTGTGCGAAACATAGGACGCGCGGAGGAACAGAGCCGGATCATGGGTCTTGGAGAATTGCGCGCGTACGAGGCCGATATGTTTTGTACCGTGTTTATCGGCGCCGGGGCAGCCGCGGTTATACACGGAAAAATGGTACAGCCCAGGGGGTATCGCCATGGAGAATAAAGCCCCGGGGATCTTTGTCTTTGCCGGTACCACCGAAAGCCGGGAGTTTTTAAGGGCCTTGCTTGAACGGCTGAAACGCGCCGGCTGCGAAGCCTCCCGCAGGGTACACGTTTTCATTGCCACCGAATACGGCGGCGAGATCTTGCAGGAGCAATTCCGCGGGTCCGCATCGGAATCTCTCATGGAGATACACCGGGGGCGGCTCGATCGGGACGGTATCTATGATGCGCTGACCCGGTACAAGCCCGGGTATGCGGTAGACTGCACCCATCCTCACGCGCTTGAAATAAGCCGAAACCTGCAAGCCGCCTGCACGGAAGCGGGATGCGGGTATCTGAGGCTGCGGCGGGGTACGCCGCAGCTTCCCGCAGGTATGCGGACACGGAACTTTGACAACCTGGAAGAAGCCGCGGATTTTCTGCGCTCCCAAAAGGGGATCATTCTCCTTGCCACCGGAAGCAAAGAACTCTCGCCCTTTGCGCATCCGGATCTGCGGGATAGGGTATACCTCCGGGTACTCCCGCTGGAAGAAAGCCTCCGGCGCTGTAGGAGTCTGGGATTTCAAGGCTCGCATATTATTGCTATGCAGGGGCCTTTTTCTGAAGCCATGAACCGGGCGTTGCTGCGGGAAATCCGCGCCGGGTGGCTCGTAACTAAAGATTCCGGAACAGAGGGAGGGCTTATAGAAAAACTGTCCGCGGCCGCGCAGGAAGGGGCCGGCGTAGTTATGATACGGCGTCCTCTTGAACCGGAAGGGCTCGGCGCGGAGGAGGTACTTCAGGCCCTGTTTCCCGGGGCGCGTGAAAAACACGTATATCTTATCGGTATAGGCGGCGGCAGCGAAGCGGGCATGACCGCGGAGGCGCTGGCCGCGATACGGAACAGCCGGTGCGTCATTGCCGCGCCGCGTTTAATAGCCGCGGCGGAACCGCTGATTGCCGGAAAACCCGCGTACCCTCTTACCGGGGCCGAAGAGATTATGAACCGCATCGCGGAGCAGGAATGTCCTTTGTTTGCGGTGCTGTTCTCCGGGGACAGCGGGTTTTATTCGGGCGCGAAAAAACTCATCCCCCTGCTTCGGGAGCGGGGTTTGGCCTTCACGGTTCTTCCCGGGGTGAGTTCCCTGAGCTGTTTTGCCGCCCGGTTGGGTCTGTCTTGGGACGATGCCGCGGTGGTAAGCCTTCACGGAAGAAAGGCGGCTATGGCGTCCCCGGTTCTGTATAACCGAAAAACCTTCTTTCTTACCGGCGGCGAAACAGGCCCCGCGGTACTGTGCGCGGCCTTGACTTCCGCGGGCCTGGGGGAGCTTACGGTTCATGTGGGCGAGCGCCTTTCCTATCCTGATGAGCGCATCAGGTCCGGTGCGGCATCCTCCTTGAAGGATCACGCGTTCGACGGCCTCAGCGTAGTCATGGTTGAAAACCCCAAACCCTGCTCCCGGGGGCTGGGGAATTACAGCCTGCCGGACCGCGCGTTTACCCGCGGGGACGTTCCTATGACCAAAGAAGAAATCCGGGCGGTCTCTTTGTCGAAACTCAGAATGGAACCGGACAGCATAGCCTGGGACGTGGGCGCGGGAACAGGCTCGGTGGCCTGCGAAATGGCGCTGAAAGCAAGAGAAGGCCGGGTATATGCGGTGGACCACAGCCCGGAGGCCCTTGCTTTACTGGAAGAAAACCGGAAAACCCTGGGTCTCTGCAATATATCCGCGGTTTGCGGTTCCGCGCCGCAGGCGCTGGAGGCCCTGCCCTCGCCGGATCGGGTCTTCATCGGCGGTTCTTCAGGGGAACTGGAGCCGATTCTGGCAATGACCGCGGCAAAAAATCCGGGCGTCCGGGTCGTTATCAACGGGATCACCATAGAAACCGCAAGCGCGGCGCTTTCTCTGCTGAAGCAATACGGGTTTAAAAATATAGATACAGTGCAGATCGGGGTGTCCAGAGCCGAACTCCATGGAAACGTCCACCTTATGAAAGCGATCAATCCGGTATTTATCATCAGCGGCGACGGGGCGCAGCGGGGTGATTAGCCGGGATCTCCCCCGGATCTGCGTGAGCGCCGGTTCAAGCGGTTCCGGGAAAACCACCTTCACCTGCGGCCTGCTGCGGGCGTTGATCCGGCGGAACAAGGTTCCCGCGGCGTTTAAGTGCGGCCCGGATTATATTGATCCGATGTTTCACCGGGAAGTTACCGGCGTACATTCGGCTGCGCTGGATCTGTTTCTTTGTAATAAGGAAACCGTAAACCGCCTGCTCTATGAAAACGCCTGCGGGGATCCGCGGAAAGACATCGCGGTCTTGGAAGGCGCTATGGGCTTTTACGACGGCCTTGGGGGGACCACCACGAAGGCAAGCGCCTGGGATATTGCCCGGGCCACTGGTACGCCGGTGATCCTGGTGGAGGATTGCCGATTCCTTTCGGTTTCCCTGGCGGCCCGGATCAAAGGCTTGGTGAGTTTCCGGAAGCAGAACCTTATCCGGGGGGTTGCGCTGAACCGGATAAGCCCCCGGCGGTATCCGGGGATGCGTTCATTGATTGAGGAAGAGACCGGCGTACCGGTACTCGGGTTTCTTCCCCCGGAGGAGGATTGGCTTATTCCAAGCCGGCATCTGGGACTGGTTACTGCCGGGGAGATAAAGAATATACGAGAAACCATCGACCGTATCGCGGCGGTTCTGGAACAAACCGTTGACCTTGGGGCAATCGAAGCTGTCGCCCGGTCCGCGTCTCCTGTGTCTGTTGAGGATGAGCCCGGGATCGCTCCGGTGAGGGCCCGCAAAATCCGCATCGGCATTGCCAGGGACCGGGCGTTTTGTTTCTACTATGAAGACAGTCTCCGGCTGCTCAAAAAGCTCGGCGCGGAACTCGTACCCTTCAGTCCCCTTGAAGATTCTTTCCCCCCCGGTCTGGACGGCTTGATCCTGGGCGGCGGGTATCCCGAACTGTACGCGGCAGGGCTTTCGGAAAATACGCGGTTGCGCGGGGATATTCGGGACGCGTTGCTTTCGGGAATGCCCTGCATCGCGGAGTGCGGCGGTTTCATGTATCTGCATGAGGAGCTTATCGGCAAAGACGGGCAGGGCTATCCGATGGTGAAAGCCATTTCCGGTTCATGCCGCCCTATGCCCCGGCTTGTGCGTTTCGGGTACGGGTCTTATACCGCGCGTCACGATAATCTCCTGTGCGCCGCAGGGGACACGATACCGGGGCATGAATTTCACTACTGGGAAAGCGATAATCCGGGAACGGATTTTACCGGCTGCAAACCGGTCACCGGTGAAACCTGGCCCTGCATCAACGCGGACGGCCGTCTCTTTGCCGGATTCCCGCATATTCATTTGTACGGCAAACCCGCAATGGCCCGGCGTTTTCTGGAGCGGTGCGCAGGCGGCTGGTGAGCGAGGGCTGATAAAAAAACTGCTGTACTGGGTCAATAATGCCAAAGTCTCCTTTTCTAATTTTTCCCAGGCCCGCGGATTTCACGGAATCGCGCCTGATTTTACCGCTTGCCATTCTATATCCGTGCTAATCCGTGGGCCGTGCTTCAACCCTTTGCCCTTCCGGGGCTACCAGAATTTCCGGTTGGAAAACGGCGGCGTTACGGTTACATCTTCACCGGAAGGC
>JAITHW010000250.1 GCA_031279815.1 Treponema sp. | reverse complement strand
CCCGCCCCTTGGGGCGCTTCATTGCTGGGGGTGCGGGGGATATGTTCCCCCGCATACGCGAAGATTTCAAGGAGAAATCTTCGATACCGCAGGGCTTGCCCTGCGGTTCTTCATTCCGGTTAAATAATTTTTCTTACCCGCATATTTCTATTGCTTATGGCCGGATAAATACTATATAATGAAAAATTAATACATAATAGTATATGACAATGCGGCGAACTTCTTGATAAAAACCCGTGAGGTTGCATAAAGAAGTTTGCTGTTACGGTTGTGTCGAAACACGCCGGAGTTTTAAAACAATTTTTATGGAGGTCCTTTGTGGCAAAGCAGAAAAGTGTCTTTTTTTTCGGTGAGGGAAAATCAGAAGGGGACGCCCAGATGCGGGATATCTTGGGCGGTAAGGGCGCTAATTTAGCGGAGATGACCAATCTCGGAATTCCTGTTCCCCCGGGGTTTACTATTTCTACGGAAGTGTGCGCGGCTTATTATGAAAATAATGAGCAATATCCTGCCGGGCTTGAGGAAGCGGTTTTAAAAAACCTGAAAAAACTTGAAAAAGTAATGGGGAAGAAATTGGGAGATCCCGGGGATCCTCTCCTGGTTTCGGTCCGTTCCGGCGCGCCGGTGTCCATGCCCGGTATGATGGATACTATCCTTAATTTAGGCATGAACGATAAGGCGGTCCAAGGGCTTGCGGAAAGAACCGGCAATCCCCGTTTCGCCTGGGATGCCTACCGGCGTTTTATTCAGATGTACGGCGATGTGGTCATGCATGTTCCCGGTAAGCAATTTGAGAAAGCTATCGCTTCTATCAAAGAAGCCAAGGGAGTTAAATTGGATACCGAGTTGGATGAACATGACCTGGAAAATCTGGTGGGCAAATATAAAAAAATTGTTCAGAAATATGCGGAAAAAGATTTTCCCCAAGAGCCGCTGGATCAGCTCTGGGGGGCGATCAATGCGGTGTTTGGTTCTTGGATGAATGAACGGGCGATCAAATACCGGCAGATCAGTGGCATTAAAAATATCAAGGGAACCGCGGTCAACGTACAATCCATGGTATTCGGCAATTTCGGCAATGATTCCGGAACCGGGGTTTGTTTCAGCCGGGACCCTTCTACCGGAGAAAATGTGTTCTATGGGGAATACCTTATGAACGCCCAAGGAGAAGACGTGGTGGCCGGCATCAGAACTCCGGAGAAGATCAGCGCCTTGGAACAGGAAAACAAGCCCATCTACGATGAACTGGTTCGGATCAGAAACAAGCTGGAAAAGCATTTCAAGGATATGCAGGACATGGAGTTCACCGTTCAACAGGGAAAACTTTTCCTGCTTCAAACTCGGAATGGGAAACGTTCCGGGGCCGCGGCGGTTAAAGCCGCCTTGGATATGGTGGAGGAAAAACTGATTGACAAGAATACCGCGATTTTCCGGGTTGGTCCCGAACACTTGGATCAGCTTCTCCATCCAAGGATCGATCCCCAGGCGCTGAAAGAGGCGGTCTCCCTGACCCGCGGCCTGAACGCATCCCCCGGGGCCGCCGCCGGGAGGATTGTTTTTTCCGCTAAAGATGCGGAAGAGTGGCACAGCCGGGGAGAAAAGGTGCTGCTGGTCCGGCAGGAAACCAGTCCCGAAGATATTGGGGGTATGGTGGTTTCTCAGGGAATTCTCACCTCTACCGGAGGCATGACCAGCCATGCGGCGGTGGTAGCCCGCGGCATGGGAACGCCCTGTATTGCAGGGGCCAAAGGAGTTACTATCAAAGGTAAAAAAGTTGAAATCGGAGACGCTTCTTTTGAAGAGGGAGACCTGATTACTATCAACGGTTCGACAGGCGATGTGTATTCGGGAGAGCTTGCCCTGATACGCCCGGATATTTCCAAAGATGTTCTCGTCCAAACTTTCCTTGGGTGGTGCGATGAAATCCGGGCCGCCTCAACACGGGGACATCTCCGCGGTTTTGAGGTGCGGACCAATGCGGACCAGCCCGAAGATGCTCAGAGGGCATTCAAGTTCGGCGCTCAAGGGGTGGGGCTGTGCCGTACCGAGCACATGTTCTTTGACAAGGACAAGCTCATTCACTTCCGGGCCATGATTGTGGCGGATACGGAAGAAGAGCGGAGGGAAGCATTGCAGAAGATTCTTCCCTTGCAGCAGCAGGACTTTTTCGGGATCTTCAAGGCCATGGAAGGGCGTCCGGTAACGATTCGGCTTCTGGATCCGCCGCTCCACGAATTTGTTCCCCATACCAAGGAAGAGATCGAAGAGCTTGCGGCCTATCTACAGACGCCGTCCAAAAAGCTCCTGCCTAAAATTGAAAAACTCCATGAGGCCAATCCTATGCTGGGTCACCGGGGCTGCCGTTTGGCGGTGACCTATCCTGAGATCTACGACATGCAGGTTGAAGCCATCGCTCTTGCCGCGGCGGACTGCGTAAGGAAGGATATTCCGGTCATGCCGGAAATTATGATCCCTATTGTGTGCGATGAAAAAGAACTGGCGCTGCTCCGCCCCAAGGCGGAGCAGATTCTCAAGAGGGTCTTTAAGGAAGCGGGGGTGGACATTCATGTTAAGATCGGTACTATGATCGAAGTACCCAGGGCCGCGCTTCGGGCTGATAAAGTTGCGGAATATGCGGACTTCTTCAGTTTCGGCACGAATGATCTTACCCAGATGACCTTTGCTTTCAGCCGGGACGATGCGGCTTCCTTCCTGCCCGCGTATCTGGAAAAGGGGATTTTGGAAGAAGATCCTTTCAAGTCTGTTGATGAAGGAGGGGTCGGGCTTTTGATCACCGGCGCGGTTGAAAAGGGACGGTCTGTTCATGCGGACCTCAAAATCGGTATCTGCGGGGAGCATGGCGGTGATCCGGCAACCATCGATTTCTGTTACCGTTCGGGATTGAGTTACGTATCCTGTTCTCCCTACCGGGTTCCCATTGCCAGGCTTGCCGCGGCTCAGGCAGTGATTAAAAACAGCGGCCCTAAACGGACGGCCCGAACCGCAAGAAGTACACCGGTAAAAGAGGCTAAACCGATAAAAAAGTCCCGGCCCGTTAAAGCGGATAAACCGGCCCGGAAACCGAGAACCTCTAAATAGGCAACGTCTAAAACTAAGCATAGAGAACAGGCAACAGAGCGCATGAGGTCCGCGTGATGTGTAACCAATAGCGCAACAGCGTGTTTCATGGTTTATACAAGGCCCTATTTCCTGTTCTCTTTATTTTTATTTACTATAGGAGCGATAATGAAGGCTTTATTTATCGGCGGTACCGGTACTATCAGTACCGCTATTTCCCGGAGGTTTTTAGAACAAGGGGGAGAATTGTTCCTCCTTAACCGAGGCAGCAGGAACAACCTCTTCTCCGGTAAGGTTAAGGAGATCCTCTGCGATATCAACAACGACGGGGAAGTGGTGGAAAAACTCTGGGGATTACATTTCGACGTGGTGGCGGATTTTATTACCTTTGTGCCCGGCCAGATTGAGCGGGATTACCGGCTTTTCAAGGACAAGACCAAGCAGTATCTGTGTTTCAGTTCCGCATCGGCCTATCAAAAACCTCTCTCAAACTACCTCGTAAACGAGAGTACCCCCCTAGCAAATCCTTACTGGGAATACTCCAGAAACAAGATCGCCTGTGAAGATTTTCTCCTCCATCTCTACCGGGAGTATGGCTTCCCCATTACGATTGTCCGTCCCAGCCATACGTATGATGAACGAAGCGTGCCTTTGGGGGTTCACGGTAAAAACGGAAGCTGGCAGGTGGTCAAGCGGATGCTTGAAGGGAAACCGGTGATTATCCATGGGGACGGCACGAGCCTCTGGACCATGACCCATAACAGCGATTTTGCCAAAGGTTTCACCGGCTTAATGGGAAATATGCACGCCATAGGGGAAGCGGTTCAGATCACCTCTGATGAAACCCTCACATGGAATCAGATTTACGAAGCCATTGCCCGGGCGCTGGGAGTGGAACTCAAGGCAATGCACATATCCAGCGAATTCCTCGCCCAGAGCGGCCCCTACAATTTCCTCGGCGGACTTATCGGGGATAAGGCCAACTCGGTGGTGTTTGACAACAGTAAACTTAAACGTCTGGTCCCGGATTTCAAAGCTACGGTTCGTTTTGATCAAGGCATCCGAACAGCCGTTGAGTATATTCTCGGCCACCCGGAACTCCAGAAAGAGGATCCGGAATTCGATCATTGGTGCGATAGGATCATTGCGCTGCAGGAAAAGGCGCTACAGGAAGCGCGGGAACCGGTATAGGGATGGGCGGGCGGATAATTGTTCGCCCCAGCACAAGGGATGGGGAGGAGAACCCTGAAGGCTAATAATTTATCCTCATCAGAGGCATAGGTTAGAGCGGCGTTGCCGGAGGGAATCACTTTTTTTGATCCCCGGTGTTCTTGGAGCCTTCCTTTTTTTTCTTGTGGCGGTACTGTTCCTGTAATGCCAGGTATATAATAACCGCGATAAATAAGAGCAGAATTATTCCGAATACCAAAAGCGGTATGAAATTGCCCCCCGCAACCGGTGTTACTTCTTCTTCCTCTGAAATAATTTTGATGGCCGGTCCCTTAACCACCACCGCGGCGGGTTCGCCGAATATGATAAATAGACAAACAATCATCGATATCCCTATAATGATAAGAGCCATAATGGCGGACCATCGTATGAGAAGATTCGATTTCTTGGAAACAGCAAAATAAACGATGAGTACGAATAACCCTATAGGTACTATGATAAGTGGAACCGGTATATTAAACATGATAAACCCTATTTTATATATCGTCTGAAACAACAGGTCTATTGAGAGCAAGAGGATTCGTAAGCCTCATGGCCTCACTGTTGTCGGCAGGAGCTGTACCCGCAAATCGCCGCTCATACGTTGAATTTGAAAAACATCACATCCCCGTCTCGAACCGCATAGTCTTTGCCTTCGATGCGGTACTTCCCCGCTTCCTTAATTTTGGCTTCACTGCCGTACCGGATCATATCTTCATAGGAATAGACCTCCGCCTTGATGAAGCCCTGTTCAAAATCCGTGTGAATGACCCCTGCTGCTTTGGGCGCCGTGCCGCCGGTATGAATGGTCCAAGCACGGCATTCGTCCGCGCCGGCGGTGAAGAAAGTCGAAAGCCCCAGAAGCCGGTACGCCGCTTGGGTGAGGGCTTTCAAGCCCGACCCAGGGATGCCCAGTTCTTTAAGAAAGGCCGCTTTCTCCTCCGGGTCTTCGATGCTCCCCAATTCCGCCTCAAACTTGCCGCAGATACATACCGCTTCAGAGCCTTCCGTCAAAGCCCGTTGCTTCACGGTCTCCACATAGGGATTTCCCTGCCGAATCCCCGCTTCATCCACATTGCAGACATAGAGCTGGGGTTTCATGGTGATGAAATGGCAGTCCGCTACCGCAGCTTTTTCTTCATCCCCGAGGGAAACCTGCCGGGCGCTTTTTCCCTGTTCCAGCGCGGGACCGATCTTGTCCAGCGCGGCAAGAACCGTTTCAGCGAGTTTCTGTTCCGGTTTAGCCTGCACTTTGCGGAACCGTTCCGCCCGCTCCCTGCGTTTATGCAGGGTTTCCAAATCCGCAAGGGCTAATTCAATAGCGATAACTTCCATATCCGCTCCGGGATCGACTTTATGCGCCACATGGATAATATCGGGGTCATCGAAGCAGCGCACCACCTGTGCAATAACCCCGACCTCCCTGATATGGGAGAGAAATTGGTTTCCCAGCCCTTCCCCTTTAGAAGCGCCTTTGACCAAGCCCGCGATATCCACAAACTCCACCATTGCCGGAATAACCCGTTGAGGCTGAAAAACCGCCGCCAGATTGGTAAGCCGCTCGTCGCTTACCGGTACCTTACCCACATTAGGATTGATCGTACAAAAAGGATAATTCGCCGCTTCCGCAGGCGCGGAGCTGAGGGCTGAAAAAATGGTAGACTTCCCTACATTGGGAAGCCCTACAATACCGCAGTTAAGAGCCATTTTAACAGTATACCGTGCTTGTTTTGAAATAACAAGCGTTCAGCCTGCAAGGGTATATACTTTTTTTGTTCCGAATTTCAATTATTCACTTCCACGCTCCTATACGGGTAAGACTGAATAAGTAAGAAACGCAATCGGATTTCATATTCATTTAAGCCCAGGTCTCAAGAGAAAATCCCCGCGCCCTCCGTATGACTTTTGAAACGGTCTTGGGTTATTATAGTTATACGTCGGCTATGAAAGCCGGTATCTTTCCATAAAAGAAAAAAACAGCCATGAAGGTTGATAAAATTGTATGAAAACAACTTTTATTGCCGGAGGGGTCTCTTTTTTTTCATAAATCTTAAAAAAGAAAAAACTCCGGCGTTCAATAATGTGAAAAGGAGATTATTTGAACATGAACCGGGTACTTTTAATCGGCGCGTACAGCATGGAACTGGTTGAATGTGGAGGCGCGCTGCTGCAGAACAAACGTTCCGGAGGCGAAAGTCACGGGCTTATCCTCTTCGCCGGTCCGGAAATGCGGCGGGACTTGGCGGGAGC
>JAITHW010000023.1 GCA_031279815.1 Treponema sp. | reverse complement strand
TAATCAAAAGGAGGCCGCCCGCCGGGCCCTTGCGCTTCTTTTGTCAGTTTCTTTGTCAAAGTTTCACGAAAATCTTCCCAGTTTATATACTTGTTGAGTTTTTCAAGTGAATCTCCAAGCTCGCTTAATCGCTTAAGCCGGTCTTCTTCGTCAAATAATCCTCGCTGTTTCATAATCTAATTCTATCATATTTCTAACACTTTGAAAAGTGGTTTTTAGAGGTGCCCTTAATTTATTAAATGCTTCATTATTATTTTATAATATATTTTATGGTTTACTGATTATCAAAATATCATCCATACACACTAACAACGGCATATTATCTTTTTTTAATTTTATCCAGTCATTTATATTATCAGTCTCACAATCCTTCATTATTCTATAATTTGAAAGTCCTGTTTCCATATAGGGCAATTTAATGATTTCATATTTTTCAACATTTTTTAATTGTAATTCATTTATTTTGTTTAGCCATTTTATACTATTATTAATTTCCTTTAATTCAATTAATAAATTTTTGTTTTTATTTCCATTCTTTAGTTCATTTTTGATTTCATTTTTTCTTTGTTCTAAATAATCTATTGCTGTTTTCATAAACTTTATTTGCCCCTGTGTTTTATTTGGTTTTTTCAAATTCGCCAATAAAACTATTTTATATTTTTATAAATTTATTGTCAAGTATTTTCCAGTAAATTTTTATTCTTATATTTTCCAACCAATTTAGGGGCTATTGCGCATAACTGGTATATAGGGGAAGGAAACGCCGCCCGCGGTGATACTCTTGTCGTACTCGTCGAAATACGTCGCGGCATCGCCGGTCAGTACCACTTGTACCGGTGTTATTAGTCCCGGGACTAATTGTGTTTTAATATCCTCCCCGTGGATACGTTTTTCCCCGCGGATTTGAACACCCTTTCAGTCCTTTGCAAAGAGGAATTGTCCGAATTGACTCTTGAAATTGAATCTAAGCCTGTTTCAAAAAAAGACTATTTGAAAGTCTTCAAGGAAGCCGGGGACGTGTGCGCCGGTGATAGCTAGAATTGCATTGGAACGGCTTAATTAGTACCGGTACTAACCGATACCCCACGCCGAAAGCCAAGGGCTTTACCGAATCCGCTGTTATGCGTTTAAAAACCATACGCCCGGTTCCACTCCGGGCGTACAAGCGGAAAAAAAGCCCTGCCGGCGCATATTAGTGAGGTCCACAGATTGTACGGATTTTCATGGATTATACCGGTTCTGGGTAACTGAAATCCGTGTTAATCCATGTAATCCGTGGACCTCATAGAGGTATTCTTAAAGGGAACAACTATATTTCAAAGACTACCGGGAACGGGGAGTTCCCGTCAAGCCCTGAACAGGCTGCCGGCGGCCGCTTCTTCCGCCGGTTCAGGCTCATGGACAAGGCACATTCCGTCAAATTCCCGCATTCTATCGGCATCAATGACACCAAGTTCAAATAAATCCTGTGCCGCCTGATGAGAAACCATTAGTGCTTCACTTTCATATTTTTTGTTCACTTTAACCTCCTAAATCTCAGTAAATTTACCGGTTGCAACTGCCTTTGTAAGTTACTTTCCGGTCATGGCAAGATACTCCTTTGCAACTTCTTTAAATGACCGTAAATCTTTTCCGCTAATATTAGCTATATCGGACTTTGAGTATCCATAATGAAAGAAGGTCAGCTCGCCGCTGCGAAAGAACAGGATAACCCGGTAGCCTCCCGATTTTCCGGATCCCGGTCGGGCTAGGCGCTGTTTGTACACCCCGCCTCCAAGTTCGGCGTTGATTTGTCCTATTTCAAGCCGGTTCACCACGGCTTTTAACTCCCCGTCGCTTATGCCCTCTCTTTCGGCAAACCGTGAAAACCAGACGTTCTTGAATATCCTCACGGTTCACCCTGCTTTTTCTTCATCTTTTTTTAGTATACCCCTGAAATGTCTGGTGAACAATACGTATTGAACAGCCCGCTAATCCGTCTTGAAGGGGAGTATCTTACAGGTTCCCGGCGGGTAATGCTGTTTGTTGGATAGGCCGGGGTTAAACCGGCAGATTTCCCCCCCCTCCGTCCCCGTCCCCCTTCAGCAGCAAGGTCAGGTTCGGCGGCGAGGTTGGATACGGTTATTAAAGGTTGGGACTGGGCTTTCAGTGCCTGCTTCCTTAATTCTTGTAACTCATACATCTCATAGATATACTCCCGAATTACTTTTTGGGTATCGGGCAAGAGACTATCATAGAGTTTAAGCATTTCTTTTGTTTCAAAAGACAATGAGTTCTCAAAATAAGACTTTTTTCAAATATTTCTCCGTTTCCAGTTCTTAACCATTCTTCATTAACCCCAAAAGCAAAGCAGATAAGTCTTAATGTTGAGTTTGAAAGGCCGTTTTGACCGAGTTCAGCATTAGAAATTACCAAAAGCGCCGTAAAGCCCTCGCCTTTAGGCGTGGGGAGTGTCAACGGAACATTCGGGGGAACTGGCCGATAGAGAACCGGCCGGCAGGGCAAAAGCATTTAACTTTTGAAGGGTATAAAAAGTCCGCAGATCAACAGGGATTTGGGTACATAGCGCCGGAAAAGGTCTATAGTAACCGTCGGTTCCTTGAAATATTTTCCTTATCCGCGCTATTCAATTGCTTATATCCTTTTTAACCCGTGAAATTAATCCGTGAAAATCCGTGTAATCTGCGGACCCGTGTTTAAATGCTTTTGCCCTGACCAGCCGGGCTGGAGTCTTGACGCGGTGTTTCAAGAGGACGCGGCGCAAGTGAGCCGCGGGCACGGGCCTGAAAATCTGAACATCTCCGGTGGTGTCAACTTTATTCCAGGACGCGGCAACTCAGAGGGACAGGGCAATGTATTTCCCTCCGGTCATTACAACTTATCTGTCCCTATGCTTCGCATCTCAATAGCGGCGTACTTTTGCAGAATTTCCATTAAATCGCCGAATTCCTTGGGAGTAAGGGATTGTTCGCCGTCACAAAGGGCGGTTTCGGGGTTATTGTGGACCTCCACCATGATACCGTCGGCTCCGGCGGCGACAGCGGCTTTAGCTAAGGTTGGAACCATCCAGGATAAGCCTGTAGCATGGCTCGGGTCCACGATCACCGGAAGGTGGCTTTCCTTCTTCAAAGCAGGAATAGCAGCCAGGTCCAAGGTATTCCGGGTATAATTTTCAAAGGTACGGATCCCCCGTTCGCAGAGGATGATCCGGCCGTTACCCCCGGCAGCGAGATACTCCGCAGCCATGAGCAGTTCCTTTATGGTGGAGGCAAGCCCGCGTTTCAAAAGTATGGGTTTGCGGCAGAGGCTTAACTCCTTGAGGAGGGTAAAATTCTGCATATTTCTAGCCCCTATTTGGATGATGTCCACTTCATTGAATGCATCGAGATGGTGAATATCCATAAGTTCGCTTACAATAGGAAGGCCGGTTTCTTTTTTTGCTTCCAGGAGCAGGGTAAGCCCTTCATTGCCCAATCCCTGAAAACTGTAGGGGCTGGTTCGCGGCTTGAATGCCCCGCCCCGGAGGAAACCCGCGCCCGCTTGTTTTACCTCGGCTGCAACCGTAACAATCTGTTCCCGGCTCTCCACGGAACAAGGCCCGGCAATGATCCCTAGATATCCCGCACCAATATGACGGATTTCACCATCCGGTCCGATAGTATCGATCCGGGTATCTTCGGGATGAAAAAGCCGGTTTACCCGTTTATAAGGCTCTTGCACCCGTATAACCTTTTCAACCAGATGGTGAGCCCTGAGCGCCTCCTCATCGACCCCGGTAGTGTCCCCTACGAGGCCGAGAACCGTCTGAGATGCCCCCTCGGAAAAGTGAATCTTAACTCCCCGCTGTTCCAAATAAGCGGCGAATTGTTGTATCTTTTCCTTTACCGTTCCTCGTTTCATTGCAATAATCATACTTAACCTCCGTATTTTTTCTTTATACATAAAAAAGGGAGACCCCTTTCGGAGTCTCCCTGTATTACCCTATCGATTTGTCAGCCTTTTAGCTCGATAGGCCGCAGCTCCGCATAAATGAGGGACAGATAATACAAGTAATAATACTTATATTGACCGGGGAGAAATGTAGTTTTGCGAGTATCTGTCCAATCAAATACGGAACGTTTCATGTTAGGAAACACTATAAAATAATGATAAAAAATTGTCAACTGGGAGTCCGTACTCATAGGACACTCCTGAGTGGCGGAAAACTCCGCCGGGGTCAAGAAGTTCAGGGATTCATGAGGGCGGTAACGCTCGGCTTGTTCTCCAGAGAGGACAGCCGTTTTGGGTCTTACCATTTTTTCTACCGGTAGAAGTATGAGCGATGTATGCCGAAGCGCCGGCAGGTCATAGCCACGCCCGGCTTTCCGGTTCGGCAAAAGCGCGGAGAGCTATTCCGGTACCAGTCGAATACCTTCAGGCGGAGCTGCGCCTTTTCCGATAATTCCCGTCCCGCTGCCGGTTCCCTCATGCGGGGTACCGGCCTCGCAGAACATCCGGTTGAGCCTTTCACAGCTTGCCTCCTCAGTACAATGGCCTTGGTTTTTCCATTCCACCATGAGGCCGGGCGTCCTGTTTCTTTATAACTTTAGACAACCCCTCCAAGCCCCTGCCTAGCGGTACTTTCTCACAAAAAATCTATAGAGCAGCCTATGGATTTTTATTCGACAGGTTTATCTAAAAAATATTGACAGCTTTTGGTATATATTCTTATACTGATTTATATGATGTTACGCAACACCAGAGGAGGATTATATGCCGGCGTGGCTCGATAATGCGGTTTTCTATGAGATTTATCCCCAGTCTTTTCTGGACGCCAACGGAGACGGTATCGGAGATTTGGAAGGAATCATTCAAAAACTCGATTATATTACGGAACTGGGCTGTAATGCCCTGTGGATAAATCCCTGTTTCGATTCGCCTTTTAAGGATGCCGGTTACGATGTGCGGGATTACCGGAAGGTTGCGCCCAGGTATGGTGCCAACGACGACTTGAAGCGGCTCTTTGCGGAGGCTCGCAAAAAAGGCGTCAAAGTGCTGCTTGATCTGGTACCGGGACACACCGCCGAGGATCACCCTTGGTTTATCGAAAGCGCAAAGGCCCATCCTGTGCGGTATAAGAACCGGTATATTTGGACCGATCACTGTTTCACCCGTGCCGAAGGTCTCGGGTTTATCGGCGGCGAAGCGGAGCGCGCGTCGGTGTATATCACCAATTTCTTTAAGTGCCAGCCCGCGCTGAACTACGGCTTTTTGAAACCTTCCGAGCCTTGGCAACTGCCTATGGATCACCGGGATTGCCTTGAAACCAGAGAGGCGATGAAAGAGGCGATGCGCTTCTGGCTGGACGCGGGGTGCGACGGCTTCAGGGTGGATATGGCCGCGTCCCTGGTGAAAGGCGACGACGAGGAAAAAAGCGGTACTTCCGCGCTGTGGCAGGATATCCGGTCTATGCTCGATAAAGATTATCCCGAGGCGGCTATTGTTTCGGAATGGAGCAATCCCAGTCAGGCAATAAAAGCGGGTTTCCACGGGGATTTTCTCCTGGCGTTTTTCAAAGGTTCCGGTTACCAGAGCCTGCTTCGGGATTACCGGCTTGATGAATACAACAGGGCCGAAGGGGAAGACAACAGCTTTTTTAGAAAAGACGGGAACGGCGACATCCGGCGTTTTCTCAAGGATTATCTTTTTCACTACGAAAATACGAAAGATTCGGGCTTTATCAGCTTAGTTACCGGCAATCACGATCTGGTCAGACTGCGGCATACCCTTTCCCCTAAAGAAATGGCTTTGGCTTACGGTATGATCTTTACCATGCCGGGGGTTCCCTTCCTGTATTACGGCGATGAAATCGGGATGCGGTATCTGAATCTGCCGACAAAAGAAGGCGGCTATTACCGAACCGGTTCCCGGACTCCTATGCAGTGGAAAGCCGGCGCGAATCTAGGATTCTCCGGCGCTCCGCCGGATAAGCTCTACCTGCCTGTGGACCCTGCGGCGGACGCGCCTACTGTAGAGGCTCAGGAAAAAGACGGTAGCTCTCTGCTCAACACGGTCAAAGCCCTGCTCAAACTGCGCCGGGCCGAACCGGATCTGCGCGCAAAGCCCAACCTTGAAATCCTCTGCGCTGAAAAAGGCAAACTCCCCTTCATCTATAAACGGGGATCTTTGGTGATTGCGGTAAATCCTCGCGGCGAAACCGTAACCGCGCCGATACAAGAGAGAGGTACTCTGCTCTATTCCCTTGGGAAATGCGGTATTGATAATCAGGTCTGCCGCATGGAAGGACAGAGTTTCGGAGTCTGGCGCATCTGATGTTTCATGATGCGGTATATTTATTGTTTTATAAAGGAGTATTAGAAAATGAAAAAAACGGTTCAGATGGTCTGGGTATTTCTTACGCTGGCCGCGGTATTCTCAGGGTGTTCCAAATCCGGTTCCGGCGCAAGTTCCGGCAAGAGCGCGGATAAAGGCTACGATATCTACATCTTCAACGCTAAAGGTGAAAACGCTGCCCAGTTCGAGGCTATGGCTCAGGCGTACCAGAAGGAAACCGGCGTACGGGTTAAAACCTTCTCCATCGGCGCGGGAGCGGAACAGAACCAGCCCATGCTGGCGGAGATGAACTCCAAAAATCCGCCTACGATCTACTCCCTCCAGGGCATCAACACCCTGGCCATGTGGCTTGAAGGGGGCTATGTGCAGGATTTCTCCCAAGTGCAAAACAATCCGGCTTTCACCAAACTGGCCTCCGATATTGCGCCGGATCTCAGGCTGACCCTGGGCGGGGCCACCAGCTACGGCATCCCCTACAATGTGGAAGGCTACGGTTATATCATCGACAAGCAGATGCTCGCGGACCTGTTCGGCCTTTCCGATACCGCGGAACTTATCAACGACATCAAATCCGCAACTTATACGGAGTGGGAGGGGTTTGTGAACGCCGTAGACGCCTGGATCAAAACCTCCGAAGCCGCTGAGGTCGGCATAAACGGGAAGGCCTATACCCTGGCCGCGGCAAAGACCGATCTTACCGGCAAACTCAACGGCGTGATTGTCCTCATGGGGTCTCAGCGGTGGACCTACGGAGATCACCTGGTCAACGTCGCCTTGAATGCCGCCTTCCCCACCATCAACGATTCTCTCAACGCCAAGGAAGCGGATGTGCGGCGCATCAGAGGGCCCCTGGCGGCTTATGCCAAGGCCCTGGATTTCAAGACCCGGCATCTGGCGGGAAAGAACGGCCCGGCTCAACGGGGGCAAGACCTGGTATCTGAAGCGAACTTCGGGTACGATCAGGCGGTGCAGATCTTTGCCGAAGGGAAGGCCCTCCTACTCAAGCAGGGGAACTGGGCGTACAACAACATCGCCCAGGTGAGCAAGGGGATGGCGGAACGCCTCTGCTTCCTGCCGGTTAAAATGCCATTCCAGGACAGCGATATTACGGCTCCGGGTATGACCGTTGCGAAGATAAACCGTTCCATTCCGGTTTTTGTGCCGAACTACTATGCGGTGAACGCCCTCTGCGCGGAAGATGAGAAGCAGAAAGCCTACGACTTCCTGGTGTGGATGAATACCTCTTCTTCGGGGCAGAAGTTTATCATTGACGACATGGCGTTCATTCCCTACAATGCGGACCCGGCAAGCACCACCGTGCCGAACTCCCTGGGGAACAGTATCATTGAATACATGAAAGCCGGGGATACCATCGGAGACCGCTACCACGGCGCGCCCGGCCCTTGGCCCGGAGACAATCTGGGAGCCTTGCTCATGGAGCAGTACCTGACCAGAGCTGACTGGACCGAGAAGGATTACCAAGACATCGCGGATTTCGGCGTTGAGCGGTGGATTCAGCTCCTGAGCAATTAACTGCCGAATAGTTTCGGCCTTAGGCTTCCTGTTTCAACCGCGGCGCCTGCGCTCCGAGGGATTTCCCCGTTTCACGGCGCGGTCTCATCCTCGGCAGGCATTTATTCCGGTTTTAGTTCCCTAGGCTTTAAGGTTTTACCTGTTCAAGCCTTTGAGCAAAACCCTGCCGTACACCGAATCCCGCTCTCGGTTCTTCGGCACATTATAACAAAACAAGGAGTGTTTTCAAAAATGTCTTTACAAAAAAACAGGTCTATTTACCGGCTATGGTTTTGGCCGTTTGTTATCCCCGCAGGGGCGCTTTTTTTAATGGTGGTGGTGATTCCCTTTATAGTAGGAGTTTTTAATTCCTTTGTGGTATGGCGAGGTACTTACTACTTTGATCCGGTTGCCAGAACCAGAGCGGCTTCCCCGTTTAACGCCTTTGTAGGCTTGAACAACTACAAAGCGGCGTTTGCGGATGAGCGGTTTATGAAAGCCCTGTGGTACACAGTCAAGTATACGGTTGTGGCGGTGGCCGCTATTAATGCGGTTTCCCTCTGCCTTGCCCTCCTGATTACCAAAGTTACCGAGTTCCTCGCGGGTATCTTCAGGACCATCTTCTTCCTGCCCAATATGCTGGGCGGTCTTGCGCTGGGCTATATTTTTCAGTTTATCTTTCAGATTATCTTCACTGACATGATCTTCGGCCCGGAAGGGCTTATCCATATCGAAGCCTTCCGCTACATGACCCAGGATAATACCAAAGCCCTCTTTGCGCTGGTCATGCTGAGTACCTGGCAGTCCGCAGGGTATATGATGCTGATATACGTCGCGGGACTGAACACCATACCCCAAGATTTCTATGAAGCCGCAAGCATAGACGGCTCATCAGGGTGGAACACCTTCTGGAAGATAACCGTTCCTATGCTCATGCCTTCCTTTACGATCGTCTTCTTTATGACCCTTTCGGGAAGTTTCAAACTGCTGGATCAGAACGTCGCGCTTACAGACGGCAACTTTGATACCCGTATGCTGGCCTATCAGATCCTCCGCACCGTGAGGGACACGAATCCGCCGGATTACGGCAAAGCTCAGGCTCAAGCGGTGATTTTCTTTATCATTGTGGCGGTCATCAGTCTGACCCAAGTATACCTCACCAAGAAAAAGGAGCTTGAAGCATAATGGCGAATTATTTTATGAACAAACGAGCGGAAACCGGACTTAGGAATGCGGCGCTGGCCGCGGGGTCTCTGTTGACCCTTGCTCCTCTGTGGCTGCTTCTGGTGAATTCTTTCAAGCCCAATTCGGCTATTGTGGATAATCCCTTGGCAATGCCCGGGTCCTTGGACTTTCAGTATATTCTTAACGCGGTGAAGCAGCTTGATTATTTCAAGTCCATCGGTTTTACCTTTGTGATAACCCTTATTGCGGTGGCCTTGATTGTGCTGGTTTCGTCTATGGCCGCGTGGATCCTCGCGCGGAATAAGACCAAAGCGTCGAATTTCGTATTTATGTCCTTTGTGGCGGCCATGCTCATTCCCTTTCAGGCGATTATGTATCCGCTGATTCAGTTTTTCGATGCCCTGGGACTGAAAAATATGCCCGGGCTGCTGATCATGTACGGCGGTTTCGGGCTGAGTATGTCTACGTTCCTGTATCACGGCTTTGTGAAAGGGGTTCCCCTGGGGGTTGAGGAAGCGGCGTTTATCGACGGGTGCCATATTTTTCAAATGTTTTTCCTTATCGTGATGCCCTTGCTTAAGTCCATTACCGTAACGGTAATAATTATCAACGCCATGTGGATATGGAACGATTATTTGCTGCCGTTCTTGGTGATTGGGAACGCCGCGGATAAGACCCTGGTTCTGGCCCTCTACTTTGCCCGGATTCTGGCGGGACAGTACGGCAATCCCTGGCAGCTTATCTTCCCTTCGGTATTCATCACCATTATTCCCATTATTGTGGTGTTTCTGTTCCTACAGAAGTATATCGTGAAAGGCATAAACGCCGGCGCTATTAAAGCCTGACCGGTTAGGGTTTATTCCTAAGCTCACGGAGGCGTTCCCTGTGCCTCCGCGGGGTTTTTCACGATAAGGGTCCACGGATTTGCACGGATGACCACGGATTCAGGCGTTTCTTAATCCGTGAATATCCGTGTAATCCGTGGACTGTAACCCGCGGGCCCTGTTTCAGTGCAATCCGCGGACCGCTTTTACCGGTCCCCGGCCTGATAAAAAGTCCGCGGATTAGCACGGATTCCGGCGTTTATATCCGTGGTCATCCGTGTAATCCGTGGACTGTAATCCGCAGACCCTGTTTCAATGCAATCTGCGGACCGCTTTTACCGGTCCCCGGCCTGATAAAAAGTCCACGGATTAGCACGGATTCCGGCGGCGCCTTGATAGGCGATTACGCTGGCTGCGGGAACCTTAATCTCCGTTAACGAGGTACAGCCGGTAAATGCGTTTAGCGCCAGAGACGGCGGGACCGGGTTTCTGGAGATTACCGACTCAAGCGCGGCGCAGCCCTGGAATGCGTTGTTCCCGATAGTGCCGAGGGACGCAGACAGGTCTACCGACACAAGCGAGGCGCAGTTCCTGAATGTGGCCTGCCCGTGAAATTGCCCCCGCTTTCGACAGTGTGCCGGGGGGTTACGGCGGACAGAGCTTCATGGTCATGGTCGTTCGTCGCATGGCGCATACGCCGGGAGGCGGAACTGATGGTATTCATGCTGTCCCGCCAAGAACCGCCGCGGATTACCCGGTAGGTGGTGTTGGTATCGGGGCCTGTAGGGTCCAAACCGGCGGCAGGAGTGCCGTGATACCTATTCCAGCACCACTCCGCCAGGTTCCCGTGCATATCGTATAAGCCCCACCCGTTCGGGGCGAAGCTCCCGGCCGCAACGGGCGCCCGTACCCCGCTGGCGCTGTAATTCGCCTGATCCGCGGTAATAGTGTTCCCCGTATTGAAGGGGGTGATTGTCCCCGCGCGGCAGGCGTACTCCCACTCCGCCTCGGTGGGCAGCCGGTAGCCGTTTGCGCCCCGGTCCCACTCGACCCCGGCCCTGTTTACCCTGTACGCGGGGGTTAAACCTTCCCGCAGGCTGCGGGCGTTGCAGTACGCGACCGCGTCGTACCAGTCCACCGTTTCCACAGGCAGGCCGCCCCCGGAAAAATAAGATGGGTCGGCCCCTGTTACCTCCAGGTACTCAGCCTGGGTAACCTCATAGCGGCCCATGTAGAAAGAACTTACCGTTGCCTGCGCCGACCCCATGAGGAAGGTTCCCCGGGGATATAGGCAATGCCCGCAAGCGCGGGCGCGGGGGGCGCGATAACAACATTGAAACGAGCGATTCTGGTTACGCCCCCTTAGGTATATCTCACGCTAATGCTCCTGTGCCCCGCGGAACCGCTGTCGAACCCCGCGGCGGCCCAGCCGCTCACCGCCCCGGCGCTCCCCTCGCTGTAATACGCGGTTACCGCCATGCCCGCGGCGTCCAGTTCTTCACCCATTGTGTAGAGGGTCCTCGCGGGAAACGCGGCAATCTCAATAGACGACAGAACCCTTCCCGGAACAACAGGAGGCGCGGCAACCGTAACTGAGAAACGAGCGGTTTTGGTAACGCCCCCTTCGCTGTAGCTCACTGTAACGCTCTTGGTTCCCGCTGAACCGCTGTCAAACCCGCTTAGGGCCCAGCCGCTCACCGCCGCGGAGATCCTATGCGGTCCAGGATAATCTTGAAAAACAGGATGATCCCGACGCGGGGATCAACATGGGGCTTTTTACGTATCCGGTGCTTATGGCCGCGGATATTATCCTCTTTGATTCCGATGTGGTTCC
>JAITHW010000253.1 GCA_031279815.1 Treponema sp. | reverse complement strand
GCCGGAGAACGTTTGAATATGGCGGATATTATTCTGCAATTTAAACGAGAGCGAAAAAATCAAAGTTCCGTTACCGGTTATGTTGATGTTAAGGCAACAAGCAATGATATTGAAGGCAGCGGAAAATCACCTAACATTACTTCTTATGCTCGAATCCGTACTGAATATGTCAAATATCCTGATTATCTATTTGTTATTCTCTCAATAAAACATAAAGTATACAGTAAACGAGATAGTTCCTCTAATATAGTTTTTGGCGTTATGGAAATAGTCGATTTTAATGCCTATGATTTAAAATTTTTAGGAAAGAATGATATTAGTTATAATCCGGCTTTAGGCAGCGGACAGTTGCAAGTCAGAGATATTCATTATGTATCTAAAGAAATATGGACCGCCTGGGAATTCTGTCAAATATTGGACGAGAAATGTATTGCCTCCCGTAAAGGCTATTCCGAATGGCTTCGTTACGCTAAACAAAACCGCTGGATTAAGGACGAAGTATGAAACTGGAAGTAATTGAAGGCGATGCTTTAGAGTATTTAGAAAAAATTGACTCCCAATCAGCCGATGTGGTTATTGCCGACCCGCCCTATAATCTTGGTAAACATTACGGCAATAATACGGATAAAAAAACGTTTGATGAATACATAGCCTTTTCCCTGAAATGGATACAAGAATCAAAAAGAATTCTAAAAGATACCGGCACCATATATATATTTATGGGAGTTAGATTTATTTCATATTTGTATTCAATATTAGAAAGGGAATATAACTTCATTTTTAATAGCTGGATAACCTGGCACTATACGCAAGGGCTGGGAAAAACGAAGGGGTTTTCTCCGCGCCATGACGATATTTTAATGTTTACAAAAACAAAGAAATATAAATTCTTTCTTGATAATGTCCGGGTCCCGCAGAAATACTACCGTTCAATAAATAATATGAGAGGGGCAAACCCCGGAGATGTTTGGACATTTTCTCATGTTCATTATTGCAATACGGACAGGCAGGCGCATCCGACCCAAAAACCGGAGGCACTTATTGAACGAATGATTTTAGCTTCAACCGAAGAAAAAGACGTTGTTTTAGACCTCTTTTCAGGAAGCGGAACAACGCTGCGTGTGTGTCAGCAGTTAAACAGAAATTGTACAGGGATTGAATTAAATCCCGAATATGCAACACTGACAAAAGAACGTTTGTCTCAGCCTTTTACAGGATTTGATAGCATTGATGATAGAATGGAAAGAATCCCCAATGATTTGAATGACAATACAATTCGCAATGAATATTTAACCAATCACAAAGCGTGGTTTTTAAAATATCATCCAGACAGTATTACTTCATTTGAAAATGAAATGGAAAAAAAATATCATTCAAAAAAGGCGATAGAATTATTTGGTGAGTTGTAATGAAATGGAAGAGGGCTGGGTACTTCGCATAACGTTCCGGCTGTTTACGCTTCGCCGCCTATGTCTGTTCGGCGAGGTCATTCGTTTCACTTATTCCCATGCCCCTCACTCCGTCCGCATTTTGCCGGTCCCGCACCGGCAGTACGATGTTGCGCAAAGCCCTTATACGGACCGGCAAAACCCCTTGATGCCGCGCAGCCTTTGTATTGCCGCGGAAGCGGCTTCATACCAAACGGCCTGAACGTTCTCTGCCATGACTTTTTCTACGCTGTTTGATTTCCGCTTCCTTAACTTCCCGCTGAATTTTCTCATCAAATAAAAGCTTAAAGGCATCCGCGGCAGTTTCTACAAAGTCAACCGCAATAGAGGACGTGATATCTCCGTCCAACTCTGCCCAGTCTTCCCGGTTATCCACGGGAAGGATCACCCGCTCCATGCCGTTCCGTATGGCCGCGAGGAGTTTTTCTTTAAGACCGCCGATAGGAAGGATTCTGCCTGTCAGGGTGAGTTCCCCGGTCATGGCAATACCAGGTTTAGGGGGCATTTGACAGAGGGTAGAAAGAAGAGAAGCGGCTAGAGCGATGCCCGCAGAAGGTCCGTCCTTGGGAATGGCTCCTTCAGGAACGTGAATGTGAAAATCGGTTTTCCCCGCATCCTTTACCAGAACATGATAACAATCCTGGACGTTTCTGAGGTAAGACAGGGCAATCCGGGCGCTTTCCTTCATCACATCTCCTAAATTTCCCGTGATGATCAGTTCCCCGGTTCCCTCAAACCAGATGGTTTCCACCGGCAGCATGGTCCCGCCGGTTTCGGTCCAGGCAAGCCCATAAGAGACCCCAATCCGTGCTTCCTTGAAAACCACATCTTTTTTGTATTTCCGCCTGCCCAGCAACTTCTCCAAATCCTCCTGGTTCACTGTTTTTTCAAAGGAGGCAAGGGGTTTCTCCCGGTCTTTGCCGTATTCCTCTTTCACCGCGTCCTGGGCGATGCGCCGGATACACCGGGCGATTTCCCGTTCTAAGCTCCGCACTCCCGATTCCATGGTCCAATGCCGGATTATTTCCCGGATCGCCTCATCCTTAAAGGTGATGTGCGCCGGTTCCAGCCCATTTTCAGAAATCTCTTTGGGCACAAGAAATTGTTGCGCAATAGCCAGTTTTTCGTTTTCACCATACCCGGGTATCTCGATGATCTCCATCCGATCCAGCAGGGGATACGGTATGGTATGCAGGGAATTGGCGGTGGTAACAAACAGTACCTGGGAAAGATTATAGGGAACTTCCATATAATGATCTGTGAAGGCGGCATTCTGTTCCGGATCAAGAACTTCAAGCAAGGCCGAAGCGGGATCGCCCCGAAAATCCCGGGAGAGTTTGTCGATTTCATCCAGCAAAAATACCGGATTGACCATGCCCGCCTTGCGCATGGACTGGATTATCTTGCCCGGCAGCGCGCCCACATACGTCTTCCGGTGTCCCCGGATCTCCGCCTCATCCCGGACGCCTCCTAAGGATATCCGCACGAAACGCCGGCCCAAAGATCGGGCTATGGATCTGCCGAGGCTCGTTTTTCCCGTTCCTGGGGGGCCTACGAAACAGAGGATCGGCCCTTTAATACCGGCTCTCTCATCCTTCAAGGACAGGAGTTTACGAACCGCGATAAATTCGAGGATCCGTTCCTTGGCTTTCCGCATAGCAAAGTGGTCTTCGTTCAATATCCGTTCCGCTCCCGCCAGATCTCCTGAATCGGCGCTGTATTCGCTCCAGGGAAGGTCCGCAATCCATTCCAGATATCCCCGCAATACCCCTGCCTCCGGGGTAAAGGGCTGGAGCTTCCGTAAACGTCCAAGCTCTTTCCGGGCTTTGAGCAAAACCTCTTCATCAGGCTTCTTTGCCTCAATCGCCTGTTCCAAGTCCGCAAATTCATCCCCTTTCTCATCTTTACCGAGTTCCCGGTTTATTTCTTTGATCTGTTCATGGAGTATATATTCCCGCTGATTCTTTTCCATGCGGGTTTTCACCTTCCCGCTAATATTCTTTTGAATGGTAAAGATTTCGTTTTCCAGTTCCAGGGTTTCAAGCACCGCCTCAAGACGCTCGGTGGGATCTGCAATACTGAGCAGCTCTATTTTCCGTTCCGGCTTTACCTGTAAGGCATGACAGATAAGGTTGGCCAGCCGTTCTGAACTTTCAGTTTTTTCCGCCGCGACCATAGTATCCGCGCTTATCTTTTTAGAGTATTCCGCATATTGGGCAAAAGATTTCTGAACCGCCCGCATAAGCGCCAGGGTTTCGGGGTTTAAGGAATCGCTGGAACCCGGTCTGATCGGTTCAACCCTGACCAGGGCAAGATCGTTCTGTCTGACCGAAGAGGCGATGGTACCCCGGTATTCTCCCTGAAGCACCACCCGGAAAGTATTATCCGGCATCTTTAAATGTTGCACGATGCGGACCACACTCCCCGATGGATAGGTCTCTCCTGGATCCTGCACTTTCAAACAAGCCGCAAAGAGACGCAGGTCCCGTCTCAGGGCTTCATCAATAGCAATCATTCCCATTTTGTAGGTGATAAACACTGACATCATGGTATGGGGAAATAGAACCAACTCCCGTAGCGGAAGCAGAGGAAATTCTTCAACCGGAGGCTTTCCTCGTAGGGAGGAAAGGAATTTCATGCGCTTTTTTGGAGCGGGTGTATTTCAGGGGGCTCGGCTTTTTCCACTACATCCTGGGTAATGATGACCCGCTTGCTTCCTTCCATAGAAGGAATTTCAAACATGATATCGGTCATCAGCTTTTCCACAATGGCCCGCAGCCCCCGGGCGCCGGTTTTCTGTTTAATCGCCGTATCGGCAATCGCATTGATGGCCCCCTCGGTAAATTCCAGCTTAACATCGTCGATAGCCATAGACGCCTGATACTGCTTGACAATGGCGTTCCGCGGTTCGGTGATGATCCGCTTGAGGTCGTCCCGTTTTAGCTCCTCAAGACTCACGGTAATGGGAAGCCGTCCGATAAATTCGGGGATCATACCGAAATGGATAAGATCGTCTGGATGCAGGGCGTCATAGAGTTCCTTGAGATTCTTGCTGGTTTTTTCTTTCACATCCGCTCCGAATCCCATGGGATGCTGTACCACCCGCCGTTCAATGAATTTTTCAAGCCCCACGAAAGCCCCGCCGCAGATAAAAAGAATATCCGTGGTATTGATCCTGATCATCTCCTGGTTCGGATGCTTACGCCCTCCTTGGGGGGGCACCGACGCAATGGTTCCCTCGATGATCTTGAGGAGGGCTTGCTGAACCCCTTCCCCAGACACGTCCCGGGTAATGGAGACATTCTCCCCCTTACGGGCGATTTTGTCGATCTCGTCGATATACACGATGCCCCGTTCTGCGGCGGCAATATTACCTCCCGCATTCTGGATGAGTTTGAGGAGTATGTTTTCCACGTCCTCCCCTACATACCCCGCCTCTGTCAGCGTAGTGGCATCCACAATAGCAAAAGGCACTTTGAGCTTTTTTGCCAGGGTCTTGGCCAGCAAGGTTTTTCCCGTACCTGTAGGCCCAATGAGGAGGACATTGGATTTTTCAATCTCCACGTCTTCGGGATCCTTCGCGGGGTTGGCTATCCGTTTATAATGATTATACACCGCTACCGAGAGCGCCTTTTTTGCATTGTCCTGCCCGATAATAAAGAGGTCCAGATAGGCCTTGATTTCCCTGGGGGTCGGGATATCACCGGTAAACTGGGTGGAAAGCTCGTGATCCTCCTCGGAGAGGATCTTGCGGCATACCTCCACACATTCATCGCAAATAAACACATCGTTCGGCCCGGCGATGAGACGCCTGGCCATATCCGCGCTTTTCCCGCAAAACGAACAGGATCGCTCAAATCCGCTGCCATTACGAAGCCTTGCCATGTTTTTCCCTTATTAAAACCGAATCCGCCACTCCATAGGCAACCGCCTCTGAAGCGGACATATAAAAATCCCTTTCCATATCGATCGCTACCCTATCAACAGCTTTACCGGTATGTTTGGCAAAATAAGCGATAAGTAATTTTTTCAACCTGACTATCTCTTTTGACTGGATTCCAATATCCCGGGCTTGCCCCTGAGCGCCTCCCCAGGGCTGATGCATAAGTATCCGCGCGGAAGGCAATACCATCCGCTTTCCCTGAGCGCCGGCAGTGAGGATCAATGCCCCCATACTGGCGGCTTGTCCGAGGCAAATGGTCTGAACATCGCACTTAACATACTGGATGGTGTCGTAGATCGCAAGCCCGGCGGTAACCGACCCTCCTGGGGTGTTGATGTAGAGACTTATATCCTTATCCGTATCCTGCCCGTCCAAAAAGAGTAATTGGGCTACCACCAAGTCTGCGGTGAGGTCGTTGATTTCCCCGTCTACAAAAACAATCCTATCTTTGAGCAGGCGAGAATAAATATCGTAGGATCGTTCCCCCATACCGGTCTGTTCCACCACAATGGGAACTAGACTGTTCATTTGTTCATTCATAAAAATTTCCACCGTAGAGACCCAAGATATTAGCTGTGGGAAAAAACGGCGGCGGGCTTCAGCCCGTCCTCCCTGTGGTAAAATAAAGCCCGTCTATCCGGGCAGCCAAGCGTCTATCCGTTTTGCCTAGTATGCTTTTCTATACGATCTATCCGGTATTTCCTGTAAATTCTATAAATTCAAAGTAATTTTTCTTCTCTCCCAAGGCAATGCGGTTTTCCGCCAGCAACCGCTCAAAGAGCTTCTTTTCCTTGACATCTTCTTCCAGATATTCCCGCATACCGTCCCTCTCATAATACTCTTTAACCTCTTCCGGTGAAGAACCGCTGCTATTCGCAATGCTTCCCATCTGCTTCTGCACCTCTTCTTCAGATGCTTCAATACCCAGGTCTTTTATAAGGGTTTCCACGATGACCCTGCTGTGAAGCGCCCTGATCGCTTCGGGCCGCCAGCCGGCTGCCAGATTAGCCATATCCCCCGACGGGTTTTCCATCAGTTTCATGAGATTCTCCACCGGCATATTCGCCCGGCGGGCTAGATTCCGCCACCGGGTATCAATCTGGAAACGGATCATGGATTCGGGCAGATCCACCGGGGTAGTCTCCATGATCTTCTCAAGCAGGGCATTGATCTTGATGTTCCGAATCCGCTCTTCCAGTTCCTTTGAGAACCGCTCTTTGATGCTGTTTTTAAGATCCTCCAGGGTCTGGTACTTCTCATCCACATCCTGAGCAAAATCGTCATCCAAATCAGGAAGTTTTTTCTCTTTGACCGCAGTGAGGTTCACCCGGATTTTCTTGGTTTTTCCCGCCAGGTCTCTATCCTCAAAGTCTTCCGGATAGGTTTTTTCAATATCTTTGGATTCGTCCTTCTTCATCCCCAGGATATCGCCGTCAAATTTGAACAGATTATGCCCGGATCCCAGGGTAAAGACAAAATCCTGCCGCTCGGTACCGGCTTGAACCTCTCCGGCATCGGTTAACTCACTATAGTTCACGGTTACCACATCGCCTGTGGCCGCCGGGGTGTTGTCGTCTTTATCCAATACAATGGCGTTCCGCTCTTGAATGATTTCCAGTTCCCGGCTTATATCCTCATCGGTAATGCCGACATCCGGCACTTCAACCTCAAGACCTGTCCATTGTCCCATATTTACTGTGGGAAGCACATCATAGACCACAGAAAAAACCAGATCCGCCTTCAAATCCAGCGCCGGCTCTTCCGTTATGTGAGGAGTAGAGTACGGAAGCGGGCGATCCTCTTTTGGGAACTGCTCGTCTTCAAAAACGGCGGCGATTGCCTGCTCAATGAGGCGGCTCAAGACATCCCCTTTCAAAGAATCGCCCAATTTCCGTTCCAGCACCGCTTTCGGCGCCTTCCCCTTTCGGAATCCAGGGATCTGGATTGACTTACAGTAATCGGTTACTATTTTGTCATACTCAGAACAGACTTCATCCTTTGCCACCGTGAGGGTCAATTTTACGGCAGAGTGCTCAAGCCGGGTTAGTTCTTTAGATACGGTCACCATTATCCTCTTTTATAAGGTTTTTGACATATATTGCAGGAATACAAGCGCAGGAATAAACCCTTACATCTTCGTTCCCATTACATTGCATATCCTCATTTTAATTTTTATACTATATATTATGGAAAATATCAGTTTATTAGCAATTCGTCAATAGGGGTGGTTTCAATTTGGAATATGAATCGGAAAAAAACATAGTTTACAAGCGCAGCGTCACAGGAGGGCGTATCAAAGGAGAGAATATCATCAGGAAATGTATAATTTACATAAAAATACAATAAAACCATAAAAAACGCTAGAAGGCGATCCGGAAAGTATGATAAGGTAAAGATAAAATAAGTCGAATAAGCTGCTACGGGAAATTGCTAACTTAATCATACTTTCCGGATCGCCTCTTCGAATTTAATCCATCGGGCCGATAAGAGTTTCGGCGATGTTTCTGATCCTGCCTTCATGGACAAGTTTTCGAGACCATTCCATATCAGGGGAAATATAATGATCTTCCTCCATATAGGGAGCTGATTCCCGTACCGCTTCAAGAAGCCGCTGCCCTAAAACAGAAAGCTCTGATTTTGCCTGCGCCCGGAGTTCCAAGGCTTGGCTTGCTGCAAGAAGCTCATTTCCCAGTACATATTCAAGGAGCCCGGCGGTCTGCCGTGCTTTTACGGCTGCGTTGTAGCCCATACTTAGATAATCTTCCTGAAAAGCACAGGTAGGTGCCGCGTCAACCGATGCAGGATGGGCTAAAATACGCATTTCCCCCAGAATGCCTACGGAAGAATATTGAAGAATCATGTAGCCGGAATTTTCACCCGGTTTTGGGGCAAGAAATGCCGGAAGACCGCTTACATGCTCATTGACCAGCCGATCGGTACGGCGTTCAGCGATCTTCGCCAAATAACAGGCTGCGATGCACAGAGAATCTGAGGCGATACCTACAAATCCCGCGTCACAGTTACAAGCGCTCAGGGCTTCGCCTGAAGGGTGTATTACCGGATTATCGTCACAGGAATTGATCTCATCATTGATAGCTATAAGCGCATCAAGAATAGTTTTGCGGGCTGCTCCATGAGCTTGAGGGATACCGCGCAACGATAAAGCGTCTTGCAGGTTCTGAGCGCCTAGACGCTGCAAAAGGCCGCTTCCCTCAAGGAAACCGCGGAGATGCCCGGCGGTTTTCCACTGGGCGCTTTGCCGTTTAACCATCATAACCCGTTCATCAAAGGCTTGAACATTACCGCCCAGGGCTTCCACCGTAAGAGCGGAGATTGCATCTGCGGCAGCCAGGGCGTTTTGCATATCATAAACCGCAAGGGCGGCCAGGGCGGTGGCTGAAGTACCGCCGCTTATCAGGCAAAGACCTTCCTTATAACCAAGACTTATAGGTTCAAGCCCGGCGGCTTTTAGCGCCATTTCGCCGCCGGTCAGACCGCCCTCAACATAGGCTTTGCCTTGTCCCGTCAATACAAGAGCGATATGCGACTCAACCCCAAGGTATCCCACAGAACCGTGAACCGGCGCCCACGGATAAACCCCTCGATTCAGACACTCCGCAACCAGTTCAATTACCCCGAGCCGTATACCTGAATATCCTGTACCCATGTTGGCAAGCATCATAAACATCACCGCCCGCACTCCTTCCTCGTCTAGGGGTTCCCCTACTGTGGTGCAGTGGGTTAGTACCATTTTTTTCTGATAAACCGCGGCTTCGGATTCGGGAATCACAACTTTAACATTTTCACCTACGCCGGTAGTAACGCCATACACCAGACGGTTTTCCCGCACAAACCGGTCTACCAGCTTTCTGGCGCTGTTCACCCGTTCTTGAAAAGCTTCACTAAAAGAAACTTTCGCACGAAAGCGGGCGACCGCCACAAGCTCAATCACCGAAAGTTCACCCCCAAAAACAACATAGGGTATTTTACCTGCTTTGTACATGATTCGGCTCCTTACAATTTCAATATTACATGATTTTTTATATATTATTAAGAATTTGCCATGGGGTTCAAGCGTATAGAGCAAGAGGAACGGGTAAGAACGGCTGTATTCGTTGATATTGTGTTTCGTTCGCTTTTATTCCTTCATTAAGAGATTTTGGACGGAGGGCTTTAAAAGGCCGCGGAATAGCGGGTAGACAGACGGGTGATTGGATGCTTGATGTATGTTTTTACGCGGGCGCTCAATCTTAAATGCTTGTCCCTGGGAAAATATATAAAAGATTGACAGTTTATTCGGAAAGATTGTATTATTATAAAATGAATATACATTTTGTTATGAACGGAATGGATTACTCGCATGATGTGGAGCCTTCCAAACGCCTTATTGATATGTTGAGGGAAGATTTCCGTTTGGTAAGCGTAAGGGAAGGCTGCGGAACAGGTGAATGTGGCGCCTGTACAGTAATCTTAAACGGTGACCCGGTTTGCTCCTGCCTTATAGCAGCCGTACAGGTGGATGGAGCCGAGATTATCACGGTTGACGGGCTTGAACAAAATGGTGAACTTGATGGACTGCAAAAGGCTTTTATTGAACATGACGCGCTTCAGTGCGGTTTTTGTACCCCCGGAGTGATACTTACCGCAAAGGCGCTTCTTGCAAAGAATCCTCTCCCTACCGAAGAAGAGGTAAAACGGGGGATTGCGGGAAATATGTGCCGCTGTACAGGGTATGTTCCTATTGTTCGTGCAATCCTTTCCTATGCCGCAACCTGTAACCGGCAAAAAGCGGTATATCCGTGAACATTTCGACGGTCACATCCCTGGATGAACTGCTTAACTGCACAGACCTCGGTATGATTCCTCTTGCCGGAGGGACCGATCTTTTGGTAAAGCGGAATATACTCTGTGACAGAGCCGGTTCATGGGTTGATCTAAGGGCTGTTCCGGAACTGAAAGGTATCTTTAAAGAAGGAGAGCGTCTTATTATCGGCGCTTATACTACCATGAGCGTTGCCGCAGAAGATACTCTGGTTAAAAACGCCGCTACCGCTCTTGCACAGGCCGCTTCGAAAGTCGGTTCCTGGCAGATCCGGAACCGCGCGACCCTGGGCGGTAATGTGGCGAATGGGTCCCCTGCCGCAGATACCTGCGCCGCTTTAGCTGCGCTCCATGCATCTGTCATAACCGTCTCGAAAAAACACGGGTTACGGGAGTTGTCCGTGGCCGGCTTCTTTCCGGGGCCGAACAAAAACGCGTTGCTTCCAGGCGAAATAATCAAAGCCTTCAGCATTCCAATAATGCCGTTCCGCCGTTCAGCTTTTATTAAATTGGGCCTTCGTAAAGAAGTTGCGATTTCCCGTCTTAACCTTGGAATATCGGCAGACTTAAAACCCGACGGCTCAGGGGTTTTAAACGCCCTAGTATTCATGGGTACCCTTGGACTGCCCGCCCTGCGTTGTGTGCCTGCAGAAGAGGCGTTAGTAACCCACGGCATTAAGGCCGGACCATTGGGCGATGCTTTAGCAGCCTTTATTGAATATACTATCGGTAAACGAGAAACTATGCCTTATAAGCAGGAGGCGTCCCGGGCTCTAGCGGAGGATATTACCCTATTATTGCGTGGTGAAGCGGTTCAAATCGGCCGGAACCAATTGCTTAATAGAGTCTCTATTGAAAGATGCAAGGCGGAACCTCAAGCCGCTTCAGGAGCTAAAAAAGAAGTTTCTTCTTTCAAATTTGTGGGAAAAAGAATACCCAGAGCCGACGCGGAAGAAAAAGTACGAGGGCGGTATCTATATCTTGCTGATTTCCGTATGGAAGGGGCGCTATATGGGGCATTGCTTCTGAGCGATCGCGCTAATGCACGGGTTCGGGCTATTGATACTTCCGCTTTGCCATCAGGAGCGGATATCAAGGTCTTCACCGGCGCGGACGCGCCGGATACCCGTTATAATTCAGGAGAATGGTTTCCAGGGCAGAAAGACCATCCGGATGAAACCTTGCTTACCGGCCATCCAAAACATATAGGCGATCGGATTGGGCTTGTGCTTGCCGGAGATAAGAAGGCCGCTTTACAGGCCCGCGCTTTGATTACAGTTGATTACGAAGAACTTGAACCGGTTGTTGATATAAAAACGGCTGCGGAAAAGTCCGAATTGCTCCATGACGACGGTGAAGCGGCCTTTTCAGGGCGTATTGTTTACGGTGAAGTCGAAGCGGCTTTTGCTCACGCCCATTCTGTTGAAAGGGATAAGATTCATACTCAAAAGATACATCCTGGGGCAATGGAAACCCACGCGGCCCTTGCCGTACCCCGTCCGGAGGGGGTTATTGAGATTCAGTGCCCCTGTCAGATTGCTTACGGCGTCCAGCATGCGGTGGCGCAGGTCGTACCGGTTCCGCTATCGAAAATTCGGATAGTGAAGACCCCGATGGGCGGTTCTTTCGGCGCTAAACAGGAAGTTGTTTTTGAACCTCTCTGTGCATGGGCGGCATGGAAACTGGGCAAACCGGTATATATCGAAATGAACCGCAGAGAAACCATGCTTGGTACTCGTACCCGGGCTGCAACGGAGGGGTATATTGAAACCGCCCTTGACTCTGAAGGGGTAATACTTGGACGCCGTTTTGATATTACGGTTGACGCAGGAGCCTACTTATCCGGATCGAAGAAGGTACTGATGGCAATGGGCAAAAAGGCATCGAGGCTCTACAAGATTCCGGCATTACACTTTGAAGGGCAGGCCGTGCGTACTTCAACGACCCCTGCGGGAGCTTGCCGAGGCTACGGTTCACCCCAACTTCATGCGATTACCGAGATACATACGGACCTTCTCTGCCGCAGGCTTGGCTTTGACCCGGTTGAATTCAGGATGAAAAATCTGGTGAATCCCTATGATGAGGATCCCTCCGGCGCGGCTTCTCTGGGCAATGCCCGAATCCGGGATTGTCTTGAACAAGGGCTTGCAGTATTTGACTGGGAAAAACGGAAGCATCCTTCAAGATCAGGACGGTTCAGGCAGGGCGCAGGGTTTGCCTGCGTTACTCATGGCAATGGGTACTACAAGACTATCTACCACGATTTTGCCGTGATGTCGATGCGTTTTTTGGAAGACGGTTCTGTGATACTTAGGGCAGGGCTTCAGGAGATGGGGAACGCCGCAACCAGCGCAATATCCCGTATTGTTGCCGAAGTAACCGGTATAGAGCCGAAACGCATTACCATAACAGAAGCGGATACAATGACTCACGGATACGATATAGGCTGTCAAGCCAGTAGGGGCATCTTTGTGTTGGGCGAGTGCGCCAGGCTCTGCGCTGAAAAAACCCTTGCGTTTTTGCTTGCCGAAACCGAAAAACTTTGGAACGCCGAGGCGGCTCTTCTTGATGATGGTTTTATCCGTGTTGGGAATGAGACGGTTTCTATAGGCGAAGCGGTCCGTCTGATTGAGATGAAAAACCGTACTTCAATTGAAGCGCGGTATGAACATCGCCCTATGCATAATCCCGCTTCTTACGCCGCTCATTTTGTCGATCTTGCGGTGGATACCATGACCGGGCGGGTATATATTGATCGCTATCTTGCGGTACATGATGCAGGTAAAGTAATAGACTACGGATATGCCGAAGGGCAGATAACCGGCGGCGTACAGATGGGTATAGGGATGGCGCTGCTTGAAGACTTAGGTTTTGACGCGCAAGGGCATCCTTCGGCGGATAATTTTGACAAGTATTCCCTTATCAATGCGCCGGATATGCCTGATGTGGAGGTTATGTTCATTGAGGAGGGAGAAGAAGGCGGGCCTTTCGGCGCCAAGAGCATCGGGGAAATTGCATCGGTACCCTCTGCTCCGGCTATAATTAATGCGGTGAACCGGGCATTAGGGACATCTCTCACAGATTTACCGCTTTCAGCAGGCCGGATTGCCGCCGCATTACACTAGTTTAAAATTAAGGATAATACATGGTTATACTAAATGGAAAAGACCTTGACCTTAAGCGGCTGCGGGCTATTGCCTGTGAAGGTGAAGACGTAGCAATATCGCCCGGCGGGGAGGCGCGGCTCCGGGATTCTCGCAGGCTGGTATATGATCTTGTCGGCCAAGACACGCCCGTTTATGGGTTTAATACAGGAGTCGGCTGGAACAAAGACCGTCACATCGCCGCAGCATACTTCAAGAATTACAATGAAAATCTCATACGCTCCCATACCCTCGGTATCCGTGAAGAGGCGCCTGAAGCCGAGGTGCGCGCCGCTATGGCGATACGGCTTAACTGCCTGTTGCGGGGCAACACGGGCATACAGCCGGAGATCGCTTTCCGGTATGCGGATTTTCTGAACATGAAACTTCATCCGGCAGTACCGGAGCGCGGCTCTGTTGGAGAAGGGGATATTTCTATTCTCTCCCACATAGGACTTGCTATGATAGGCGAGGGGGAGGTGATATATGAAGGGGTCAGAATGAGTTCCGCCGAAGCTCACCAAAAGGCAGGGCTTTCTTTAATAACCTTAGGCCCCAAGGACGGGCTTGCTATAGTGAGTTCCAATGCTTTCGGCATGGCTCAAGCGGCTTTAGTGCTGGCGGATATCTACGGCCTTGCGGATCAGGCGGATCTCATTTATGCGTTGTCCCTGGAAGGGCTCAACGGAAACACATCGCCGCTTGATCCCAAGGTGCATGAAGCCCGGGGTATGCCCGGTCAGTCAGCAAGCGCCGCGCTGGTTCGATCCTTTATCAAGGGGAGTTATATTTATGAGAACGATCCTGAAAAACCGGTGCAAGACCCGATATGCTTCCGATCGGGGGTATATGTCCATGGGACGCTGCGGGACGCGCTGGATTTTGTGAATAAATTTGCCGAAATACAGATGAATTCATCTGATGATAATCCGTGCCTTCTGCCGGAGGAAAGGCGGATTATTTCTTGTTCCAACTTTGAGGTTACCAGCGTTGCCGTCGGCCTTGAGATGCTCGCTATTAGTTTAAGCCATGTGTCCCGGATGTCTTGTTACCGCATGACAAAACTCGGAACCCCAGGATTTTCACGGCTGCCCCGTTTTCTTACTCCCGATGAAACTTTGGTTCACGCCTTTGGAGCGGTTCAAAAAAGTTATGCTTCTCTGGACACAGAGATTCGGCATTTGTCGAATCCTTCTACGGCGGACTATATTGCCTTAGCCGGAGAAATTGAAGACCATGCGAGTAATTTACCGCATATAGCCCAACGGCTTAGACGGATAACCGATAATATGTGGTATATTCTCGGTATAGAAATGATGCATGCGGCTCAGGCGATTACCCTGCGTAAGCGGCAGAACCCGAACCTGAAACTTGCGAAGCCGACGGAAGCGGCCTATGAACTCTATCGGAGCGCGGTACCTTGGTACGATAATGACCGGGCCCTTTCTCCCGATATCGAGGCGAGTTACCGGCTGGTCAAGACCGGCGCGATGCTGAAAGCTGCCCGTATAAACATCGAATAACCGCAATCCGGCAGTTTTCAGGTTGAAGGCCCGGATGTGATATTCATTAATCAAGGAGGTTTTTATGTCTAACAGCGCTTTAGAGAAAAAGTCGGTTCGGTGGGAAGTATTCATTCCCGCATACATAGTGGTAGGCAGTGCGGCATTGCTTGGCATCTTTAACAAAGATGTATTGACTAAGGGATCCAATGCTTTCTTTAACTGGTCTCTTGATAATTTTGGCTGGCTTTTCCAAATTTCGGTGATGATGAGCCTGATCCTGGTCTGTATTGTTACTCTCACCAAACTTGGGAACCTGCGGATAGGAGGTAAAGATGCTAAACCTAAGTATGGTTTTTGGACTTGGTTTGCTATGGCTCTTACCGGCGGTATCGCAACCGGCGTAGTAACTTGGGGGGTGAATGAGCCGCTTATCTATTATGGCAACGTCTATGGCGAACTCGACAAGCTTGGTATCGAGGCGTTTTCAATAAACGCTGCGGTTTTCGCAATGGCCCGCAGTTTTTATAACTGGACTTTTATTCCTTACGCTATTTACGCGATGTGCGGACTCCTTGTCGCATATATTTACTACCATAAGCGGGACACCCTTACGGTTACCGCAACGTTTAAGCCCCTCTTTGGCAAAACCATTGGGAAGAGCGGGTTTTCGGCGATCATAGATACCCTCTCAATGCTTGCGCTCACTATCGGTTTGATAACCGGACTAACCATGTGCATTACTCTGGTTATGTCGGGGCTTAAAGGCGCCTATGGGGTCGCCGATACCAACCTCGGCCTCTACATCGGTATCGGCGTGATAACCACCCTGATCTTCACATTTTCTTCCTATATTGGTATGGATAAAGGGCTTAAAGTCCTGGCAAATGCGAATGCCTGGTTTTATTATGCTTTGCTGGTTCTTCTTTTGATCACAGGGCCGACTATTTTCATTCTCCGCATGGGAACTGCCGGCATAGCGGAATGGCTCCACAATTTTTTCCGTTGGGGACTCGATCCCATTGATATTGGCGGCGAAGCCCTTACCAAGTGGTGGACCCTCTTTGACTGGGCTTTCTGGGTTGGCTATGCGCCGGTTACCGGCATCTTCCTTGCTATGCTCGCCTATGGCAGAACAATCCGGGAATACATGATTGTGAACTGGATTCTTCCGTCGTTTTTTGGTATTCTCTGGTTTTCAATCTGGGGAGCAAGCGCTATTGATATGCAGATAAAAGGAACCGCCGACCTCGTGGGGGTTATTAACGCGAACGGCGCTATTTTTGCCCTCTGGGAATTTTTGAAGAATCTCCCTTTCGGACTTGGACGTATTGTTGTGCCGGTGAATATTCTGATTATCCTTATATCATTCATAACCAATGCCGATGCGACGCTGGTCAATATCGGTTCCATGTGTGTCCGTAACGTACCTATAGGTACAGAACCGCCGGCAAAAATAAAGGCGGTTTGGGGTATCTCAATCGCTGTCATAGCCATCATTATGGCGGCTTTCGGCGGCGGCACCCAGGGGGTGGACGGCGTCAAAGCTCTTGCGGCGGTTGCGGGCTTTCTGGTATTGTTTGTCTTTGTACTGCAAATCGCATCTTTTATCAAATGTTTCTTTATTGATAAGTTTAAAACCGAACCGGAACCTGAATAAATATCCGCAGGGCAGAGCCCTGCGGTATTGTGAAGATTTCTCCTTGAAATATTTGCATATGCGGGGGAACAAATCCCCCGCACCCCCATGTCCGCCCCAGAGGGGCGGGGTATTAAACCATAAAGGGCTACGCCCTTAGTAAAAAGCGTGGGAGGAAGCAGCTCGGCGGGTAATTTTTGAGTGAAAAACACGAAGCCAAAGCTGCCTATCCCTAGCCGTAAAACGGAACTCCCATTATCGCGGTAAAAAAGATAGAACCTATCCTCGATAACAACCTAGCGAAAAAGCGCCGGAAATGTCATCCCTGCTGCCCGCCCACAATTGAAAACCGGATACTGCTCAACGCGCTTATCTACCGGTGCGAAAACGGGTGTACATGGCGGGCGTTACCGGAGCGTTTCGGAAATTGGCACACCGTCTATATGCGGCTGGACCGGTGGTCGCAAAACGGGGTACTGGAACGGGTGTACACGGCGCTTGCGGCGGAAGGGCTGACCGGCAATGAGGTGTATGCGCTTGATTCAACGGCGGTCAAGGCCCGCCCTGACGCGCACGGGGCGGGAAAAAACGGCCCGCAGGCGATAGGGAAGGCCCGCGAGGGCTGGAATACGAAGATACACGCGCTGGCAACGGGAGACCGGCGGGCGGAGGCGTTCAGCCTGTCCGCCGGGAACGTCGTGGACGCGTGGGCCGGGCGGCTGTTGCTGGAAACCGTCGGGCCTCTGGAACGGACGGTCCCGCTGCTGATAGACCGTGCCTATGAGGATGACCTAACCCGGTTGACGGCGTGGCAGTTGAGGTTTAATCCAGTAGTACCGCCGAAGCGCAACCGGATGCGGCCGTGGGATTATGATACCGAGTTATACAAACGGCGGAACGGGGCGGAGCGGTTGTTCCGGCGGCTTAAGGGGTTCCGGTGTGTGTTCACGCGATATGAGAAACTGTACCGAATGTTTGCCGCCTTTGTCTTCCCGGCCTGTATTTGTATCACTTTGCGTAGTGTAAACACGCCCTAGTATTCCTAAATTTTTTCGGCCGCCATCTGCGGCGCAAATCAATCACTGTCTTACCTGTCGCTAGTTTTCGGCTGTATAATATTCTGAATTGCATCAACAGAAAACAGCGCTTCTTTTCCGGCAAAAGTGAATTTGTATATCGTTTTTTCGCCTTCAGTAACGGGCTTGAGTTCGATGGCGCCCCATACTCGTTTACCAACGGAACATCGGTCAGCCCTAAAGGAAAGCTTTGAGGAGCTGTTTTGCCGCTGCCTCGTTACAATTAACTCAACGGCTACGAACACAACGGCGTAGAGCTTATTATCGCCGAGGGGCCTAGAAATCAAGGTATCCAAGTCCCGAAACTCCGAGTAAGAGGCTTTATACTCCTGTCCGCTACCGGTGTTTTTCAATACGAGTTTTGTACCTTCTGAACTAGAATTTTTTTCTATCGTTTCTTGTTCATGCACCTTTTGAGTAAGATTCTTGTATGAATACCCAAAACCGCCTTTGACGCCGCCTTCGGTTCCCCCACTTTGGCCCGCTTTATGTCCAAAGTTAGCTTCAATATCAGCGTGTACTTTATGAACAGTCTGACCAACACTCATATCTCGTATGCGCAGAGACTTTTCAGACATGAAGCTGAAATAGACCTCATACTCGGCTCCCGGAGGCAGAAGAACATAGTTTGTTTCCGCGTAGACTATCCTTGTTTCCGAGCTGATGAATTTTTCGGCCAAGGCGCCGGGATTCCCGTAAAATATATGCGCTCCGCAACCGGGTTCGAACCAACGGCCCATCTCGAAATGAACTTTTTTGTTTATATCAAGATCGTCAGGATCATCTTGCGGCGTCTTCTGCCGCTCTATATAGATACGGGCGCCGCACCATGCATCATAAAGCCCGCCGCTAATCCGCACGGCAATCTTGTGTGGACGGCCGATGTCCTCCAAAGTCTTCCTGCCCCACTCTTCGTCGTTTTGCTCAAATCGATTACCCGGGTCAACAAGACAATCACCAAGATTGAATTCATCATTGGTTTTTTCAGCTCCGGTTAGCGGGTCGAGGGCATACATCTGAAGGAACACATCATTATCCGTACCGGCCCCCCTTTTATTCCTTGTCTCCACCCAAACCTTGTATTCTACCTTCATAATTTACCTCCTAGCAGTTCTATGGCAAAAACACCTATAATATTTTTTGTCAAATGTTTTCATTATTTTTTCAAAAATTTCAAAATCCATTTCGCATAACGTTCC
>JAITHW010000227.1 GCA_031279815.1 Treponema sp. | reverse complement strand
CCTGAATGACTATGAGTTGTTCAATAGGGTCATCAACTATGAGCCCTATATGGGCATGAGTATCAAAATATCGCATGGCTTAATCCAAAAAGAAAAGATAATAGTTTTTTCTAAACTAGATATTTCTAGTATAGCATACCTCTTTCTCATCGTCAATGCGATTTAATAGGGTTCTTCAATATGGCGTTACATATTGAGGGAAGCTACCCAACCCCTAAAGGAATGGGGGTAGCTGACTAAGAATACTGCTTTATTTAATAGGCAACGGTGAAACTCTTGGCTGCCGAATAAGACAGTCCGGCTTTGACTACCCTGAGCGTTACCCAATGGGCGCCCCTGGTCATGCCCTCCGCAGCGGCGTTCACCTGGAGCGCAGCGCCGCTTGCCCCGGGCCGCGGGGTTCCGTCAATCCGCCACTCATATACGCCGTACCCCGCGGAGCCGGTGATGGTAATAACCGAAGACCATGATCCGGAGACGCTCAAATCACTTTCGGTTACGCCCGTTTCCTGAGTGATGCTTATACTCCCTATGCCGGGGTTCAGCGGATCGGTAAGGGTAATGTCGAATTCCTGAGTGTAATCCTCATCAGCGCTCTTTCCCCCGGTAACGGCCGCGGTAACGGACACCTTCCCCGCAGCGCTTAATGCGGAGGGGTATGAGAGAACCGGAAAATATGCCTGCGGATTGAGCGTGAACGCGCAACCTGCGGCAAGATCCCGGGTATTTTCCTCATCGCCGCTCAGAAATAAGCTGTTCATCCGTGCGCTTTTTAAAAAAGAGGCCGGACTAAGCGTCCGGCAGTACATCGCGAAAACCAGGGTCAAGAACGGCGGCAGTTCAAACGGCTCATGGGTTTCTCTCCTTCCTCATGTATAAATCCCACAAAACTTCCGGGGAAAAGGTATACATAGATTCTATCTTTCACCGGTCCGGGAAGGACGAATCCGTTCTTCGGAAATTTTGCGCCCCTCTTCCCAAATCGCCCGGAGAATCACCGCGCCGTTCATATATAACTCCTCTATTTCCCGGCCGTTTTCTCGGCGGACCGTCCGCTCCAGCGCCCCTTTGTTGTAATTCCGCTCAAATACCTGTTCTCCCTTGCGGTCGTATTCATATTCGGTTCGCCGTTCATCTGATCCCGCTTTCCATTCTATTGATTCCAACCGGTCTCCGGCCCAGATATTGCGGATTTCCCCCCGGATCGCGCCTTCCGCGTCCCGTCTGGTCTCGGTCAAAACCTTACCCCGCTCATCGGTGGTGTATACGACCCGATCTCCCGGCTTAAAACCGGAATCCATGATAACATCCTGTAGGAATTCCGATTTATAGGGCGTACCGGGGGTAACAAACTGTTCGTCCGCTCTGGAATTCAAGCCCAGATGGGGAAACCGAAGCCTTGTGAGCCGGTCTTCTCCGGCATGGTCTGCGGAAACCGCCTCATGATACACCCGCTCGATTGCCCTCAGAGAATTGGAACGGCTATACCGGTAATTATCCGTAGTGATCAGGGTAAGGGCCGGTTCATTGCTTTCCCCTTCCTGCTCTACAGATACCGGGGTTTTCAACCAGGTTTCCGCTTTTATAAGAACCTGCTTATTATAGAAGTACGCGGTGATATTTTCAGACCCTTCTTCGGAAAACCGGCGTTCTTCGGTGATAAGATTATACGCGTCATAGATTTCGATGAATCCCGCAGGACCCGCGCTTGAAGGCGCTGTTGCAGGTTCCCTGCCGGAGGGTTCTTCTCCCCGGGGAGGTTCGCCCTCAGACGTATCTTTGACCGGCAGGACCGGTTGAGAAGCCTCTTCCAAACCCGGCCCGAGGTTCAAGGAGGAAACCAACCGGGTAACTCCGTCAGTATCCCTGAATATCCACCGGCGCCTTGATTCTTGCCCGTTTTCATAGAGAGTATGAAGTTCGATCCGATATGAGGGTCTATGGTATTCCTGTACGTATGCAGGCAGTTCCCCGGGAGGCGGGAACTCTATGGAAAGGCAATAATTATTCCGCAACGCCGCAAGCCTGGAGAGAACCGGTTCCAAGGCCATACCCGCAGGGTTGGAACGATACCACTGCTGCGCGGAGGCGTTCTCCGCCATAGCGGCGATCAGGACCAGCGCGGGCAGCCAGCGGTAAATCCTACTCAAGACCCACAAATTCCAGCGAATAGACATGGGGATCAAAAGGTTTAATATGCTCGTATTTCTCCCCGTCACAGGTAAAGATCACCGGCAGCTTCAGATCTTCGGCTAGGGAGAAAACCACCCCCCCTTTGGCGCTGGAATCCAATTTAGTCAGAATCACTCCGTCTAAAGAGACCGCTTCATGGAAGGTTTCCGCCTGCGCCAAGGCGTTTCTGCCGGTAGTGGCGTCCAACACCAGCCATTTGATATACCGGGCCCCCGCGGCTTTGGACTCTACTATCCGATCTATCTTTTTGAGTTCCTCCACCAGGGCGGATTTGGTATGCATACGCCCCGCGGTATCCGCAATGATCAGATCTCCCCCGCCGGATTGGGCTGCTTCAAGGGCATCATAGACTACCGCCGCGGGGTCTCCCCCGTGTTTGTGAGCCACCACCCGCACCCCCAGCCGTTCTCCGTGGATTTTGAGCTGATCGATCGCCGCCGCGCGAAAAGTATCCGCCGCGGCAAGGATGGGTTTCCGCTTTTGGGAACGGCTTTGACAGGCTAATTTCGCCGCAGTGGTGGTTTTCCCCACTCCGTTCACCCCCAATAGAAGGATAACCGTTAATGTCTTATCCTCCGGGCCGATAGCCGCGGCTTTGTTTTGCTCCGGTTCCGCCAGGGACCTCTCAAGCAGTTTCGCCAAAGCCAGACGCACCCCGTCTCCCTGGTCAATCTTCTCCGTTTTGCAAAGCTCCCGCAGGGTGTCCACCACCTTATAGGCTCCTATAGGACCGAAATCTCCTTCCACCAGGAGATCCGCCAATTCCTCAAAGAATTCTTCTGAAACGGCCTTTCGGATACCAAAAAATTGTTTTAACCGCTCGGTAAACTTGAATCCCATAATACCCCGCTATCCTTAATTGATTTTCTGAGATGGTGATCGCACCAAGGGATCAGCATCTTTCCATGAACTATATATATAGACGCCCGCGCGAAACAGAACCTCCGCGCTGACCAGACCGAATAGGACCCATGCGCTTATGGCAATATAGTAACTGTTTTGTGCGGGCTGATAGAGTTCCGCATTGCCTGTAGTGTTGTAGGCCCGTACCTGGCTGTCGCTTATCCCCTGTAGGAGAAATGCAGTGGGCAGGGCAATCCAAAACCGCGCCCAAGCTCCATAGAATTTGCGCCTGGCCTTGGCAACCCGCCCTTCCGCTCCGGTGCTTGGTATGCTTGTTTGCAAAAACAGGGCGTTTAAGGTTTCCCCAGTGCCGCCTCCCGGTCTAACTGCGGAGGCGGTTTTCCCTTCCGGGGTTTCCACATGGAAGTAGGTAGATTGCCCGGTGGGGATTTCCACCGGCAGGGGAGTCTGCCCAATGTACAAAGCGCCCCGATAGACCCTGGCGGATTCATCGGGAACCGTGATGGTCAGGGCTTCCCTGCTCAGAGGCTGTAGATTGATATACAGTTCCGCCAGTTCACCGGCATGAATCTCCACAGGGATATTCAGGGCTTGATAATCATCCGCAAAGCTCTGGATTTCCACTGAACCGGGGGGGTGTTCCAGAGGGCCCGCTTCCCCGCGGCCTGCAAAGGCGCCGTCTATTAAGATGACGGCCTCTTCCGGGGTCCCGCGGATCAGGATGGATCCGGGCCTGGACCCGGAAACCGCGGCCACCACCCTGCCTGCCAGTTCATCTACCCCTTGGCGGGTATCTTCAATAGAAAAAATAACAGTATCTTCATACTGAAAAGACTGGCTATAGAGGGTATACAGCCGCAGAACGGCGTATAAACGGCCGTGAAATTCGATCAGGCTCCCGGCAAGAAACGCATCGGCTTTCTGGCTTACACAGAACCGGTATTCTCCTCCCGCTTTGGGCGGCGGCGAAAAGGTGCCGGCCATGTTGGTTTCCGCGAGTTTGAAGGCTGGTTCAAGAGCAATCGGGGGAGCTTCTTCTTCGGCGGTTTTCAGGCTCTCTTCCAGCTTCTTTATTTCTTCCTCTTTGGTCTTGAGGGTTTTCCGGTATTTCCATTCCGGATCCCCTTGAAACAGGAGCTGATCCCGTTCCCCCCGTTTGGCCGCCAGGGCTTTCGCCGCGGCCGCCCGATCTTTTGACCGGGCGTATTCTTGATAATAAATGTATTCCGGGGATACTCTGACTCGATACGCAATGGTGTTCAGACTGTCTATGAGACTCTTGGTCAGCAAGTCCCCGATGACTTGCCGGGCCGGAGGAAGAGCGGATACGTCGAAAGCGGTTACCGCAAGAACCCATTCCGGGTTTCGGGGTTCTTGCCCGGTTTCCGGTTTTCCCCCGGCATACGCGCCGGGGCCAAAGAAACCGAATAAGATGAGAAAGAGGCAGCTTTTTCGAGCGACAGACCCCATAAGGGATACAATTCTATGAGGTGTGGGAATTGTTCCAAACAAAACGCAGATACTCCTCAATAAAGCAATCAATATCCCCGTCCATAACGGCTTGTATATTCCCGATCTCCGCCTTGGTTCGGTAATCTTTAACCATAGTATAGGGCTGAAACACATAGGAGCGGATCTGGTTTCCCCAGGAGATACCTTTTTTCTCCTGGGCGAACTTCTCGTTTTCCCTCTCTTTTTCTTGACGGTAGTATTCGTAGAGCCGGGCTCTGAGCATACTCATGGCAATAGCTCGATTCTTAATCTGACTCCGCTCATTCTGGCAGGCTGCCACAATACCTGTAGGAAGATGGGTAAAACGAACCGCGCTGTCGGTCTTATTGATATGCTGTCCCCCGGCGCCGCCCGAACGGTAGGTATCCACCCGGAGGTCTTCGGGCCTGATGTCAACCTCAATAGAATCGTCCAGCATCGGAAATATATACGCGGATGCAAAGGAAGTATGCCGTTTCGCATTGGCGTCAAAGGGAGATATCCGCACTAAACGGTGTACCCCGGATTCGCCTTTGAGGTATCCGTACGCATAGTCCCCTTCGATTTTGGCTGTGGCGGATTTGATGCCCCCTTCGGCTTCCAGGGAATCAAGCTCTTCCACAGAAAACCCCCGCCGTTCAGCCCAACGGAGATACATCCGGTAGAGCATCTGAGACCAATCGCAGGCTTCGGTTCCCCCCGCGCCGGAATGAATGGTGAGGAAACAGCCGTTTTTGTCTACCTCCCCGCTCATGAGTTCAAGAATATTCTGCTTTTCATACCGGCTCGTGAGATTTTTTAAAGTCGCCTCAATTTCCGCCGTGTGGGATTCACCCCCGGCTTCCCCAGCCAACTCATACAACACCTGAAGATCATCAAGTTCCGCCCGAAGGTTTTTCCACGGCTCATACCGGCTTTTCAGGGTCTTGAGTTCTCCTATGATCTTCTCCGCTTTTGCCGGATCGTTCCAAAAATCCGGCGCTCCCGCTTGTTTTTCTATCTCCTCAATTCGCTGCCCAAAAGACGCGTCCTCAAAGACGCCTCCAGGTTTCATAGATTTGCGCCTGTAACCCCTCTAGGGGAGCGCCTAACTCAGATAGCAACATATAATTACTATAACAACAAATAAAGGGAGGTGTAAAGTAGGAATGAGGAATAAGCCGCATTGTTACAGAGGGCTTATCTCAGGCGCTGTTTTACAAACGCCGCCGCTTGTTCCGCTAAACCGTCAAGGTCCGGGTTTTGCATCAATTCCCGCCAGACCCCTATGGCCCGGCCTATGGAACCTCCTTGGGTGATGAAGGGTTCCATCACTAAGGGGCCGGTAAAGTTAATCGCATCCAGAGCTTGTTTGATTTCACCCCAGGGCATACGCCCCATGCCCGGCGGTTTACGATTCGGTTCACCTAGGTGCAACTCGGCGAGACGATTCCCGGCCATGCGGATCGCTTCCTCAAAGGAGTCTTCTTCAATGTTCATATGAAAGGTATCCAGCAGTATGTTGCAGGCCGGACTATTGATCTCCTCGACATAGGCTACCGCTTCCGCGCAGGTATTGAGGAGAAACTGTTCAAACCGGTTTATTACTTCCACATTCAGCATAACTCCCTGATCCTCCGCAAAAGGCGCCAATTCCCGCATACTTTTCAGGCTTTGATCACGCATAAGGGCTTTGCCGTCCATGTCTTTAGGGAACACCGCAGGCCAGTAACTATGCACGGTACCGCTTATAAGCCCGCCTCCCATTTCACCAATAGCCTTAATGATTTTTTTCATGTGATCGACCCCCCTGCAACGTACCTGTTCATCCAGGGAAGAAAGATCGTATCCCTTATCCAGCCCCATGCCGTAAGAGAGCAGGATACCTTCTTTGTCGGCCTTTTCCTTCACTTTAAGCCGGTATGCACGGTCCCGATGCGCCAGTACCGCGGCATGAAGCTCCAGCAAGTCAAATCCAAGTCTTTTTACCCGGTCCACAAAGGGTAAAAAATCAACATCCCATTCATGTACCCAATACGCATAAAAGATACCGACCGGTCTTTTCATTACAGCCCTCCTCGAATCAAGAAGCCGCTTTGCGGCGTTCTTCCCGGGGGCGGGAATAGGTATTTGTTTTCCGGGTCTTCTGACGATTTGTTCTTTTTTGAAGGATATCCGGGATTAGGATACATAAAAAAGTCCCCAGGGCAATACAAAAAGCGCAGATCTTTATGGCGCAGTCGGAAATATATTCCGGCTGAACCGAGACGGCCAAGCGGCCGGGTTCGGCCCGCTGTTTTTTGGTTCCGTCAAAACCCACAATCCGGACAAAACGCTCGTTTCTGGACCTATAACCCAACTCCCGGGCATAAACCGCGATAGTATCCTTATCATACATGAGGGAATCTTTGGTATTTTCCAATTCTTTATTAATAAGTTGCAGAGAATCCATATTTGCCTGAAGTTTTTCTTGCTCTATTTTGAGCTGATTATATGCGGATATGCCGATAGGCCCCTTTAACACGGAAAATAGGGTGTATATAACTACTCCAACCCAAAGGGGCAAAAGATACTTTATTCTGTTCATTGCTTATAATTACGGTATCTTTCATGGTATTCTTTAGAAATCCCCTAATTAATAAAAAGGTTGCCCGGATACGTCCGGCGTCAAGGGCTTAAAAAAGCCCCGCAGGACGCGGAAAGACGGGCATGAACAGGCTGTAGACGGCGGTTTTGCAAAAATCAAGCGGTATCTTCCCGGCGCTCCCGTTAAAACAAGAATCCTCCGCCTTAAGGCAGAGGAATTGTTGCATACCAGATGCGTAGTCCCCGGCGGTTCACTACAGGCCGCTTCCCTTCCACTTTTTCCACCGGATGTATACCAGCCGTCCGGTACCGTTTTCCTGGGGGCGTTCTTCGGTTTCAAATTGATTCATGGCCCGGAAGAGATCCCCCAGTTTTTTGAAACCGTAGTTCCGGGGATCGAACTCGCTGGATCGGTTGGTAATTTTCTGACCCGCCGCGCCGAGATAAGCCCAGCCCGATTCATCGGCCAGGTCCTCCACGGTGTCCCGGAGCAGTTTCAGAAGGCGGCGGTCGCTTTTGAAGTCCTTGCGGACCCGGGATACGGGCTTAGAGTCGTCTTCATCGCTGTCTTCCTGTACGTCGTCCCTGAGGATTTCAGTGTAGATGAATTTATCGCAGACCGCCACAAAAGCCCGGGGAGTTTTCTTTTCCCCAAAGCCGTATACGGTAAGACCGCTTTCCCTGAGCCGGGCCGCAAGACGGGTAAAGTCGGAATCGCTGGAAACAATGCAGAAGCCGTCGAGTTTTTGACTGTAGAGCAGGTCCATGGCGTCGATGATCATAGCGGAATCGGTGGCGTTCTTGCCGCTGGTATAAGAAAACTGCTGGATAGGCTGGATCGCGTACTCCAAGAGCCTGTCTTTCCATGACCGGAGGTTTGTACTGGTCCAGTCCCCGTAGATCCGTTTGACGCTGGCGATTCCGTATTTGGCGACCTCGTCTAAAAGGCCCTCAATAATAGCCGGCTGAGTATTGTCCGCATCAATGAGGACCGCCAGCTTGGCTTGACTGATGTCTATCTGTTGGTTTGAAAAAGGTAATAATGGCATAGTATGGCTCCAAAAAATGATGAGTTTAATCCGCCGTAACAGACCGATCTTCCCCAGAGGCAGGCGGAGGGCCTCCTGTTCAGGCTGAACAGCTTCAGGTTGAGGGCTTAGGTTTTGAGATAGGGGCTTGATGAGGATGCCGTCTCCCGGCCGTTGTTCCGGAGCATTAGGGATACCCGCTACTTTTAGAAACCGCGGATCTGTTGCGGCGCATCGCTCTTTCATCATACCACCTGTTGCAAGGATACGGCAGAAAGCCCGTCTCTCGGGATAAGGGATCCGGCTCGGCCGTTGAGCTTCCTCTTGCCGGTACCGCTTTGATCCTTCCGGCGGCTGTCCCCCGGGGGAGCCGCGTTTTTCCCGGTACTACCCGCGGGGGGAACCGCCCTGCCCGCGGCATTTCCTATGGAATCGATCACCATATCTTTCTATTGTATACCATGAAATGCCAACTGTGAAGGGAACAGAGTACAACCGTCAGGGCAAAAGCATTTAAACACGGTTCCGCAGGTTACACGGATTTTCACGGATTAATTTCACCGGTTAAAAAGGTGATACGCAATCGAATAGCGCGGATAAGGAGAATATTTCAAGGAACCAATGATTACTATTTCCAGCGCTATGTACCGAAATCCCTGTTAAGCTGCGGGCTTTTTATATCCTTCAAAAGTTATATGCTTTTGCCTCGGTATAACCCGTTTACTTTCAATTGTCTAAATTGTACTATACTGGAAAATAAAGACCCCGTGTAAGGCAGGTTATAATGCGGAGAACTTTTCAGGATCTAGTGAACCGACTCATACAGGAACGGGGCATCGTGATCCTCGAAAACGGCACCCTCTGCAAAGCCCTTTTACAGGACTATGCCAAAGGCGTGTTTAAGCGGGAAATTCGCCTGTTTCTCCAGAGTCTTGAAGCAGGCTATCACCGGAAACTCCTTAAAGCGGTGGAACCGGAGTTGACGAAACAAGCCTTAATACGGGAATTCCAGGATGACTACGGCATTGCACGGGAAATCGCGGAAGAAACCATCGCCATATTAGCCGCAGGCATAGAAAAACATACCGAAACCGATGAAGAACAGATTGCCCGCTTAGAAAAAATAGCGCCCCAAGGGGATTATCGTACCAAGTATACATTGGGCAGGCTGCTTCAAAAGCTGAAACGTTATGAAGCGGCCGCGGATTGGTTTGAAAAATCCGCAGAGCAATGTATGGCTTTGTATGAGCATCTGGTACAAACCATGAAAACCTGCCCCCGCTATGATCCCGGCCCTAACCGGAATAAGATCGGTAATACAAGGGAGAACCTCACGGAGTTTGTCAGAATAGAGGGAGGAACTTTTATGATGGGGAGTCCCGAAACAGAACCGGAGCGTTCGGCAGATGAAACCCTGCATCCGGTCAAGGTAAAAGGGTTCTTTCTGGGAAGGTATGAGGTGACCCAGCGGGAATATGAGGCGGTAATGGGGACCAATCCCAGCGAATTCAAAGGGACCGATCTGCCGGTAGAAAAAGTAAGCTGGTTCGACGCTGTGGCTTACTGCAATGCCCGGAGTATTCGGGAAGGGCTTGTTCCGGCGTATCACATAAAGGGAGAACAGGTGAGTTGGAACCGGGAAGCCACCGGCTACCGGCTGCCCACGGAAGCGGAATGGGAATACGCCTGCCGCGCCGGGACCGTAACCCCTTTTAATACCGGGAATAACATCACCACGGATCAGGCAAATTATGACGGGCAGTATCCCTATAACAAAAACCCCAAAGGGATTGGCCGTCAAAGAACCACCGGGGCGGGAAGTTTTCCTCCAAACCCCTGGGGCTTGTATGATATGCATGGCAATGTGCTGGAATGGTGCTGGGACTGGTATTGGGCATACGATACCCGGCAGCAACAGGACCCCTCAGGGTCTTATTGGGGTACCAAGCGGGTGATTCGCGGGGGAAGCTGGAACGGAGACGGCAGGACCCTGCGTTCCGCTTACCGGGGGGATAGCCTCCCCGCGTATCGCGCCGGCTATCTTGGTTTCCGAATCCTCTGTACCAGTCTATTATGTGTATTAGGCAGACTGTGATGTATACTGGTTTTCAGGAACTTATAAACCAAATCATTCGGGAACAGGGAATCCTTATCTTTCAGCATATCGCCCAATGCAGGGGTCTGTTATATGATTATGCCAAAGGCAAGTATAAACGGGAGATCCGTCTGTTCCTCCTAGCCCTTGAAGGGGGATGTTATCAGGAAATGCGCGCTCCCGGGGACCTGGAGCCGATCAAACAGCGGCTGATCCGGCGCTTACAGGCCGGCTATGGGATGAACAAAGCGGAAGCCCAAGAAGCCTTGAATTTGGTACTCCCTATACTGGAGGAGCCTGAAGAAGACGCGATAGCCAAAGAGATTGACCGCTTAGAAAGATCCGCGCGAAAAGGGGATTACCGGGCTATGTATGAACTGGGGGTGTTACTTGAAAAACTAGCTTGGTATGAGGAATCGAACTACTGGCTTAAAAAAGTGGCGAAACAGGGACTGCTCTTGTATGAACGCTCTTTACAGGAACCGAAAAAACAGGCGGGATCCGAAAAAAATCAATCTATACCCGGAGATTTGGTGAAAATACCTGGGGGAACTTTTATGATGGGAAGCCCTATAACGGATCCGGGTTGGTCCGCCCAGGAAACTCAGCACCAGGTAAGGGTAAGCGGTTTCTATATGGGGAAATATGCGGTAACTCAGGAAGCATACGAGATGGTGATGGGGACGAATCCCGGCAGGTTTATCGGGGCAAACCTGCCGGTAGAAAACGTGAACTGGTTTGAAGCGGCGGCTTACTGCAATGTTCGGAGTTTGCAAGAAAAACTTACCCCCGCTTATATGATAAACCGGGAACATATAACCTGGAACCGGAATACTACAGGCTACCGGCTGCCCACGGAAGCGGAATGGGAATACGCCTGCCGCGCCGGGACCGTAACCCCTTTTTATACCGGGAATAATATCACCACGGATCAGGCAAATTATAATGGAACCATTCCCTATACCCATAATGTACGGGGAACCTACCGGCAAAAAACCACACCGGTAGGTACTTTTCCTGCCAATCCCTGGGGCTTGTATGATATGTATGGGAATGTTTATGAATGGTGCTGGGACCGGTATGGGGACTATCGTATTGGGAGTCAGAGGGACCCTACGGGTCCCTCTTCAGGCGATCATCGGGTGATCCGGGGCGGAAGCTGGAACTACTCTGCTCGAAGCCTGCGTTCCGCTTGCCGGAACAGCGATACTCCTGCGCATCGGAGCAGCGGCGTGGGCTTCCGGGTAATACGTCCGTCAGGCGATCCGGAAGACTAAACCGGTATATATTCATGATTTTCCGCACATTTTCCGGCGCTTAGAAAGCGCAAAAACCGCCGGGTTTTCTGTTGTAAACCCTTACTTGCCGGCCCTTGGAGAAGCGCCGGTTACATGGGATAATCAAATTGTCCGCAGACCGGCACGGATTTTAAGAATAATCCTTGTGATCCGTGGTTTCTTTATTTTAAGGGCGCAGCCCTTTGGGGTTTAATACCCCGTCCCTTGGGCTAAACTTGACCCACAAAATTACGCCAGCCAGCGGCGGTAGGCAAGCAAGGTATTGAGCGTAGAAAGCCCGGCCCAAATCGTTTTGGCTCCCGGCGGGCTGTCGCCGGGAGCCCGT
>JAITHW010000216.1 GCA_031279815.1 Treponema sp. | reverse complement strand
CAAAATGTTTTCAAGAATTAGGGCTAAAAGCATCGGTTAATAAAGAACGTGCAAATTGTGCGGATGTAGCAGCAAGAAGTAAATTCCATAATTATTCGCTCGTAGGAGATGCAAAATCTCTTAGATTAAGCCGTACCGCAAAAAATGCCAAAGATTTTAAAGTAACATCTATGTCAGAATGGAAAGGTGATAGTGATTTTGCCGTGTTAGTCTGCCCGTATTATCAATATCCAAAATCAAGAAGCCAAATTTACGGGCAAGCATTAAATGATAATGTTCTTCTTTTCTCATGGGAATATCTTTCAATTAGCTCTGAATAGGATGGGTTACAATATACCACTGTTCCGCGTTGGAGAGGCATCCCGGTTTCTCAACTATATTTTGGGGGATACAGATTCTACTGTTTTTCTGAGGCGAACCCAGGAAAAGTTCAGTTTCACCGCAACTGCTGCCGAAAGAATTGCGGTATCTACCGCGCTTTTAGCCCGTTCCCGGTTCGGCAATCGAGCGCTGACGACACATTCGAGCAACTTATTATGATTGAAACATACGCGGTCAACCGCATTTTCCATACAATCCGTTGTAATGAAATGATTTAATGCAATCTTAACAAAAACCGCTTCGGTCTGTTCAACAAGTTCTGCATAATGTTGAAAGACCGCTTGCGGATCATCTTCAATTATTTCCAAAGTTATAACTCCTCTTTAATAACCACAAATACTCATAAATAGTTTTATCCGGTTCATTCGTGTTGTTCGCAATCTGATTTCCCAGCCCTTAATCTGATTTCCCAGCCCTTATGGCACGGGTTTATTAAAACTCAGGAATAGGTACGTGAAAAAGTATGATAGCCAAAAACAATGCAGCCGGGGACTTATTGCCTAGTTTTCCCGGTATGGTTTATCCGGGCCGCTGCCTAGATCATCCTGAATCCTAAGAAAACTCTCATACCGGTCTTCATGGATCACTCCTGCGGCAACCGCCTCCATAATTTTACACCCCGGTTCGGTTCTGTGAGAACAGGAGCGCCCATAGGTACACTTTCCCGACAGCGGGGCAAACTCCCGCATATAGAGGATCGCATCCGCCGGGGATGCGCCTTCCGGCACAAACCGCCTGATGCCCGGGGTGTCGGTAATGAAGGTGCGCCCTCCGGTACCGGGGATTTCCAGCATAGTGGATATGGTGGTGGTATGATTCCCCCGGTCGTATTTTTCATTAAGCGCGCCGACCCGGATAGACATTTCCGGGACCAGCGCCTTGATGAGACTCGACTTGCCCACCCCGGATTGACCGAGCAGGACCGAAAAGCGGTTCCCTATCAACTCCCGCAAGGCATCCATACCCGCTCCTGTGCGTGCGGATACTTTGACCACCGGATAGCCGATACGGGTAAAATCATACAGCCGCTCCTCCACATCAGGATCATCTGTTGAAAGATCATACTTGTTGCAGACAATCAAAGGAGGAATATCCGCGATTTCCGCCTGCATGAGGAGCCGGTCTAAGAAACGGGGTCTGAACGGCGGCGACGAAGGGGCGGTAACGCAGAGGAGGAGGTCTACATTCGCGGCGATGACCTGAACCGCCGCGGACCTATGAGGGCCGGTCCCTTTCTGAAGCCGGTTGAGCCTGGTGAACATATTCCGCCGCTCTTCCATTGCCAAAATCAGCCCTTGCTGAGGATGGCGGGGATCAACCTCAAAGCCGACCCGGTCTCCCGGGGCCAAAGGATTGTAGTACCCTTTCGCCCCTTTCAGCACCTTACCCTTGATACGGCAGGGTATCTCCTCCCCGGTTGACTCCGGCGTATCGGGTTTTACGGTAAAAATATTCCAGGAACCTCGAATTACCAAACCTTTCACCGCGCCGCCTGTCCGTTAAAGGGCTTTTCAAAACCCGATCCTGCCGAAGCCGCCGCATTTTGAGCTTTTACCCGCCCTGCGGCCTGAGAACGGAACCGGGGATTGAGAGAAAACCCCCCGCAAAAATTGCTCCCCTCCGGATCCTTCACAGTTTCCGCCCGAGATTCCCCGCAATTCCCGGGAAGATGGAACCGGCGGTTCCGCAGGCCCTTTCCGCAAGCCGGATAACTCAATGACCGTCCGATAAATTATTCCTCCTGAATAGGATATCCGCAATGCCAACGCATAGGCTAGTATATCCCGGAGGGACGGAATCTATCAATAGCGTATACCGCCTCATTCCGCTCCCCTGCACTTTCGCAGTTTCCCCGGGGGAAGACCGTATAGCTTCCTGAAAACCCGGCAGAAATAGGCCTGATCCTGAAAACCCGAGCGCAGGGCGATCTCCTGTATGGCGTCATCGGTTTGGCGCAGCAGACCCGCGGCAAAAAAGACCCGGTACCGGTTAAGATAATCCCACAGGGAAAGCCCCATCTCACGATGAAAAATCCGGGTAAGATAATCTTCGCTGGCATGGACCGATTCCGCCAGCTTCCATCGGGAAATATGGGCCGCGGTATGACCGTCGAAGTAGAGCAAGGTCTTTTTGACCAGCCCGGCGGTATGGGGCGGCAGCATCTCATCGCCCTCAAGAAGCGCCCTGATCCGGCTCATAAATTCGGGAGAAGACGCCACTCCCGTATGACAGAGGAGGACCCGGGAATACCTGCATAAGGTCAGCACCTCCGCAGTAGAGCGGATCCGGTCGCTTATTATAACAATGGGAACCGTCACGGTCAGGGGATGCCGGCGCGCCGGTTCCACGGTTTCGGGATTGATGCTGTTCAAGACGATCAGAGAGGGAACTATTTCCGCCACGGTTTCATTAAAAGCGCTTATAGAAGCAATATGGATCTCGTCAATCCCGCCGCGTATACAGGAAGCCCAGGTTTTGCGAAGCTCCTCCGGTACGCCTATAAAGAGCAGAATTTCCGTCTTAGGTGTCTTAACCGCCTGCTCCACCGCGTCGATCAGGGTTTTTTCTGAAAACGAAGCGCCTCTGAACAGCCCTTTGCCGTAGCATAAAAACGGGATTCTCAGGAATTCGGGCCTGCGCCGCAGCGCGGAGACCTTCACCATATCCTTGGCGGACGCGGCATCGGTATCCCAGAAGATGCAGGCGATCCGGCCGGGGAGCGCGGCGGCCTGCTCAATGTCCTGGACCGCCTTTAAATCAAAAAAATTCGCGGGCCTTAGGGAAGGATCCGAAAGGGCCAGAACCTGATCCCGGAGGTTCCCCGCCCGGTACAAGGGATCCTGCCCGGTAAGGGTTGTCCAGGGAAGGGTAATCCTGCAAACCGAATCATCCCAGACACAGGTTCCGCCGTGCAACAGCAAAATCCGCTCCGCAAGGAGGAGGCCCTGCTTTTTTCTGCCCCCCGCAGGCTGGGGAGCCGCCGCATGAAAGGCAACGCTTAAACCTCCCTGTTCCAGACCCGCGGAAAAGTCTCCCCCGTATACGTCCCGGATAAGAGAAACTCCCTGGGACAGCCGGGACATATCTCCCGTTACCAAGGGGAAGGCGCCTATACCGGGAAGCAACTCTTCGGGATCAAAAAGCCTTTTGCTTATGGGCAGCCGGTCGATGCGGGATAAAATTAAATCGATTAAACTGCCCGTCTCCGCGTTTCTGGAGGCGATAAGAGCTTTCAGATCCTGCACGTCTTGGGCCGCACCCTCATGCCCGGGGGGAATCTTTTTTTCAAGGGATTCAATGGTTTCCATCATGCCTGACAGGGGATCATAGAGTTCGTTTTCCAGCAATTGGAGGAATTCGGTTTTTGCCCGTTCCGCCTGTTCCGCGATCTTCCCGGCCCGGATCACCTCGTTCATCAAGGCTATACCTTTTAAGGCGTAGCTTACGGCGGAACGGAGTTCCTCAAAAATAAGCCCGTCATAAAAGGGAACGCTATGGATAAAGTAACCGAGGGACTGGTTTTCAATAAACAAGGGCTGTACCATGAATATCCCGTCTGCATACTGGTCTTTCACCTGGTCCGGCACCAGCAGTTTTGAAGGGAAACGCTGTTCTCTCAGGGGGCCAATCCCTTGGGGCGAGAAACTTCCTACCCAGACTGAAATCTTTTCATCTTCGTACAGTACGATAGAGCCTGTGGCAATGCCTATATCCGGCAGATACCGGGCAAGGCTCCGCACCAGCCCGCTCCGGTCCCTGGTTCCCAGGAGTTCGCACTTGAGGGAATTGAGGGCGCTGTTCCATTTTTCCGCTTCATGCCGGGCGCGGATACCGAGCCGTTCCTGGATCCGAAACACCGTGCTATAGACCGGCGGCGAGACCCGCAGCAGCGTATCCTCCGGGATTAGACCGGATGAGAATATAGCGTCTACCAGATCAATGAGGACTTCCGGGTCCTGATTGGAATTAAAAAACCTGACCAGGGCTTTTTCAAAGAGATGAAAAAACCGTTTCTCCTCTTCATAAAAAAAGGCGCGGATCACAGGAGAAAGCAGAACCTTCGTGCCTTGGGGATTCAGTTTCAAGGCCCTGGCTGCCATGCTCAGGAGCGCTACTATTGATCCCTCTATTCCGGTTTGCGGGCCGGGAGCTTTCTTTCCGCCTGTATGGAAGGAATTCCTGCATCCGCAAGATTCCCGGATAATGACCTCTGAAGGTAATCGTATATCTTCAATAGGGGCGCCTTTCTTCCGCTTGAGCAGTTTAAGCAGTATCCTGAAGGATTCGCCGCTCAACTCCGCGTAAGGCATGTGTACGGTAGAGAGAGGGCTTTCGAGGATCCGGCTTTCGCTTGAATTGTTAAAGCCTCCCGCATGGTAATCAATAGGGATATGGTAGCCTTTTTTCCGTAAATAATTTACCGCGCCGAACACCATCATATCGCTGGAACCGATGAGGGTGTCGAAATCCCGTCCCGGGGCTAACCCCCGTTTTGCAAACAGTTGAGCCGCGGCCTCGTCTCCCCTATTCCAGTTGAACGGCTCGCTTACCAGCGGGCTATTGAGTTCCGCGGGCAATCCCGCTTCCAGAAGCGCGTCCCGGTATCCCCTGAACCGGGCGTCCGCGGATTGGTGGAAATTCGGGCCCCGGATAAAGGCGATCTTCCGGGCATGGTGGACCCGGATAAAATGGGCAACCAGGGTTTTCATGCCGTTGTACGCGTCGAACTCCACGCAGGGATGCCCAGGGATCTTATACGCCAGGGTAACATAGGGCAGCGGACCAAAACCCGCGTGGAAATGTTCGAATTCCTCGGGAGAGCCGGTGTATCCTATGGTGGAGCCCCAACTGATAAGCCCGTCCAGGTTTTCCTGATTTGCCAAGGAATACACGGAATTGCGCAGATATTCCGAATCCGTCCGGGCGTTAAGCCGTCCTCCGGGAAAAATAAAGAACGCCGCGCTCTCGGCCCTTGCAATTTTGGCAAAACTGGACCATACGTTCTGTGAAGCGCCGGTATGTATTGATGCCAGGATCAGCCCTATTCTTTTTTTTGCCGCGGCCATAGATGCAGTATATCCGGCCATAGGGGTTTTTACAAGAACTCCGGGAGCCGCCGGATGCTAAAGTATGCGGCTTCCTGTTTCAATAACGAGGCTTACAGGCTTTTACCCCGGGCTTGGGAAAAGTCCGCGGGTTACACGGATTAACAGGGATTGTTAAACAGAAACCGGACTTGTTTTTCCTGTTTTTATAGATTAATCCTTGAAATCTTCGGACTATGTTTACAGATTTTTGTCCCGGTCAGCGGCAATATCTCTTGACTTTTTTACGAATCCCGGTAGAATAATAAGTGATGAAAACCTTTGAGACTGCGGCGGGTAATTTCCCTTTAGGACGGTCTAATTCAGTACGGTTCTTGATTCCTTTTTCTCAATAATACTCGCCGCGGTCTTTTTTTAAGTGTAACCGCGTGCTGGCAGATCCCCGGAATCAGGAGGGGCCTTACTGCCCGATAGTGTCGCGGCTTATCGCGTAAGGCCGCAGGGGAATTGCAAACATCATAGAGGCTGCTCCCGGAGGGTTCCCCGCTTCCAGCTTCGCCCCGCAATTCGGAGGGCTAGGCAGGGGAATAAGCAATATACCCTTGTCGGCATCGTAATACCGGCGTTACCTTGTTCCTAATCCTATGAATGCGGTATTCGGCCTTGAGCTGAAACAAGAGAGAGGCTGTTGTAAAATCGAAGTATTGTAGCGGGCCTGAGAATCGCGGGAAACGGCAGGAGGTTGTGATGAGTAAGGCTAAATATTCGATCGGCGTTGTATTGATGGGTATTTCCCTGATAGGAATACTCATAGTTACCTTGGTAATATCCGGTATTTTTATAATACGGATGCGCTCTCTCACCAACGAGCAGATTGAGACCATAACCCGGGAGCAGGTCGCGGGCATTACGGACAGCCTGATTCGGGTTTTCAATGCTCACGAGCAGGCCCTGTATCAGACCGCGGCGGGTATTGATCTGCTTTACGAACATTCCGGGGAAGCGGCCCTCACCGCGGAGGCTGTTTCTATTGAAGAAATGCGTATGTTCTTCTCCCGCATTCAAGACACCATGGACGATGTGGCTCAGGTTTTTATGGCGAATAACACGCCCACCTTTGAAACGGACGGTTACGCGGTGTTCTTTCCGGTTTGGAACTTTCCCGGGGACTATGATCAGCGTACGAGGCCTTGGTTTACCGGCGCAAAGGCCAAAGCCGGCGCGGTGAGTTACACGGATCCCTACTTGGCTATGGCTACGGGTATTGTCTCCACTTCTCTTTCCACAGTGATCTACGGCAAAAACAAAAGAGACTTGGGCGTTATCGTCATGGACATCGCGGTAAGCTCCCTTACGGATATTGTGAACTTCGCTAAGGACGTGGAAGGGCTCGATACTTGGCTGCTCAACAAAGACGGCCTCTATATCAGCAACAAAAACCGCGACGCGGTAATGAAATTGAATTTTTTTGAGGATCAGGGCCTTAAGGAGTACAAAGAACAGGTCTTGAATACCCGGTCATTTTACGCCATGGGCAAAGACCGGATCATCTGTTCATCTATCATTCCCGGCGCGGAATGGGTGGTGGTTTCCACCATTCCCCAACAGTTGGTGTTTGCCGGGGTGAATCATGCGATATTTACCACAGCGATTTTCGCGGCGATCATGATCATCCTTCTTTCGGTAATCCTGGCCCTGGCCATCCACCGTATTTCCAAACCTATCGTTACGATTGCCCAGACCCTCAAGGATATTTCCGAAGGCGAAGGGGATCTAACCAGGCAGATTAACGTGAACGCCGATAACGAAATCGGAGACCTGGCCCGCTACTTCAATCAAACCTTGGAAAAGATCAGGAACCTTATCATCACCATCAAACAACAGTCCGCCTGTCTCTTTGACATCGGCAATGAGCTTGCCGGTAATATGGCCGAGACCGCGGCGGCGATTAACCAGATCGCCGCCAATATCCAGAGCATCAAGGCCCGGGTGATCAACCAAAGCGCCGGCGTCACCGAAACCAACGCTACTATGGAGCGGATCACTGACAACATAAACAGGCTCAACACCCACATCGAAAACCAGAGTTCCAGCGTGTCCCAATCATCTTCGGCGATTGAGAAAATGCTTGCCAATATCCTGTCCGTAACCCACACCCTGGTCAAAAATATGGATAACGTCAACGCCCTCTCGGAAGCCTCCGGGGTGGGCCACGAAGGGCTGCAGGAAGTAGCCGGGAACATTCGGGAAATTGCCCGTGAATCCGAAGGGCTTTTAGAGATCAACTCGGTAATGGAAAATATCGCAAGTCAAACCAACCTCCTTTCCATGAACGCGGCGATCGAGGCGGCCCACGCGGGAGAGGCGGGGAAGGGCTTTGCGGTGGTGGCTGACGAGATCCGCAAGCTGGCGGAAAATTCCGGGGAGCAGTCCAAGACAATTTCCACGGTGCTGAAAAAGATCAAGGGATCTATCGACAAGATCACCGTTTCCACCGATAACGTCCTCAAAAATTTCGAAGCCATTGACGAAGGGGTCCGGATCGTGTCGGATCAGGAAGAGAATATCCGCAACGCCATGGAGGAGCAGGGGGCCGGGAGCAAACAGATACTGGATGCGGTCGCCCGTTTGAACGAGATTACCCAACAGGTTAAGAGCGGTTCCCTTGAAATGCTGGAAGGCTCCAAAGAGGTGATCCAGGAGAGCAACAACCTGGAACTGGTAACCCAGGAGATCACCGGCGGCATGAACGAAATGGCCGGCGGAGCGGCGCAGATCAACATAGCGGTTAATCGTGTTAATGAGATATGCGGGAAAAACAAGGACAATATAGACATCCTGGTCCGCGAAGTATCGCGCTTCAAGGTTGAGTAAACAGGCAACTCCGCGGCAAGCCCCAACCTCGGCCTGCACTATTCGCCGGCCATTAATAAATCCCGAACTTCCCGCAGAGGTTACGCACGGTTTTTATTGGAACCTTCAATAAGCGGCTTAACCTAGGGCGTGTTTCCCGCAAGGTCTTGTAAACTCATAGGGCAAGTCCGCCTTTTACCACCCTGAGAAGCCACAAGCCGTCGCCGCCTTTTTCGGCCTTTGTAACCTTGTGTCCCTCGTTTTTAAGGCTTCGCGGCACATTCTGAATCGCCTCGCCGCCGTTCAGGCGGATTTCAAGGATTTCGCCGTCCTCAAGCCCGTCCTTCACGGTAACAAACGTTGTAGGACATACCGCACCGGTACTATCAATTTTTGCGGTTTCGCCCATTTTTTACCTCTGGATTTCCATTTTTCCGCGCATATAATCGGTAAAAACCGCGAGTCCTGCCCTGCGTATGGTTTTACCGAACCGTTCTCCGGCTTTTCCATGAGCTTTGAAAAACCCGATTGCTCCGTCGGCGGCGGTGAAGAGTTCCTGTTTATCAAACATCAGGGGCAATATAACGGCCCCTGGGTTTATTTCATTGCCGAAGGAACCGCCGAAGGAAAGCAGATAGCCGTTTTTGCCTTCCCAGGCGTTTGCAGGGCAGGATTTGACGCACTTGCCGCAGAAGGCGCAGCGTGCCGCCTCAAACCTAATGGTTTCCGCAGCTTTGCCCATTGAGATCGCATGAGCCGGACACACGCCCTCGCAGAGTCCGCAGAAGGTACATTCTCCGGAACGCCAGACAGGAAGGGCCGCTCCTTTTACGCCCAAATCGTTTTCTTCGGCTTTAAGACAGTTATTCGGGCAGCCGGTAATCCCGATTTTGAACTTGTGGGGCAGTTCCGCGCCGAAATACCGGGCGTCCATTTCTTTAGCAAGCCCGCTGGTCTCGATAAGCCCTCCCGGACAGATTGCCGATCCTTGACAAGCGGTGACCGTACGCACCCGGGGGCCGCAGGCTCCGGGCGAAATCCCGGCTTCCCCAAGGGCATCCTTCACCGCGCTTATGTTTTCAAGGGCGATGAAGGGGATTTCAAGCCCTTGACGGCTGGTAAAATGCACATAGCCCTGTCCGAACCGTTCCGCCACCTCGCTCACCTTCCGCAACTGGGCGGCGCCGAACTGTCCGCCCGCCACCCGCAGCCGCAGGGAAAAGCGGTCTTTCTGTATCTGCCGCATAAAGCCGCCTTTTTTGAGGGCCCCATAGTCGGGTTCTTCCATAATAGCTTCCTCCATATTATTCTTCTTAAATTAGGTATAACCTCAGCGTCATAGTTATTCGCGGTTTTTTGTACTATACGTTATTTCCTAGTAAGTCTCTAATATTTATGAAAATCTGTCAAGACCTCATACCGGCATATCAAAGTATAACCCCGCCGGTCATGCCGCACGTCTGCCGCTTCTTACCACGCCTCATTGCGGCGCATTTTGCCGGTGAGGGCTATCCATTCCCAAGGACAGTGTGTCCTAGAGGTAGTGAGTACGGAAATAATACCTGAATGTATCCGCCGCTATTTTATGAATATCTGATAAAATCAAAAACAGCGCAGGGGGGAACACGCGGTATTATGCAGGTTTTTTCGACAGCCCTGTTAAGCGAAGTAAAACCCGCTACAAAGCGCCCGCCACGGATGGCGGGCGTGCTTTATTTGTTATTTTATTTTCAATTCTTTTTAATATTACAGAATTTATTGCGAGTATCGGTAATTCAATTAATGGTCCCATTACCAATACCAAAGATATAACAGGCTGTAAAGGGAACGTTATAATCGCTATTGCCAGAGAAACCGGTGAATTCCGTGCCGATGTGGTGAATATTAACGGAATAGTATTTTGAAAAGGCAGGTTAAGCAGTTTACCTGTAAAAAATGAAATACAAAAGATGATTGCAAAAAAAAGCAATAAGGGAGGCAATAACTTTATAAATAATATCGTATTGTCAAGCAGCAATACCCCCTGGGACGCGAACATTGAAATTATGGCAAGGCATAGCAATACAAACTGAATATCATCAGCTTTTTCTAATAATTTATCCAAATGCTTTTTCCAATTAATTTTATTTACAATTAATTTCATCATATTTGCGGTAACAAGCGGTATAATCAAAACTAACAAAATGCTGTGAATAATTATGGAAATTTCAAAAGAAATTTCGGTTCCCATAAATAGCAATAAATACACGGGCAATAAAATTATTTGCAAAATAAGGTTTAATGGTAAGATTGAAGCCCCCAGTGAAACATTGCCGTTTGCAACGCCGGTAAAAACCAAATACCAGTCCGTGCAGGGCGTAACCATTAACATTATAAAACCTATTTGTAAATCAATTTGCTTGGAAAGAAATATCTTTGACAAAACAAATGTAAATAAAGGTGTAAAAATAAAATTAATCAGTAATGCGGAAACGGAAAAACGCAAATCAGAAAAGGATTTTGATATTTCCTTTATATTCACATTCAGAAAAACAAAAAAGAGCATAAACATTAAAAAAAATTCAATATATTTACCTGCGTTTTGTTCCATAAAAGGTATACCTTTTCCAATAAGTATCCCGGCAAAAGCTGAAACAATAATAAAAAGCGGCTGAAATTTTGATAAAAAACTCATATAATGACTGTACATATTTGTAAAATATTGTCAACCCCACTTTTTGCGCCGCCAAGGACGGCGGAGTATCCCATTTTGCAATAAATTGCGGGTTTTATTTCGCATAATATACCATAGCCTCCGGCGATATACTCAATACCGTTTCAATTTTGAAAGAAGGACGCTTGGAGGAATGAAAAATACTCTATCTGTCAAGTCAAATGCGGCGGAGCGTCAGTGCAAAAGCATTTAACTTTTGAAGGATATAAAAAGCCTGCGGATTTCCGGTGCAGAGCGCGAGAAAAAGTCTATAATAATACCGGTTTTTTGAAATATTTCTTTCTCAACGTAATTTGATTGCTTATCTCCTTTTTAACCCGTAAAATTAATCCGTGAAAATCCGTGTAATCTGCGGGCCCATATTTAAATGCTTTTGCCCTGGGCGGCGCGTCTTCGAAGAACTGAAAGATAATATCAAAAGGCTATCAGTAACAAAACAAAAGAGGGGAAAAGCCGGGCGGCCCAAGTTTTCTTCCCGCTGTACCAATATAAACCTCAAACAGTTCGGCAATACCTACAAAATTAAGTAAACGTACCTGTACCTTACAAGGGTTCAAGATAAGAGAATTGAAACAGATCCCTGCCGAGGGGGAATACGCAAACGCGAAGCTGCGGAACCTGCGGGAGAAACCGGTATATATAGAACTTCCCGGAACCGAAACGGCTGAAGAGGCGGTCGAAAAAATTGAACCGCCATATACGAAAGCGCAAAAGAACAAAAAGAAAAAATCGAACAATATGCGGAAACGCGCCGGCTTTTTGTCACGGGAATATGAGCGGCTATTAAACTTGAAACAGGAAACCCAAGCCTTTAGGCTTGGGTAGCTCACCCACCCTGTACGCTGCCCCTTAGATTGTGTATAGTAGGGTTAGGAGGAATTATGGCCGAAGAAGTACGGGAAATCATCGAGCGGGTGAAGGTGCTGCGGGAAATTGAAGAAATATCCGGAGAAACCTTGGCAAAAGAGCTGGGTTTTGATCCTGGGGAATATCATAAATGGGAAACCGGGGAAGCGGATTTTCCTATCGGCGCGCTGGTGGAAATTGCCGCTCGGTTTAAGGTGGATCTCACCGAGCTTATCAGCGGGGAGACTCCCAGGCTGAAGACGTTCTGTCTTACCAGGGCCGGTCATGCCCCGGCGGTGAGCCGCAGGCCCATGTATACCTACTGGAATTTAGCCTATAATTTTCATCACAAAAAAGCGGAACCCTTTTTGGTGGAAGCTCAATCGGATACGGAGTCTAAGCCGCTGAGTCTCAACACCCATCCCGGGCAGGAATTCGACTATGTGCTTGAGGGCCGCCTCTTTATATCTGTCGGGGGCCACGAGATGGAACTCGGCCCTGGGGACGGTATCTACTACGACTCTAACGAACCTCACGGCATGAAAGCCTTGGGGGGAGAACGGACCCGGTTTTTAGCCTTTGTTTTTTAGGAGCTGCTATGCTGGAACAGTATGTATCATCACATGAGTTCGATTCCTATACTGATTTCTATAATACGTTTTCAATAACCGTCCCGGATAATTTTAATTTCGCCTACGATGTAATCGACGAACTGGCCGCGGAGCGCCCGCAAGACCGGGCGCTCCTCTGGTGCGATGAAGGCGGCGCGGAGGCGGAATTTACCTACCGGGATATGAAGCGGCTTTCTGATCAGGCGGCCAATGTTCTGGCAGCCGCGGGAATCCGCAAGGGGGACCCGGTTATGCTCATTTTGAAGCGCCGCTGGGAGTATTGGCCAGTCTTGCTGGGGCTTCACAAGATCGGAGCTATGGCCATTCCCGCCACCCACCTGCTCACCGCCAAGGATATAATCTACCGGTGCAATGCCGCGGATATCGCGGGGATTATCAGCGTTGATGATGAGCAGCTCATGCTTCGAGTCGATGAAGCGGAGGGGAAGCTGGGGGAGCGTTCCGCGCTTCGGTACAAGGCGTATATACGATCGGCGCATGAGGATCCGGGGCTTGATATAAGCGCCAGGGCAAGACGGAACCGCCCGGGCGCGGCTCTCTGGACGGATTTCAAGGCGATGTTGGAAAAAGCGTCTCCCGAATTTACCCGTCTTCCCGCGGTCAATACCAATGAGGACATCATGCTCCTCTACTTTACCTCGGGCACTACCGGAATGCCCAAGATGGTGCGCCACAATTTCGCGTACCCTCTGGGGCATATCCTCACCGCAAAATACTGGCAGTGCGTCCGGCCCGGAGGGCTTCATCTGACCGTAGCGGAAACCGGCTGGGCTAAGGCCGCGTGGGGCAAAATATACGGGCAATGGCTCTGCGGTTCGGCGGTTTTTGTGTATGATTTCGACCGCTTCGTGCCTGCCGCGTTGCTGGAGATCATCGCCGAATACCGGATTACCACGTTCTGCGCGCCGCCTACCATATACCGTTTCTTTATCAAAGAGGATCTGAGCAAATACGATTTTTCCGCTTTGGAGCACTGCGCGGTCGCGGGGGAACCTCTCAACCCCGAGATCTACGAACAGTTCAAAGCCGCCACCGGCATTTCCCTTAGGGAAGGCTATGGCCAAACCGAGCTTACCGTAACTATGGCAACCTTCCCCTGGCTCACCCCGAAGCCCGGTTCTATGGGCAAGCCGTCTCCGGGCTATGATATTGATCTTATCCGGGAGGACGGATCTTCCTGCGATATGGGCGAAGAAGGGCAGATTGTGGTGCGGACCGATACACGTAAACCTGCGGGTATGTTCGGCGGGTATTACCGGGACGACGCGCTCACCGCTTCGGTGTGGCATGGCGGCGTCTACTATACCGGCGACATGGCGTGGCGGGACGAAGACGGGTATTACTGGTTTGTAGGCCGCGCCGACGATGTGATCAAGAGTTCGGGCTATCGGATCGGCCCTTTTGAGGTGGAAAGCGTCCTGCTCGAACATCCGGCGGTCTTGGAATGCGCGGTTACCGGCGTACCCGATCCGGATCGCGGGACCGCGGTTAAAGCCACTGTGGTGCTTGCCAAGGGCTGGATTCCCAGGGATGAACTCAAAGTGGAACTCCAAAACCATGTTAAGAAGGCCACCGCCCCGTATAAATACCCACGGATCGTGGAATTCGTTAATGAGCTTCCCAAAACCATCAGCGGCAAGATCCGCCGGGTTCAAATCCGGGAAGCAGGCCGCTGATGCATAAGGGTATATACCATGACTATTTGGTTTGCTACGGGAAACCCTCATAAAAAAGCGGAGCTTGCGGCTATTTTGTCCGGCCATAGCATTAAAATCCCCGGGGATGCCGGGATTACCGCTTTCGAGCCTGAGGAAAACGGGGCTACGTTTCTTGAAAACTCCCTCATTAAAGCAAGGGCCTTATACCGGCTGGTTAAACAGCCTGTGATCGCGGATGATTCAGGGCTGTGTGTGGACGCTTTAGGGGGGCGGCCCGGAATTTACTCCGCCCGTTACGGCGGCCGGGGGGCAGAGGAGCTTGCTTCACCGGAACGCAATGCCCTGCTGCTGCGGGAATTGGCGGGCCATCCTCAGAGAAGCGCCCGTTTCGTCTGCGCCATGGTATT
>JAITHW010000146.1 GCA_031279815.1 Treponema sp. | reverse complement strand
CAGCGAGAATTGCTGTTGAAGGCTCTACAACATCTTTGATAAATATCGAGGGAATCCCCGCCCGGCAGAGGCTTTGCAGCCCTGCCGGGGAATCCTCAAAGCCTACGCAATTTTCAGGGCTTTTGCCAAGCCGTTCAGCAGCAAGGAGAAAAATATCCGGCCAGGGTTTTCCCTGATTCACCTCATCCCCAAAAGCCATGACTTTAAAGCGTTCCCGGATGCGGGCTTTTTCCAGTTTCCAAAGAGCGGTTTTCTTACTAGTCGAGGTAGCCACTGCCATAGGAATTCCCAGGTGATCGAGACGATCTAAGAGCGTGAGCAACCCGGGGCGGTGGGCAATCCCTTCGTGATTGATCTTTTCAAGCAGAATCTGTTCTAACCGGCCTCTGATTTCCGAGTAAGGGAAATTAGGGCCATATTCATGCATCAAAAGCGCCCTGGTAGCGGCTTCATTAATACCAATAGTCTGATATGCGACTTCTGGACTAACCTGCCAGCCTAAGCCCTGCGCCGCCTGACCCCAGGTATCAACCACGGGCTTTTCTGTATCCAGCATAAGGCCGTTTGTCTGCGAATATTTGACAAAAACAATGTTATTTTTTGTTTCTTGCTGTTAAAAACATAATAAAATATCGAAAAAATCATTAGGCTTGTTTAATAACCCAAAAGATGCTATAATGATTGCATGGGGAGAGGGAAAAAGGCAGTGAATGCCAAAGCGGTTCTTTTTAAGCGGGTCTGTACGGGGTAAAACCCGATTCGGCCAGGTCTATTCACACCGTCCCGACAATGGTTCCGCCTCCCACCACCAGATCCCCATCATAAAGTACCGCGGCTTGACCTGCGGTGACAGCCCGTTGAGGCGCATCAAAGTCAATACGGAGCCTATCGGCCCCCACTTGTTCGGCTGTGGCCCTCTGCTCGATTTGCAGATACCGGGTCTTCACCTTCACCCGGATAGGCCGCCGCAGTTCCGGATAGGCGATTACATTAATAGCATCCGCTACAAGGGCTTTCGTGTAGAGGGTCTCTTCCCTGCCAAGGGTGAGGGTGTTGCCGGCAACGGATTTTGCCGAAACATACCGGGGTTCGGGGAAAGAAAGCCCAAGCCCCCGGCGCTGACCAATGGTATACCGGATGAGACCCCGATGGGTTCCTAGAATGTTCCCGGATTCATCGACAATATTTCCCGGTTCCGCAGGGGTGCCGGTATAACGCTCAATGAAAACGGCATAATCATGGTCAGGCACAAAACAAATGTCCTGACTGTCATGCTTCTTCGCATTGGCAAAGCCCTGCGCGGAGGCAATTTCCCGGACCTCCTCTTTGGTCATATCCCCCAGGGGGAAAAGCGTGTGAGCCAATTGCTCCTGGGTCATGGTATAGAGAACATAACTCTGGTCTTTCTTGGGATCCCGGGATTTTTTCAAAAAGAAGCGCCCGCCGGTTTTTTCAATCCGCGCATAATGACCGGTTACGATATAATCAAAATCAAGCTGTTTTGCCCGAAAGAGAAGCCGCTCAAATTTGATGTGCCGGTTACAGTCGATACAAGGATTCGGGGTGGCGCCTTTTCGATAGGTTTCGATAAAATTGCGGATTACCAGGTTCCTAAAATCATCGGAAAAATTAAGAACATAGTGGGGTATGTTCAAACGGCATGCCACGTTTCGGGCATCCTCTACATCCGCCAGGGAACAGCAGGAAGCGTTTTGCGCGGCGCCAAGATCCTCATTGGTAAAGAGCTTCATGGTAACGCCGATACAGTCAAACCCCGTTTTTTTTAAAAGAAACGCGGCAACGGAACTGTCCACCCCGCCGCTCATGGCGATCACCGCTTTTTTTCTCATAGGGCCATACCGGATGCAAGCCGCTCCATAAGGGTCTTGACCTCCTCCTCGCAAGAGCGCATGGCAAGGATGGTTTTCTCGATGAGGGTATCCAATTCCCAGCCCAGCATGGCCGCTCCCCGCTCGATGACCGAACGGGAACAGCCCGCGGCAAAGCTGGCTGTCTTGTACTTTTTCTTGACCGATTTAACTTCCATGTCCCCTACGCTTTTAGAAGGGCGCATAATCGCCGCCGCCCAGATAAGACCCGTAAGTTCATCTACGGCATATAAGACCTTTTCCATTTCATGCTCAGGTTTTATGCTTGTGGTGAGTCCATACCCGTGACTGCATACCCCGTGGATGATATCCTCTCCCGCTCCGCCGGCCCGCAGCAGTTCCTGAGCCTTGATGCAATGCTCTTGGGGAAACCGCTCAAAATCGATGTCATGCAAGAGACCCACAATACCCCATAATTCCGCTTCTTTTTGGCAGCCTAATTCTTCGGCATACCACTTCATAACGCCTTCCACGGTCAAAGCATGTTGGATATGAAAGGGGTCTTCATTGTATGTTCTTAACAGATCCCAGGCTTGTTCCCGGGTGATGGTAATTTCCGCACTATTCATGTCCCTACTGTACCTGAAATAGGATATATAGGCAAACCCTTCTTACGGGCCTCTGCTCGGGATAGATTGTCAGCGGTCCAGTTGATCCAAGGTTTCTTTAACGGCTAAACCGGTCGGAGTAACGGCCAAACCGCCCGCGGCATTTTCCTTGATACCGGACGGCATGGCATCCCCAATCTGTTTCATTGCCCAAACTACTTCATCAAAGGGTATAACGCTCCGAATTCCAGATAAGGTCAAATCCACTGCGGCCAGAACATTCACCGCCACAAAAGCGTTGCGCTTTACGCAAGGAACCTCTACAAGACCGGCTACAGGATCACAGGCAAGCCCCAGAGAATTTTTAAGGGACAAGGCCGCCGCGGAAAAACAGCTCCCCAGGGGCAGACCTTCCAGATACCCCAAAGCGGAAGCGGCCATAGCTCCGGCGGCCCCGCATTCCGCCTGACATCCCCCTTCTGAGCCGGCCAGGGTTGCCCCTTGAGCGATCACCGCTCCGGTGAGACTGGCGATGAGAAACGCTCCCCTCACGAGGGGAGCGTAAGGAGGCTCACAAAAAGGGGGAAGCCCGGCGGAGGTTTCCTGATTTGAAGGCCGTTTCTCCGCTTCCTTGGTATCCCACCAAGCCCAGATTGCTCCGGGTACAATACCGCTGGAGCCTGCGGTGGGGAAGGAGACTATTTTGCCCCCACAGGCATTTACCTCGTTTATGGACAGAGCATAGGCGATGGTTCTTCGATACAGCGCATCATGGACCAGGCCTTTCCCGGAAGAGGCAAAGGATACGGCCGCTCCCTTGGTAAGACCGGATCGGGAATGTTGAGGGTTTTCAAGCCCTTTGATCAAGGCGCTTCTGGTAACAAAGATGCGCCGGTCAAGCTCGGCGAGGATGCTCTCTTCCGAAACTCCGGCGATGAAAGCTTCCCGTTGGACCGCATAGTCTTCCGGGAGCATAGCTTCAGCTTGAAGTATGGCTTCCAATTCGGCAAAGGTGTGAAACCTGAATTTCATAGGCCCCCCAGTGAAGGAAAACGGATAACCTGATAGATAGGCGGAAGCCCCTGAATGAGATCCAGCGCCGATTGGGGAAGGGAACCGTCAATTTCAACCACTAAGAGCGCTTCATCTCCTTTTTCCTTCCGATGACTGGATGTGGCGGCAATGTTGATCCGTTCCGCCGCAAGGATATGGGATACAATGGCAATCACCCCTATTTCATCATGGTGATGCACCAGAATGGCGTCCAACTCCCCGGAAAGGTTCACCGCATACCCGTTAATTTCGTCAATGCGGATGGACCCGCCTCCTATACTTGAAGCCCGGATGCGGAGATGATGGGAAATGGAACTGGGGCCCTCCGCCGGGGGCGTACCGGTAAGCTCCAGAACCACCGTATTCGGATGCCAGGATGGGGGCAGTTCAGAGACGGTCTTAATTTCAACAGGAAACCCCTTTCCCTGAGCCTGCAATTCCTTCAAAATGCCGCGGCCTTGGAAAAGCCGTTCATCTTCCGGGGGAATGCCCAGCAGACCGGCAATCGCGGCGTCTCCTGAAGCATGACCTTTCCAAGTGGAGGCCAAAGAACCGTAAAAATGGATGCCGGCCTTTTGGGGAGCGGAACCAAAGATCTTGCGGGTCAGAAAACTTATCCGGCCGACCCCGGCGGTATGGGAACTGGAAGGCCCGATCATCACAGGACCGAATATTTCAAACAAAGAAACATATTCTTTAGACATAGGATATATAAACTATATTATTAATAGAAAAAATATGAAAAGTAAATGCCCCGGCAACGGGCGTTCCTCCCGGGGTAAAAGCATGTAACTATTGCAGAATATAAAGAGTCCGCGGATTAGCACGGATGGCCACGGATTCGGTTCTTGTATTAATCCGTGAAAATCCGCGGGTCCTGTTTCAGCGCAATCCGCGGGCCGCCCCGCAGGGTTTCATAAAGTCCGCGGAACATGGTAAATAGTAAATAGTTGCGCGCTTACCTGTCCCCGGCCTGATAAAGAGTCCACGGATTACACAGAGAACCTATGATTTAGATTATCGGGAGAACGTGGTACCCTGGTCTGACGGGGCCAGGGAGGTCAGCCCTTTGCGGGGCTAATTATAAGAGGTGGAAGGCTGATCCGTGTTGTGAGGAAATCCCGCACGGGAGGAACCCCGGCGCGGAGAATAGTTAAGACCGGCCGCCGTAAAGTAAAACGCGGCTGCCTGTCAATAGGAGTACGGCGAACCACGCCCGATAACCGCTCCCGGCCTTTATTTTATTGTAAGGAGCGGAATTATGGAAGAGACCGGGCGGTATGCGGGATTGGGCCTGGGAAAGCGGGCCTGCACGATGGCCGTTGCGGGGGAGCGGGGCGGAACGGCGGTGAGTAACGGGACAACGGCGGCGGCGGGGC
>JAITHW010000081.1 GCA_031279815.1 Treponema sp. | reverse complement strand
CTCATGCCTAGTCCTTTGTGTTTCACTTGGCTGCCTCCCAGCAACCAGTGTACTTTGGGCTAGGTTTTTAGTTTTTAGTCACCAGCTTTTCGACTAGGTTTTCTTTTTAGGCATTACGTGGATACCAATTAGCCAAGTCCAATTTATTGATGGGAACGCCGCTGTTGATTGGGCAGTTTTTCCACCTATTACCGTCTATTTTCTTGAAACTTCCATGACAAAGCTCAAGATACGGTGTATACTAAGCTATGTTTACCATAATTCCTTGTGCCGCAGGATGCGGGCGCGCAGCTATTACCGGCTCACAGCTTTGTGCGATCCATGCGGTAAATCCGGCCACCGAAGTATCCCGGGTTGTGGAGTGGATACAAAACCGGAAAACCATCAAGGATCTGAATGCTCCGGGTTTACACTTTGAACAGGTGGATTTTTCTAATCATCATTTTTATGGATGTAATTTCAAAGGGGCGTCCTTTTCTTCCTGCACCTTTACCGGGGTTTTCATGCAGATGGTTTTTTTCGATCTTGCCGATTTTGTTGATTGTACCTTTACCAACAGCGATCTGAATTTTTTATCCTTTGCAGGTTCCAGAATACGGAACACCGCCTTTCAAATGTCGGAAATGACAACTATCAATTATGGAGGCGCCCTCATGTTAGACTGTACCTTCACCAACTCCAATCTCTACAACAGCCGGTTTATTGACACGGATATACACTGCTCTCATTTTATCGACTGCAATATCACGAGGGTTAGTTTTATTAAAAGCCGGCAGGTAGAAGTTTCTTTTGAACAATCCAATACCGGGGAAGCTATATTTACCCTGGTTGAATGAGACATGAGAGGCTATAAAGATGAAAATATTTTTTCATTGCTGTCCAATTAGTTTGATGAACTGTTATATAGTGGGATCCGAATGTCCCGGCCAGGAGCAGGGCGCAGAGCCGTTTCATAATCCGGCCCCTGGGGATGCGGTCATCATCGATCCCGGATGTATGAATGAAACCATACTTAGATTTATAGAAGATAATGATTTTAACTTACGGGGAGTATTGCTTACCCATGATCATATAAACCATATTCGGGGTTTACAAACCCTCAAACGGATCTATGATGCCGATATTTATGCGATGAACCAGCTTGTTTTGGATCAGAAGACTGTGGTGATACAGGATATGGATATTTTATACATAGGACCCTTCCGTTTTGAGGTCATTTCAATACCCGGTCATTCCCCGGATTCCGCGGTTTTTAAGATAGGCCGCCTGCTCTTTACCGGAGATGTCCTGTCCGCAGGACTGGTTGGCAATACCGCAAGTACCTACGGCGCTACAATCCAGATGACCGCCCTGCGGAACAAGATACTCTCGCTGCCGGGAGATTTTACCATATTGCCCGGTCACGGGCCTCCCTCTTCTCTGGAAGCGGAACGGCGTTTTAACGCGGGGATTCAGCTTTATGAGGAAAAAAGGAATAAACCCCGGGTGGTTCCGTGAGACCTTTCACAGGTTATACAATTCCCTTTCAATCTTATCGATCAGATCATCCGGGGTGGATGCCCCTGCAGAAAGGCCCACTACCGGATAAGACCCGGCTTCTACGGGAATGTCCCCGGCGGATTCCACCAGCCACGCCGGTTTGCCCCGGTCGCGGGCAATGGCCAGGAGCCGGCGGGTATTGGCCGATTCCCTGCCCCCTACTACCACAAGGGCGTCCGTTTTTGCGCATAGTTCTTTTAAAGCCTCTTGTCTGTTTTTGGTAGCTCCGCAGACGGCGTCGATTATTTCCAGATCAGGAAAATAGTTCTGAATTCTTACGCTTAGTAAGCGGTATTCCTCTGGAGACATGGTGGTCTGTCCAAGCAGAGCGGTTTTCGCATCCGGCGCTTCTTTACAAAGCCTTGCCGCGGTCTTTTCCGCTTCCTGGGGATCCGCGGCCATGAGACAACCTTGCGCATAGCCTCGGATGCCGATAATCTCTCCATGCTGTTTTTCTCCCGCTAAAAAGATACGATACCCTGCTTCAGAGAGGGATGCGGCCTTCATCTGGCTTGCCTTGACGTTAGGACAAGTCGCGTCCAGCAGCCGCGCTCCCCTGCGGACTAACTCCGCCTCCAAAGCAGGGGTAATCCCATGGGCCCGAATGATGACCGTCGTATCCCGAAGGTTTTTCGGAAGTTCCGTTTCTTCGAGAGCTTCCACGTTCCGCGCCCGCAAGTCTTCCAATACATGAGGATTATGGATGAGCGGCCCCAGGGTATACACTCGACGGGATCTCCCCGCCTTTGATTCCTCATAGGCTATAGTTACCGCCCGACGCACCCCCATGCAATAACCTAAAACGGAAGCTCTGATTACGGTCATAGAAGTTTTCAAAACAACGGTATAATTGCCGGATATACAGACAGAGAGGAAACATATAGCCCTCTCTGTCCTGTCCGGTTAAACCGCTTTACTGTGCGCCGGAACCCCGGCCGGTTTCTTTTGGGCCTTTGTCTGTATATCCCAGAAATTAACAAACCCGACCGCAATGAAGATGGTCGAATACACCCCCGAAACCATACCCACCAGAAGGGCCAGGGCAAAATCCCTCATAGAACCGGAGGTAAAGATAAAGAGAGATAACACCGCCAGCATTGTGGTTACCGTAGTGATGATAGTACGGCCCAGGGTCTCCGATAAGGCCCGGTTTAAAATATTGACAAAGCTGTCGTCATGATAAATGCGGCGAGTCTCCCGGATGCGATCGAAGACAACAATAGTATCGTTTATCGAATATCCCAGAATGGTTAAGAGAGCCGCGATCGTAGTGGTATTGAACTCCATCCTTGTCCAGGTAACAAAACCTACTATGATAAGCGCGTCATGGGCAATAGCGAGAACCGCGCCGATGGCGAACTGGGGCTTAAACCGTAGAGAGGCATATAACAAGATCAGGAGCAGGGTTAACCCCATGAGCAGACCCGCCTGATCGGTCAACTGCTTGGAAAACCTGGAGCCCACATAGTCGGATCGGGTTACCGCCACACCGCCCGAGCCGAAAGCCTCTTCCAAAGCGCCGATAATCTTTTCAGAGGGAACGCCCCGGCTTGCCTCCATTTCACGATCTTCCATGCGGATCATAAAACGGCGCTCCGAGGGGGTCCCCAGGCTCTGAACGGCAACCGTTCCCAAAGACGCAAGACTGGAACGCACGTCCTCAATCGCGACGGGTTCCGAACCGGGGGCAAGATAGTGAATCACAAAAGGCTCGGAACCAAGCTGGGGATTACCCCGGGCGCTTTCAACCAGCCATTGGGTCTGAGTATTGCCCGGAGCGCTTGAAGCAGCCTGTAAGCCCTCCACCTCCGAAAGCCTTGAAATCAGGGAATCAAGAGTTCCATACGCGGCAAAGGAGAAAGGGTAGCTTACCGGCTCTGCTCCGGAACCGGTAACCACAATATAGAGGTTGTTTTGGTCAAAAGAGACGGAAGCATTGCCCCGGCCCGAATAGGTCAACCGAAACGCGGTGGGAGCAAACTGAATTTCCTGGATAAGCCCTGCCCGGAAGTCAACTCCCAAGTTGAACCCCCCTCTGACAAAATACCCAATCAGACCCGCTAGGACTAAAATAGATGAAAACACCGCGAAGGGTATAAAATAGTTTGAAAATGGTATGATTCGTTTCATAATGGTTATTTCACCCTCCAGCTTATGGAAAGGTTTCTACTTCCCAGCACATCCGTACCGAAGTCAAAGATCAGCCGGGACACAAAAAGGGCGGTAAACACCGACGAGAAGACCCCTACGGCAAGGCTCACCGCAAAACCCTGAATCGGTCCGGAACCAAGCTGGGAGAGGAACAGGGCGGCGATGAAGGTAGTAATGTTGGAGTCCATGATCGCCCAGAAGGCTTTGTCAAATCCCGCGTCAATCGCAGCTTTCCGGCTTTTCCCCAGACGGAGTTCTTCTTTCATCCTTTCGAAAATAATAACATTCGCATCTACCGCCATACCAATGGTTAGAATAAAACCCGCGATACTAGGCAAGGTAAGGGTGAAATTAAAGGCCGAAAGCACACTGAACATAAAATAGATGTTCAAAATCTGCGCGATCACCGCATTGATACCCGCTCCCCGATAATAGATGAGCATGAAGACCATCACCGCTATTAAGCCGCCTATGAGCGCATAGAGACCTTGGCGTATGGAATCTTCCCCCAGAGACGCCCCTATGGTCTGCTGGCTGATCACTTCTAACTCCACAGGCAGCGCTGCGGTCCGCAGGATAAGAGCAATGCTGCCCGCCTCTTCCGCACCGAAACCGGTAAGCCTGACCGCATCACGGATACCGGTCTGGATAGTGGCCTGGGCCTTAACCCTGTCGTCCAGTACAATCGCGAGGGGCTTTCCCACATTGGCCGAAGTAAGTTTATAGAAAATCTCGCCTCCTTCGGAATCCAGCATGAATGTTACCTCGGGCTTGCCGTCCAGATTATTCCGCTCCACCAGGGCGCTCTTAATATGGTTTCCGTCAAGGCCCACTTCTTTTTTAACGGCCACATACCGCATACTGCCGTCGGAATTTCTAACCTGCTCATCCAGTCCGTACTGATCCTTGACATACACTCCCCGGATCATCACATCGGCAGGAACAATGGTGGAATCCCTAAGATTCCCATCCCGGGCAAAGGTGTCGTTAAGATGGCTTTGATAATAGGTATTAAAGGTATTGGTTGCTTCCTCATCCACCATCTGGAAAGCCAGGCTGCCCTTACCCATGATTATATCATTGATCCGCTCGGGATCTGCGGTACCGGGGATTTCCACATAGATCTGGTCCGGTCCCTGCCGCCGGATAACCGGTTCGGTCAGCCCGAACCGGTCGATCCGGCTGTTGAGGACTTCCAAGGCCCGGGTAACCGCATCTTCCCGGTCCGCATCATTTAAGTCCCGGCCCAGCCGTTCCTTGAGGGCATCCATATCGGCTTGGAGCACAATGCTGAGCCCCCCAGAAAGATCAAGCCCAAGCTGAACCGCGTTTTTCTGGAGGTTTTTGAGCTTGAATATCTTGTCCCGGTAATTGGTCTCCACCTCCTCCTGGGCCTCCCGTTTGCTGGAAAAAGCGGACAGCACCGCGGTGGCGTCCCACTTAGGGGGAGAGGGGAGTTTCGCCTCTTTCAGGAGCTTTTTGGCTGATGAAACCAAGGGGGTTAAAGGATCCGACGCATCCCCTCCCGACCGAGCGGTTTCGATAAGATGCTGTAGATCCGCTTGGGCGGTCTGGGAAGAATAGTGCTTAATCTGCTCCCGGGAACTCAACGCCAGAGATTGATCTTCCTTGGGAATCATATAGTACCAGCGTATGGTAGGGTACAAAAAAATAAAACAAATCACCACCGTGATCAGGATGATGAAAAACCGGTATCGTTTGCTCATATCTTTACTCCATTGAACCTATTTTTTATCTTCTTCCGCGGTTTCCGCGCTCTTTCCAAAGGGGAGAGCGATTTTCTTCTTTTCTTCTTTTTTATCTTCCTTCTTTTCTTCCTCTTTTTCAGCCTTCTCCTCCTTTGCCGCGGTTTCTACCGAGGAAATGGCGCTCCGGCTGAATTCAACCTTAGTATAATCATCGATTTTAACGATGACCGTTCCTTCCTTGACGCTCTGGATCACCCCGTGGACCCCTCCAATGGTAATGATCTTATCTCCCTTTTTGAGGGTACTCAACATCCGCTGGGTCTCTTTTTGCTTTTTATTTTGAGGACGAATAATAAGAAAATAAAAAATAGCGATGATCAGGGCAAAGGGGATAAACTGCCCCAGCATAGCTCCTGCCCCCCCGCCGGGAGCGGCAGACTCCGGCACTCCCATCAGCAGGGGAAATACAAATGAATACATACCATGACTTCCTTAAACATATTAAAAGTATTGAATATTCTTTATCCAAGCCCGGTTTTACAAAGCATACCGAACTTCGCAAGAACCCGGTTAATTAGATTAGCATGGAGCAGGAATTAATATCAAGTACCAGACTATGGGAACCGGCAGATTTTTTTACCGATGAAGCGGCATAAGGAATTGGAATGTCCGTACTCACCAGCTTTAAGGCACACCGGCTCTGGGAATGTATATCCCTCAGAGCGGCTGAAAACTCCGCCGGGGTCAAGAAGTTCAGGGATTCGTGAGGGCGGTAAAAA
>JAITHW010000213.1 GCA_031279815.1 Treponema sp. | reverse complement strand
GAAATTGAGGCAGAGGATTTGGGTGAGGGAGCGGTTCATGCCGGTAAAGATAACGGAAGCGGGGACCAGCGAGACGAGGGTCCAGCCCGCGTTGGGGATGGGGGCCGAGTAGATGAAGGTTCCGGAATCCATTTTAAAAAAAGAAGGGGAGGAGAGGATGTCGTCCCGGTACTGTTCCAGGTTCAGGCTGATGAAGAAATCCCGCTGCAGCACGCTTTGCCTGCCGGGTTTGGTTATAAACATCTCGCCGCCCGTATCGGATTCGGCTATAAACAGCCCCTGTTCATTGATGAGGAATATCTGCTGCCGGGGCAGAAACACATTGCTTTGCAGCATAGCGCCGAGAATATCGATCAAGACGCTTCCCGAAACAACCCCCAGGTCCCGGCCGGCCTCATCATACACATTGGTTGATACGGAGATGCTCAGATTTCTAGTTGTAGCGCTGATAAAAGGATCCGTATACGCAACTTTTCCCGGATTCGTTTTTGCCTTGATGAACCAAGACCGCCTGGTATTATTCCATGCAGGTTCCCGGACTCCGCCGTCGGAAAAGACCGCATATCCTCCCGGCTCATTCCAGACCAGATTATTGGTGCAATAAAGCACCGCCATATCGGACTGGGAATCCACAATATCGCTCAGTAAGGTCTGAAGGGCTTGGGTATCCGGCGGTTTCTGAGCCATAAACGGAGCGGCCCCAAAAGCCGCATACCGTATCATGGCGGACCATTCATTGAATTTACCGGTCACCGTATCCCGCAAACGGGCGATATTTTCACCCAGGGTGATTTCAATCTGGTCATGGGATAGCGTATAGAAGTTTATAAAGAACACCAGCGACAGGGATACGGTGATAAGGGTGAGTACGGCCAGGGAAATGACCGTAAACCTCGCGGCGGAGGATCCGTTGCTATGACTCATGGTTCCCTCCCTTGGTTTCCAGAGTTGTGGAAAGAGACGGCGGAGATGATTCCCCCGGCGGCATCCGGTATATCCTGATCCGCATTCGTATGGAGTTTGCCGGTCTAAGGAATGTCTTGAACGCCTTTGCAGGGGTCTTGGCAAAACCTTGTATATATCCATTCATCCGCGTATCCCTTAAATACTTAATGTTTTATTGTACCGCCATAATCATAAACAGTCAAGGCAATCACGGGTACTTTCACCGCCGTATAAAACATTGTAATATATAATACGTTTCTATCTTAACATATACATACCGTTGCCTTACATATCCCTCAAGGCTTTCAAGAGATATGAAGGCGAGGCGGAGATCGCGGTTGTTTCCGGTCCCTTTATGAATTAGGCTGATTAAAAAGCAGCTTTGGGGATCTCAGGTACAGCTCCGCATCGAAGATCCGCAGAATTTTACGCATGGAACTATTGGTAATAATCGCGTTGATAACCTTTGCGGATAATTCCGCCGAGGGAACCACTTCCAAGCCGGGGATTTTTTCCGGTATCGAGTAGGGGCAGTACACCGTATCGGTCACCATAATGTGACGCACAAGCCCTTCTTCCGAAAGCCGGTTCAGCCTTTGCGATGCCGGCGGGGACAAGATGGCGTGTACCGCAATGATATTGATCTCCGCGGGCTTAAAAGCAGCCAATGCCCGGACAAGGTTTTCCACGGATCCGCCGGTATCTACCATATCATCCACAATCCAGAGAACTTTGCCTTCGATAGGTTCCGCGGACAGGATATTGATGGACCTAATGGTATTAACCTTGGAATAATCCCGCTGCTTATGGGCCACCACCAGAGGAGCGCCGAAAGCATTGGCAAAGTCCCGGGCAAGTTTTTCACCCCCCGCATCAACCGAACAGAAAGCCCAGTTGGGACGCACCGCCTTTTCCAATGCCTCGATGTTCTGAATATACACATCACAGAGGTATTGCTTGAGCAGGTTCAGCGCGGGAATGTCGTCAAGCACGCAAATAGTAGGATCCACCATAGATTTGGATTTATCCGAATGAAGCTGGTAGGTAACAATATGTTTCGTTCCTAAACTTGCCAGAATTTTAAAATGCACCCAAAGCCCTACGGAACTGCGCCGGATAGTCCGGTCGGATCGTGAACAGGAAACAAAGGGTTCAAACACGATGATATTCCTCGCCTGACAGCGTTTGAGAGCGTCTACCGCGTGGTATAATTCTATCTTAGCCTCAGTAACCCCAATATTTGCCTCGTTTCTCGCGCAACTGGTAAAAAGAACCACATCCTTACCTCTGATAGAGGATGTAACCTCCATCTCCATTTCACCGTCTGCAAAACAGGAGAGTTTTAGGATCCCAACACCGTCAATAGTATTCCCCAAAGGAATAAAACTGGGAAATTTTGCCACATGTTCAACCACCCGGGAAGCATAGTCCTTCATAGACCGGGTGGCAGTAATGACAAATTCATGCATTATGATACCCCACTTTAGGGCTAGTGTAGCATAAGAGAAAGGTTCATTAATAGAGGGTATTTAATGCTTTTTGCTGCCTCTTGACACAAGGCGTATTCCGCTCTATATTCCTATTAATTATATAGTTTTTATATTTATAATTCTCTCTCTATGAAGCGGGATTAATCCTTATGCCTGTTCTGTGAGGAGGAGCGTAAAAGCCGAGTATACTATTTATTTAAGGAAGGATCATGGCAAAAAAAATGAAGCAAATCGCCGTTTATGGAAAAGGAGGCATCGGTAAATCAACAACCGCCTCGAATCTGAGCGCCGCCCTCTCCCGGCTGGGTTATAAGGTAATGCAGTTCGGATGCGATCCGAAAAGCGATTCCACCAATACCTTGAGAAACGGCGCCTACATCCCCACGGTGCTGGACACCCTGCGGGAAAAGGGCATGGTTAATGCTCATGAAGTCATTCACTCGGGGTTTAACGGTATTTACTGTGTGGAAGCCGGAGGACCCCAGCCGGGTGTGGGGTGTGCAGGCCGGGGGATCATTACCGCGGTGGATATATTCAGGCAGCAGCGGATCTTTGAGGAACTGGACCTGGATTTTGTGATCTACGATGTGCTGGGAGACGTGGTGTGCGGCGGTTTTGCGGTGCCTATCAGGGAGGGTATCGCGGAACACGTATTTACCGTTTCCTCCGCAGACTTCATGGCAATCTATGCGGCGAACAATCTATTCCGGGGCATTCAAAAATACTCCAACTCAGGAGGCGCTCTCTTAGGCGGGGTCATTGCCAACTCCATCAACAAACCCTATGCCAGGGAAATTATTGATGATTTTGCAAGTCAAACCCAAACCCAGGTGATCGAATATATACCCCGGTCGGTGACGGTTACTCAGTGTGAACTACAGGGCAAGACCACCATCGAAGCGTCACCGGATTCGGCTCAGGCTCAGGTGTATCTAGGTCTGGCAAAGAAAATGGCGGACCACACCGAATCAAAAACCCCGAAACCCCTGGAGGTACAGGAATTACGAGGCTGGGCAGGAAAATGGGGCCAATACCTCCTATCCATTGAAACCGGAGAAGTGCGGGAGGAACTGTCGGGGAATATTTAACCCAAAACGCGAGGATCCGGGATATAGGCGGGCCGCCGCCTCGCGTTTCTTTTACAGGTTATTCCAACCCCCTATTTCCCGGTCTCTCCATAGACGTTACTTCCCCGCGTTGCATGGGTAGGTCTATTCGAATTTTTTACTATAACTACAAAGCAGGCTGTTAGGTCAAGAAATGTTGTTACAAAAATCATCGCTCCCGACTTATGCCTAAAGGCGAGGGTTTTACAGCAGGCGGGGTAAGTTTGCCCTGTCTTAAAGAAACGGTTATTGCCTTTTTTCGCCGTATAGGTTAAGATAAATTATCTTAAATGAAGATATATAAAAGGAGTGGATATGTCTACCAATTCACAAGCAAAGAAATCTGCCAATCCGGGTCCCCTTGGGCTGCTGGGATTCGGCATGACCACGGTTTTGCTGAATCTGCACAACGCGGGGATCATCGAACTTTCTATCGTAATCGTTGCTATGGGGTTTGCCCTGGGAGGGGCCGCACAGATTATTGCGGGGATCACAGAGTTGCAAGTGGGTAATACCTTCGGGGGTACCGCGTTTACGGCTTACGGTTTTTTCTGGTGGTCCCTGTGCCTTATTTGGATCAATCCCTTTAAACCGGCGGTTAATCCCGCAGATGAAACCGCGATGGGTTTTTATCTGCTCCTTTGGGGTATCTTCACGCTCTTTATGTTTTTCGGTACCCTTGCCCATAACCGAATAACTCAGATCGTATTTTTGTCATTAGCCGCGCTGTTTTTTCTCTTGGCCGCGGGGGATTTTACCGGAAATCACTCTATTAAAACCATTGCCGGGTATGTGGGCATTGTCTGCGGTCTTTCGGCAGTCTATTCCGCAGTGGGGCAGGTTGTCAACGGTGAATTTAACAAAACTATTTTCCCCTTATGAGGGGGAAGCGGGTAGTGAGGCTTGCATAGCTTCCCAGGCCGCCTGATCGCTATCCGCCGGTATCCAACGGTATGGCGGAATAGGCCTTTTGACGCATCGTAACTATTTCAAGCGCCCTAGGGTTGAGCCGCAACGTTTCGGTATAATCGGCTATGGCGCGGTCATACTCTTTTTTATAATGATAGGCAATCCCGCGATTGAAAAAGGCGTCCGCGTACCCCGGGTTGAGCCGCAACGCTTCGGTATAATCGGCTATGGCGCGGTCGGAATCACCCTTATCAAAATACACATTACCGCGATTGAAAAAAGCGTCGGCATATCCCGGGTTGAGCCGCAGGGCCTCATCATAATCCGCTATGGCTTGGTCGTAGGCGCTCTTGAGATAATAGATGGAGGCGCGATAAAAAAAAGCGTCGGCATATCCCGGGTTGAGCCGCAGGGCCTCGGTATAATCGGTTATGGCATGATCATACTCCCCTTTAAGACGATAGGCTAAACCCCGGTTATTCAGCGCGTCCGCGGACCCCGGGTTGAGCCGCAGGGACTCTTCGTAATCCCCTAGGGCGCGGTCGTACTCCCCCTTATTTAAATAAGCGGCTCCCCGGTTGTTCAAGGCTAAAGGATCCCCCGGTTTAAGTTTCAAGGTCTCGGTGTATTCCGCTATGGCTTGGTCATAGGCGCCTTCGTAAAAATAGGCGTTGCCCCGGTTAAACGAGTCTTTAATCAGTACCTGTTTGAGCCGCAGGGCCTCATTGTAATCCCCTAGGGCGCGGTCGTACTCCCCGATAGCAAGATAAACATCGCCGCGGCCGTTATAAGCGCCTGCAAAGGCAGGATTAAGCCGCAGAGCATCGTTGTAATCCCCTAAGGCGCGGTCATAGTTCTTTTTATGATAATACCCGGACCCGCGGTTACAAAAGGCATCTGCATAAGCCGGGTTACACCGTAATGCCTCGGTGAATTCCCGGATCGCCCAATCGTACTCTCCCTGTTTGAGATACACTTTGCCGCGGCCATTAAAGGCATCGGTAAACCCCGGGCTGTGCTGCAGCGCCTTAGTAAATTCCTCTATGGCCTGGGTATAATTCCCCGTCTCCAGGTACCGAATGCCCTGTTCATAATAGACCGCGGCCAGTACCTGTTTGAGCCGCAATGCTTCATTGTAATCCGCTAAAGCGCGGTCATACTCCCCGATAGTAAGATAGGCGCTGCCGCGATAATTATAAGCCATGATATGCTTGGGGTTGAGCCGCAGGGCCTCGGTAAATTCTTTAATTGCTTGGGTATAGACTCCCCGGTTAAAATAACCGACTCCCCGGTTAAAAGAAGCGGCGGGATCGACAGATTCCGTGTCATGCCAAGGGGTAGGCTGCGCTGCTGCTGGCGCCTGCCCTAGAGCAAGCGCCAGCAGTATTATCCATAATTTTTTCATAATACCTCCCTTTAGGTTCTATCCATCCATGTACTATTTGTATTGTATGAGTATAGTCTATATCG
>JAITHW010000203.1 GCA_031279815.1 Treponema sp. | reverse complement strand
CACCGGAAAAAACAGGGCGTTCCCGGTTATTTCACCGGTCTGGATAACCAAATCCCGATCCGCAATAGGCGGCTTAACCACATTTAATTGAGGGGTTTGGGCAAATACTCCAGCGCCGGTGATCAACAGAATACTGCCGATGACGCCTATTCGGTTTAAAAAAAAGTTTTTCAACTTTCAGCCTCCAAAAACCGCGGCTTACCGCTGCATGACCTTGACTTCATAACCGCTGTCTTCGATGGCGGACTTAATGGTTTTAAGCGGCGTTTGGGCAGGATCAAATTCCAATGATACTGTGCCGCCTTTAAGATCAACCTTTACCCGCTTTACACTCGGCAAGGCTTCCGTTACGGCGGTAACGGTTTTAACGCAATGATCGCAGGACATTCCATCTACCTGCAATGTTATTCTTTCCATAGTTTTTCTCCTAAAAAATAATATAGATAGCGATACTATTTGTACCGTCTGTCTCCTAAAGCGCCTCCGGTTAAACCCGTTGTTTTGGCAAGCCCAAGGCTTATCGTTTTCTTTCCTCCCGGGCGTCCATGCTGCCTCTGATACTACAGCAGTCCGGCAGCGGGCCTTTGACCGGTTTGAGAAATCGTTTTGCGAACAGAACCACCCCGGACAGTATTGCCCCTGCAAACAGAAGGCCTATAATAATTTCCATATCTCATCTCCTCGTGTTCTCACAATACTATTATACAAAGTAATTGTTAATAAATTATGAAGTTTTAAAAACATATACCCTGTCCTCTCAAGGCTGTGATGCCGCCCATAATACATTTACTCCTTTGGCTCGCGTTTTTTCCGGCTTTGCAGCAGCAGTACAATGACCACCGCCGCGGCCGGCAGAACACAATGCCAATGAGCTAACAAGAAACCCATACCACGCTCCTTCTCTTTGTTTTAACATACTATAACATTATGTCAAAATTATGTTTTTGAGGGAAAAAGTACCAAATCAAGATGAGTGCTGCTGAAGCAATTCCCCGGATTGAGGTTGTGATGGGCTTGAGGTCAGTGAGAGGTAAGAAGAGCAGGCAGGGATTGGGGAGCAGTAAGTTTTAGCATCCGTTTTCAATGTGAAGCATTGGCAAACCGCGACAAAGAATAGGCGCGAGAAAGCGGCCATCCGCACAGGACAAACCGCTTTTCTCCGGGAAGTCTTTTTATTATAAATAAGATATTCTATTTTTGTTAATACCATTGCAGAAAACTTTTATTGCGGAACATTTGGTTTTAATATCCCGGAACTTGTCCGGTTAAAGCAGTCAAGCCTTCAAAGTAAAACATACCCGGGAACAAGTTCCCGGGAAACCGATTATATATTTCTTACCGCTATCTCTGCACTCTGCCTGAACCGTCCCCCGCGGCGAGTTTCTTCACTTCTTCCACCGATATTAAGTTGAAGTCCCCTTCGATAGAATGTTTCAAACAGCTTGCCGCGGCCGCAAATTCAAGGGCTTCTTGCGGAGCAAAACCTTGGATGCTTGCGTAGATCAGCCCGGCTCCGAAACTGTCGCCGCCGCCGACCCGGTCTACGATATGCACTGGATATTTTTTGGAAACGTAATAATCGCACCGGTTGTATAACATGGCGGCCCAATTATTATCATTGGCAGAAATGGACTCCCGCAAGGTGATTGCCACCTGCTTAAAACCGAACCGATCCGCCAAAACTTTGGCCGCTTCTTTATACCCTTCATGGCTTATCTTGCCGGAACCTACATCGGAATTTTGAGCATGGATGCCGAATACGTCCGCCGCATCTTCTTCATTGGCTATGCAGAGATCCACATAGGGTACGAGGGTTCCCATAACCGTTCCGGCCTTTTCCTTAGACCATAGATTTTTACGGTAATTAAGATCGCAGGAAACCGTGATTCCCCTGGCTTTCGCGGTTTTGACCGCTTCCAAACAAATCGCCGCCGCGGAATCCCCCAATGCCGGGGTAATGCCGGTAAAGTGGAACCAGGAAGCTCCCTCAAAGATCCTATTCCAGTCAAAGTCCGCGGGGGCGGCCTCCGCAATAGACGAACCGGCCCGATCATAGATAACCTTGGAAGGGCGTTGAGACGCGCCTTTTTCCAGAAAATATATCCCTATCCGGTTGCCGCCTCGAACTATCTTCGAGGTATCCACCCCGAATTCCCGAAGCTTATTCACCGCAGCCTGACCGATTTCATGAGCGGGGAGTTTGGTCACAAATGCAGCGTCAAGCCCGAAATCGGCCAGAGAAACAGCCGCGTTTGCTTCGCCGCCGCCGTAAGTAGCGCCAAAAGCAGATGCCTGCACAAAACGATAATACCCTTCAGGTGCAAGGCGCAGCATGATTTCCCCAAAAGTTATGATCTTTCCCATTTTGTTTGTTCCTTATTTTTTCTGAACCAGATGAACCGCAAATCCGGCAATTTCTTCCTTTATATAGATAAGCGTCATGTTTCCCTTATCATCCCGTTTAATGCTGTCTTGGTTGAAAACAACACCCTGCCGTTCCAGATGGGCGACCGCTCTGACAATACTGTTGGTTCCTATCCCGATATGACCTTTTGTACCCATCCCGAGAAACTTCATAATCTCAATAGCTTCACTGGGAAAGATCGAATTAGGAAGATCCCTCAGAGGAAAACCGAAATAGGTTTTAAAGAACCGGGCCGCTTTATCCGCAGCTTCGGCATTCTCCATATTTATGCCGAAATGGGCAACTGAAAAGCCCAGTATATTCAGCACCGCTTCCCGGCACAAAGCAATAATTTTCTCAAAGTCTCCGGCATTGATCAGATCCGCGCCGGCCATCCAGGAACCGCCGCAGGCAAGGACCTTATCAAAAGCAATATACTTGGCGATATTGCCCGCATTAATGCCGCCGGTAGGAATAAACTTCACCGCAGTATAAGGAGCGGCAACAGCTTTGATATACTCAAGTCCGCCGGCCTGTTCTGCGGGAAAGAATTTCACCGTCTCAATGCCCATCTCCAAAGCCCGTTCAATATCCGAAGGGGTGGAGCACCCGGGCACAACGGGAATTCCCTTGGCAAGGGCATGGGAAACCACTTTAGGATTGAACCCGGGGCTCACGATAAATTGAGCGCCGGCGTCAACAGCCCGATCAACCTGCTCGACGGTTAATACTGTGCCGGCGCCGGCTATAATACCGGGAACGCCCTTACCGATACGGCGTATAGCTTCTTCCCCTTGGGCGGTTCTGAGGGTAACTTCCGCCACCGGGATCCCGCCGGCAATAAGGGCTTTTGCCAAAGGCGCCGCTTTTTCCGGATCATCGATCTTAATCACCGGAACAATACCGATGTTTCCTAAGGCTTCAAGAATCGTATGCATAGTAACTCCCATATATTAATCTGCGGACTTTTTATCATATTCTACATTGAATATTATTTTCTTTATTGCCGATAAAGTCAAGCAGGCAATTCGCGCTCTTTCAATTTGAAAAATATATTGACAAACAACTATATTAGGTTTATTATAAAAAAATAAGGAGTTTTTGAGAATGAGGTTCTTTATTGCTATGGCTATAATCTTACACGGCGTATCGGCGCATGGTGAGGGCCTGATGGAAATGAATCTGGTCAATGAACAAAAAATCGGATTGGAACATATTAATACTATAGCTATTGTATATGGCCCGGAAGAAATCGGCCTGTTCAAGGGTAATACAGATTCGCTCCTTATAAAAGAGTATATGAGCAGAGATAACAGTAATTATTATGCGGATATATTACATTCGGGAAACGAATTAACCATTAAAAGAGGACGCCGGCCTGCCGGACTATTTAATACCTTTCATGCCCGTGTTGAAGTCTATATTCCCATATCGAATACGAATAATATAACCATAAAAACAACCAGCGGCAGTATTGAAGCGGTGGATGAACATATTTTTTCTACTATAAATATAGAAAGCTCGAGCGGAAGCATATCGGTTAATAGCATTGCCGCAGGCAGGGTAAGCCTAAAGGCATCAAGCGGCGGTATTCGCTGCGAAACCATAAAAGGAAATACGGTTATCAAAACGGCCAGCGGCAATATAAATGCAGGCAGCATAAACGGCGATGTTTCCGCCGGAACATCAAGCGGACGTATGGAGCTTAATATGATAGCGGGGACCATAACGGCAGAAACATCGAGCGGAAGCATTCATTGTTCTATTGCCGAAAATGCCGGGGATGTATCATTCACTACATCAAGCGGTAATGTAAATCTTAATTTACCTGGAAACTATAGTTTCAACTTTTCGTCGAAGACATCAAGCGGTATGGTATCTACCCCGTTCTCTGAAGAATTATTTAGTCCGGTTTCTGATAAAAAATCGGTACAGGGCGTTATCCGCGGAAATAGCGGTTCGGAAAAAACTCCGGATAATAACATAAATATAAAAACCGGTTCAGGTTCAATCAAGGTAAATTGGATACGGTAATTACATAACAAGGAAAAACGCGCATATAAAATGTGTCATGTAAAAGGGAGCTATCCGGCGGAAATAAAAAATTCCAGCTTTTAAGGCTTTGGCCATTGGTTGTTGCCCGGTATCTCAATTAATCCGAACAGGCTTTCCAGATTATTTCGCGCCCGCGGTTTTTTCATCACCAGTTTGAAGTCCAACAACGGATTATGGAGAAAGAAAACACCGCAACGGCGCTTTTTTTCCCTCCGGCGGCCCGCTCAATATTCTCGCTTCTATGTGGGTTTTACCTCATTTTTTCAGACTGAATTTTGAGTCCTATTGCGTTTTTTCCGTTTCGGACTATTATTATATAGTTGCATTTAGTTTTTATCTATGCTATAGTGTTTTCAGCTTTTTGCGACACTAGCTCACCTGGATAGAGCAGCTGCCTTCTAAGCAGCAGGTAGGGGGTTCGAGTCCCTCGTGTCGCGGAATTAATTCCTTGTAAGATAATAACTTAGTTTTTACAAAACCTGTAAAAACTCTGAACATACCCCGCCCTCTCCGGTCAATATCTGACGTAACCCAGACAGTATATCCGACGCGGCGTGATGCCCCTTATAGTTGCCCTGCATAAACTCTTTCTTATAGTCATCGGGATCGGTATGAGCGAGGGCCTTCATGTTCTCAAAAGCGTCGTTTGTCTCCTGCTCATGGCTTATCACGCCTTTGGTGTAATCTGCAAATCATTTTTAGGGAAGCGCCGATGTTTTTTAACAAATCCGCGTATTGCTCCTGGATTCCCATGAAATCCGGGGCCTTATCGAGGAGGGCCTGCGTCCTGGCAGACCTTTACCGGTTGAATATATCCCCGCCAAAGCATTGCCGCCGGTCGTGCCGCCGGGTTTCAGCCGGCAATCTTACGCGTAACTTCGGGAACGGCTTCCGATAGAAAACTGCTTTTACCTTCGGCTTTAACCGTTTCGGCAACACGCTTGCTCATAGCATGTTGAGCTTCCATACCCCTTTTATTGCCGCCCAACCGTCCGTTACCGTATATCTTATTATCTTTTCTCCCGCAGACCTTTCCGCGTATTGATTCTCAGGTAGAGGTAAAACTCCAGTCGGTTTCAAGGATATTGCAGAACCGGCGCGGGACTTCGGTGGATATTATGGACTTAGCTTCTATCGGCGACCGGACGGACGAACTAAGAATAATTCTTTATCTTATAAAGAAATGCGGCGAAGAAGATTTGAACTTCCATACCTCTCGGCACCAGCACCTCAAGCTGGCGTGTCTGCCAATTCCACCATCGCCGCGTTTAATAATATTTAAAACTATACTAATTTATCTTCAATATGTCAATAGCTTTAATTCAAAAATGTATTTAAATCAGAAAAAAATCATAGATCTTAAAAAAATCCGTTCTTTCAGGCTTTTATTAATCTACCTCTCCTTTTAAATTCCCCCATTATCTCTTTTATCGGCGGTTCGTAAGTGATCATGAAAAAGACCCTCAAAACCCATGTTTCACACTAGCCGCCGGAAACGCCTGAATAGGCGACTGCCGGCCTTGTTATGTACCTTTTACAAGGTACCGGCATGACCTTTGCGCTGATTGACCTTGAATAGTTTACTCACCTGTTCTTCTAAATACAGCAGCGATCCCTGTTCAACTTGATATCGGTACCGGATAGGCCGGTGGGTATGTTCGCATGATTTCAGTAACAATACCTCTTCCGAAGAGGCAAAGAAATGGTAATCCGGAGGCAGAAGCAGCCGGTCGCACTCTTGGATCAGTTTTGATATCCGCTTTTCGTCGCCTAAAAAGGCCAGACCTACAGGAGTAATGAGCTTCCCGTATTTCTCGCAAGCCCGGAGCATTATCTGAGCAAAGCGCCAACTGGCGCTTACGATGCCGAGCCGGGTATCCCTGGGAAGCGCAGCCAGTTCCAGAGCGGTACCGGTAGCAATAGCCATGACAAGACGGGACGGCTGGCGGCCGGGGATCATCTTCCCGCTCAGATCCTCGTAGTGGGTTGGGGTGGTAACCACCAGGTCCGTAGCCGGGTCAAAACGGCTGGAAGCCTCGATAACATCCTCCAGCAGGAATCTGTATACCTCCGTATGAGGCAGTTCCTCTATCTGGTGATGCATCACCGAAAGAGCTTCCGGGGAACAATCCACGGCGGCTACGGTCACGTTCTGTATCCCTTCTTCCCATTCCCGAAGTTTTAAATCCAAGAAGATCCGGATATCCTTGGGCGAAAAGGACAATTCCTTAAGACGGCCCAGAAGACCGTCAATGGCCTGCATGGCCTTAACCTTATTCCCCCCCAATTCAGCCTCTTGGGACAAAGCGACAAAGGTACCGCTCCCTCTGGTCTTTTTGATGAGTCCGGCCAATTCCAATATATCGTAAGCATGTTTGATAGTCCCATGGGATATGCCGGTTTCCTCAGCAAGCTGCCGTACTGTGGGCAATTGGTATCCCGGGGGCAGGGTTTTCAGAGCAATGTATCGGGATACCTGATCCACGATCTGCTGGTAAAGAGTACCGGGACTGTCGGTGTCTATGGTTATATGCATGGCGCTCCCCCAATAATATAGTCCATTTATTCTTTACACATTTTTGACTATTGTCAACAAAAAGAGGCGGATATCCGGGGCAGCAACCTTTACTTTTAGCTAAACAATGAATGCCGCCAATCCTGAAAAATCTTGCCGCCGCCTCCCTTGCGGGTCCTGGAAACGCCCTGTATTTCTTTATATAGGCGGTTAAAATGCTGTAAACAGCGCCCGGAAGTTATATGAAATGAAGGCTAAGATTGATTAGAAAATATTTAAAAAATTGTAAAAAATATTGCGTAAAAAATAGTTTTGTGATACTATATAAAAATAAGATTTTTCTCTAATTTGGAAGAATAAAATGCCTAGACCTACGTCAAAAAAAGAACTTCTGGAGTTATCGGAAATAAATTTCAACAAATTGTTGGACTTTATAAATGAACTTCCCGATGAAATTAAAAATAAAACATATACCCATGATGAATTAAACGATAGGGATAAAACGGTCGCTGATGTAATATGTCATTTACATGAATGGCATTTGATGATGGAAAATTGGTATACAATAGGAATGTCGGGTAAAAAACCGGCAATTCCTGCGGAAGGTGTAACATGGCAAACATTACCCGTATTAAATCATAGAATATGGGAAAAATATAAAGAGACCGAATTAAAAGAGGCGATAAAAATGTTCGCAAAAAGCCATAAAGATGTAGCGGGTTTAATTGAAAAACATACCGGCGACGAACTATTTACAAAGAAAAAATACCAATGGACCGGAACGGCATCATTGGGATCGTATTTAATTTCGGCAACTTCAAGCCATTATGATTGGGGATTAAAAACAATAAAGCCGCTAAAAAAACTAATTAAATAAAGTCCACGGATTAGCACGGATTAGCACGGATATAGAATGGCAAGCGGTAAAATCTGGCGCGATTCCGTGAAATCCGTGGACCTGGGAATAAAGTCCGCGGATTGGGCAGGATAAATACAAAGAGATACTCCAGAAAGCAAAAGAGAAAAACTTACCGGCATATTTTATTATTGAGTATTACAGATATAACCTTACCGGATATTGCATTAAGAATATATTTGCTTTTCATAATTATCCTGCAAAATCAAAGACGTTGCAAGAAGTGTATAGGCTTTTGTATTATATATTTTATGAACGTCAACATACAAGATACCATTGAAATGAAAACATTATGAGTTCCTAGAAATCGACGAACTTTAAACGTATGCAGGCAACCGTTACAGCTATAATGTACCGATTTTTACCGCATCATACCGGCCGGATCAGGTCTTTGTATTCTATCGCCGCGCTCCCTCATTGACGGATAGAGCATACCCGGGTAGAGTCTTGATATGAATCAGTACCTTATTGAGGGCGGATATCCCATAAATGGAACTATCCGGTCAAGCGGCAACAAAAACGCCGCGCTTCCCTGTCTTGCCGCCGCGCTTTTAACCGATGCTCCTGTGATTCTCAGGAACATTCCCGATATAGAAGATGTCCAAGTGATGATGGCGGTATACCGCTCTTTAGGGGGTGAAGCCAATGTTATCGCTCCTAATACCTATCGATTGCAGGCGGGGAATATCACAACCTCGGAAATTCCCCCGGAATACGCCCGGAAGATCCGGGCTTCTATTCTGTTTGCCGGCCCCCTGTTGGCTAGGACAGGCAAAGCGGTGCTGCCGCCTCCGGGCGGAGACGTTATCGGCCGCCGCAGATTGGATACTCACTTTTTAGCCCTCACCGAGTTGGGCGCCGAGGTCGAAATCAACGGCGCCTTTATTTTTACCGCTCCCCGTTTAAAGGGGGCGGATATATTTCTGGATGAAGCTTCGGTTACCGCAACGGAAAATGCGATCATGGCTGCGGCGCTTGCCGCAGGAGAAACCATCCTCACCAATGCGGCCGGCGAGCCTCATGTGCAGGACCTTTGCAGGATGCTGGTCTCTATGGGCGCCCGGATTGAGGGGATAGGGTCTAATATTCTTACCATCCAAGGGGTGCGGAAACTTTCGGGCTGCGATTTTGAAATCGGCGCGGACTTCATGGAAGCGGGGTCCTTCATCGGCCTTGCGGCGGCTACCCGAGGAGAACTCTATATCCAAGGGCCGCTGGTTCGGGACCTGCGGCCTACCAAGATAGCTTTCGGGAAGCTCGGCATCACCTGGGAACATGAGGGCACGACCCTGTATATCCCGAAAAATCAAGGCCTCGAGGTAAACTGCGATCTGGGAGGAATGATCCCCAAGATCGATGACGCTCCCTGGCCGGGGTTCCCGCCGGACCTTACCAGCATCGTTACCGTAGTGGCTACCCAGGTTAAAGGCACGGTGTTAATCCACGAAAAGATGTTTGAATCCCGGATGTTCTTTGTGGATAAGCTCATCGCTATGGGCGCCCGGATCGTACTGTGCGATCCTCACCGCGCGGTGATTTCAGGACCTACCGAACTCGCCGGTTCGGAACTTCACAGTCCCGATGTACGGGCCGGGATGGCTATGGTTATCGCCGCCATGTGCGCCTCGGGCAAGAGCGTCATCCGTAATGTCTATCAGATAGAACGGGGCTATGAAAACCTCGTTCCCCGTTTATCATCCCTGGGCGGACGGATCAGCGCCATAGACTAAAGAAGGACGGATTGCGGCGGTATCCGGTATCCAGTGGCCATATCCACCAGGCTTACCAAGGTTTCCCCTTTCATAAAACGGGAGGCGTTTTCCAGGTTAAGTTCCATGATATAACGTCCGGTTTCGGGCATATAACGGCCTCCCGTTGCATGGGGGTGATGAGGGCGTTCTCGATTTTCCAGAACCGGTGTCCCGGAGGCAAAGGTTCCGTCAATCCTGCGCCTTCCAGACGACCCGATTCAAGGGCGTCACAGAGGGCTTCCGTATCGATAGCCGAACCCCGGCCTGCATTGACGATAATCGCGCCCTGCTTCATCTTTGCCAGCCTTTCCCGGCTATAATACCCGCGCTGGCTTGCACTCCCGGCAGTATCATGGCTAAAATATCCGCCATCTTACTCTTTTTTGAGTTTGCGGTACCCGCCATACTATTATCCCTTAGTCCTCGATTAACGCAAGGCTTCAAAGCATTTTAGCAAGCGGCTCTACCTGCTGTACTTCAATGAACTTTTTAAGATCTTCCACCATTTGCGCGGGGACTTCGGTATCCGTGATGAGCATGGTGATTTCCTTGAGGGACCCATAGATAAAATTGAGCTTTTTGCCGATCTTGCTTTTGTCCGCCAGAATGTAGCGGGGGCCCATGACACGGGTAAGCATCAAGTAATTGATCGACGCTTCTTGCATGACCGCAGTAGTTACCCCCTCGTACACGGTGATCCCGTTGCAACCAAGAAAACATTTCGAGGCGGTTACTGTAGAAAGGTTTTTGATGGCAAAGTCCCCGACCATCGCCTCTTTGGGAAAGCGCATCTCGCCGCCGGTAAAAATCAGATTTAAATCATTGGGCAGTTTCACGTCCATAGCTTTGGCATTGTTAGTAATTACCGTTACATGCCGGGCCGTTATATAGGGAATAACCGCTACCGCGGTAGAACTAGTGTTGATGAATATCGTGTCCCCGTCGCTGATCAGCGTTGCGGCATACCGGGCGATAGCCTGCTTATTCAGCGTCAAGCCGGAACTGAAAATGCCGCCGTGTTCATTGCGGAGCGCCGC
>JAITHW010000181.1 GCA_031279815.1 Treponema sp. | reverse complement strand
TCTTCGTAATAACTTACACAATTTCCAATCCCTCAGCGATGGGATTTATGATTATTTTAAACTTTCATATACTTAACTTAATGAACTATAAGTCCGGCGGCTATTGTTGTTTTTGAAATAGAGGGTGCGCCGGTACAAAACCGGCGTACCCTTGGCGTCCGGTATCCCCCTGTCATTGGACAACGAACTCCGCTCCCCGCTCGTCCAGTACGGTCAGGGAGGACAGGCTGATGCAGAGATACGGATAATCGTCTTCTTCGTAATACTTTAAAACGCCGACTGCCTCGACCCAATCGTCTGTATTGGGATAGGTTTCTTCGCTGTTGTCCCACATCACTTCAAAACCCGCGTTCCCATCGTTTCCGCAGCAGCCCGGCCCGTACCTGATCACAAAGTAATAGGGGTTCCCGTTCACCGTATAGTTTTGCTGCGTCTGAAAGATTCCCTCTAATTTCAGAGTCTTGCCAATATAATCTTCAGGGTTAAGATAGATATCATTGGTCTGGGCAATGAACATCTTTTCTTTTATCTCTAAAAAACCGCTGTTCGATGCGTACTTAGGATCCATCGTAACAAACCGCTGGTTTTCCTGGAACGTCCCGCTTTCAGATTCCGTCCATTGAGGTTCGTCAACAGGGGATCCTGCGGCGGCTAAACCGGTACCGGTTATGCCTCCGGAATAACCGGACAGCGTAACCGTCTTAGTATTGTTTTTATTGGTCTTTGCCGATAACCTGCCTTCCTGGATCTTGCCGCATCCGGCCAACAGAAAAATACCTGCGGCCAGCATCAAGCAGCAGCTTAATACAAAATATTTCATACTGGAATTCTCCTTTGCTTTATCATATTGATAATACCAAACAGGCAAAATGCTATGATATTTACCATGACTACACTTGCTCCGGTAGGAATCGCATAGAGATAAGAAACAATAACGCCGGTGAAAAAACAGAACAGCGAAACTACCGCAGAACTGATGGTAACGGTTCTGAATTGTTTGCACAGCCGCATACTGGTCAGCGCGGGAAAGATGATCAGCGCGGAAATCAGGAGCGCCCCCATCATTCTCATGCCCAATACAATGGTAATGGCGGTTAAGAAAGCAATGAGCATATTGTACACTCCGGTCTTGGTTCCGGTGGCTTTGGCAAAAGTCTCATCAAAAGTAACCGCGAAAATTTTGTGGTAGAAGACAATAAACAGGGTTAGTACCACTGCCGACAAAGTTATGCTGATATACACATCGGTTTTACTCATGGCAAGGATGCTGCCGAAAAGGTAATTGCACACATCCGTGTTCATACCGGTAGTCATGGAAATCACCACCACTCCCAATGCCAATGAAGCGGTGGAGATCAGGGCAATCGCGGCGTCTCCTTTGATGAGGCTGTTTTCGCTTAATCTGAGCAGGATAAACGCCGCCAAAACCACTACAGGAATAGAAACCGTGAGGGGCGCCACATTGAGGCCCGTAGCTACGGCTAGAGCGCCGAAGCCCACATGGGACAGCCCGTCGCCGATCATGGAATACCGCTTGAGCACAAGGCTTACTCCCAGCAGGCTGGCGCAGAGGGAGACCAGCACGCCTACCACGACCGCGCGGACAAGAAACGTATAGGAGAACATTTCTCTTAAAATTTCGATCATAATTACCACCTGCCCTATAAAATCTTCGGCGCTTCCCGCGTCTTGCATTCAAATTGCCGTCTCATCTCATACAACGATACATCTTGTAACGCCGCCTTGTCAAGATGACGGTTCTTCACCATAAGCATAGTATAGTTGTTCCCTTTAAGAATACCTCCATGAGGTCCACAGATTACACGGATTGTACCGGTTCTGGGTAACTGAAATCCGTGGGCCTTTTCGAGCATTCGCCTATTCCATGTCAGTAAGCTAAAATTGAGCTTCAACCTTCTTAAGTGGATTGACTATATTACAATGTCTAAAGAGCATAAAACAGCGGCGCTTATTACCGGGGGCGCGGGGGTCTAAGACCCCCGCATAAAGGCTTTTCCCCCGCCGCTAAAACAACTGTATCTGTAGGCCGTCCTTTTTTGCACGGTCTTTGCGCTGCCGCTCCTGATAAAAGGGAACCAGCGTTTCCAGCGCGTCGAGAAACCGGCTCTTGCCGTTTTCAAGGGTCCGGCCTTGAAAACTCCGCTTCTTGGCGCAAGAGAGATACAAGCCTGTTTTGGCCCGGGTCATGGCGACATAGAGGAGCCGTTTCTCCTCTTCAATCCGCTCCTCCGGAACGGGCTTGGGATCGTACAAGGTGAAGGGGAGCAGCCCTTCTTCAAGCGCGGGGACAAAAACATGTTCAAATTCAAGCCCTTTAGACCCGTGTATGGTGATGATCTGCACCCCGTCGCGGTTCAGGTCCACGCCGCCGGGCGCGTCGCTGACCGCGAACGCGTCGAGCAGGGACCCAAGATCGCCATACATCGCCGCTATGCCGAGCAAGCGATCCGCCGCCTCCTGAATTGCCCCCGACCGGGATGCCTTTGGTTTTCCCAGCCGGTTCAGATGATCCCAGGCGGCCTTGACCGCTTGAGCTGGCGCGGCGGGGTTCACCGCGAAAGCCGGGGGGCCCTCGTGATACAGCGCGTCCTGCAGCAGTTTGAGCAGGGAACCCGCCGGCTCTGTTTCCCACCAGGGTTTTTCTCCGGTAAGCGTGAAAGGAATCCCGTACCGCTGCAGGGCATTCACAAAAGGCGGCGCCAGGTTCAGTGCCCGCAGGAGTATGGCGCATTCCCCCAGTCCGGTCAGCTCCGGTTCGCCCCCTCCTTCGCTTTGGCCGGCAAGCAGGCCGCTGTCGAAAGCGAGAAACGAGGTTCCGCCGATAAGCCTGGCTATGCGGCGGGCGATGCTCTCGGCTTCGGCTTTTTCGCTTGGGTGTTCGGACCTGAAAAGGCGTACCGTCCCGGCGGTTCCCTTGAGACGGGTATCCATGAGCCCTGCGGCCGCGTCGATGATGGGTCCGGCGCACCGGAAACTCCGGGTCAGATGAAACCGCGCTGCCTGGGGATAATCCAGCGGGAACCGGTCGATGAACCGTTTGTCCGAGCCCCGGAACCCGTAAATCGCCTGATTAGGATCCCCGATGACCCAGAGGGTCTGCCGGTTCCCAAGGTCTTTGTCCCCAGGCGCTAAAAGGCGGATTAACGCATATTGGGCAAAGTTGACGTCCTGATATTCGTCCACAAACAGCGCGGCGAACCGTTCCCGATACCCGGCGAGGAGCGCGGGATGTTCCGCGAATAAGCGCACGGTCCCGGCTATCAGATCGTCGAAGTCCAAAGCGCCTTCGGCGGCGAGCCGCTCTCGGTAGCCTTTGTACAGCTCTTCCTGTTCCGCCTTCATCTCCGGCATACCCAGTTCCCCGGCTAAACAGGACAATGCCGCGGGAATTCCCGGGGTACTTTCTTCAGGCAGCAGGAGAAACCGTTTCCGGCTTTCAATATAACTCCCCAATCCCCGGTACCGGTTTGAAGCGGCGGTTCCCTCCGCGAGACGCTCCAATACCCTATTCCGTTCTTCGCCGTTCAGAATCTTGAAATTCCGGGGCAATCCCTGTTTTTCATGCTGTTCCCTGAGTATGGACGCGCAAAGGGAGTGAAAGGTAGCTGCGGTAATGCCCCCGGGGTCCGCGGCCCGGGCAATGCGCTCCCGCAGTTCAGCCGCGGCTTTGACGGTAAAACTCAGCGCAAGGATATGAGCGGGGTCCGTACCCTGCCGGATCAGATACGCGATGCGGGCGGCTAAGGCGGCGGTCTTGCCCGCGCCGGGTCCCGCGATGATCAGCGCGCAGGTTCCGTCATAGCGAATCGCGCGCTCCTGGTCCTGGTCCGGCGCGAAGGGCTGGACCGGGGGAATATTTTCCCGGGGTTCCCGGTCAAACCGGGGCGCTGCCCGGGGTTCCCCTGTAAGAGGCTGGGAAGGCTCATGGCCAAGGCCGTCTTGAGCAAACAGTTCCGCTTTGCCGTTCCCCTGATTTCCGGCCTCCCCCCGCTCCTTGAGGGGAAACACCCGGATAATCCCATACTCCCCGTCATATCCGGGAGTAATCCCTACCTGTCCCTCCCGCATCCGCGCCACCGCGCGGGCGAGGAGTTCCCCGGACACCCCGGGGCATCGGGCCCGCTCAAGGTCCCCCAGGGGCGTATCCCGCAGCAAGGCCAGCTCGCCGCCCTGTTCAAGGAGGGCCATATACGCGGCATCCACCTTTTTGGAACCTGCGCCGGTTTCCAGAAGCTCCCCCAACAGTTCTTTCAAAGGAATCAGGGAACAATAGGCCCGCCGGTTCGTTTCCCCCTGGGGCCCCGTGTACGCCGCGGTTTCGTCCACCGGACGATCCGCCAGTTCCAGCACCCGGCTCATAACCCCTTGGGTCAGCGGTTTATGACAGACCGGACACATCCCCTTGGCCGCCAGGGCCTCCTCTGGGGTGAGGTAAACCCCGCATTTGCGATGACCGTCGTAATGATACTTTCCCTCTTGGGGGAAAAATTCTATGGTTTCCGACAGCCGGGCCCCGCGCTTTTCCCTGCCGGGCCCCCGCAGGGCATCGAGCAGCACCGGCAGGGACAGGGCCTCGTCAAGGTCAAAGACCGTCCCTTCCCGCCCCAGTTTGTCCGGCGAGTGCGCGTCTGAATTGGAGATGATCGCAAAACGGTCAAGGGACCCAAGGGCCCAGTTCATCGGCGGGTTAGAGGAAAGCCCGGTTTCTATAGCGGTAATGAACGGCGCGAGATCCCCGTAACACTCGTCAATGGAATCAAACCCCGATTTGGCGCCCAGCGCGGAAAACCAAGGGGTCCAAATGTGAGCCGGGACGAGCATAGCCCGCTCGTCCGTATCCAGCAGCAGGGCCAGCAAATCCCTGGAATCAATGCCCAGAATGGGCCTGCCGTCGGAAACGATATTGCCGATGCGTTCAAGTTTCGTCTGAAAAGCCGCGGCGGACTTAAAATCCGGCAAAAGGACCAGATGATGCACCTTGCGGGTTTTCTGTTCCTTCTTATAAATCGTGCTGATCTCGCCGGTAAGCGCAAACCGGGGAAGGGTTCCCCCTTCCGGCACCCTGGGAATCCCTTCATCCCGGGCGTTAAAGGCGTCCCGCACCGGCTTTCGCAGGGTATACAGCCCGTCTTCGGCATCGTCCAACTGCTCCCGCAGATCCTTGAGCCATACCGGATGAGTGCAGTCTCCGGTTCCCAGCAGGCCCAAGCCCTTAATCCGCGCCCAGCGTTCCAGATAAGGCGGGGTGAGTTTGGGGCTTGTAGCCCGTGAGTAAGGGGAATGGATATGTAAGTCCGCGATGATACGCATGGGAAACAGTATAATAGAAATAAACGGGAAAAGGGAAGAGACGGAGAGGGCTGCTGCATTTAGATATGTCCACGGATTACACGGATTAATAAAGGAGATAGGCAATCGAATTACATTGAGACCCGGTTTCCCCTCTCAAAGACCCGGCTTTGTCCCCCCAAAATCTTTTTGTTCGTGTTTCCACTGTTCCCAAGTCGCAGGATTGACTTTTTCGTAGACTTCCTGCAAATAATCGTCAACATCGTTATCCGCAATTTCTGTTCCCGTCCGCCGGTATTCTATCGGGACAGAGCAGGTAGGGCGGTATATTTTCATACACAAAAACAGTGTCAATATATTTTTCCGATGCCTTTGTGTGATACCGGATTTCACCCTTCGTTATGTTCGGCATATAAATCCTCCGCGAGGGAATGTA
>JAITHW010000064.1 GCA_031279815.1 Treponema sp. | reverse complement strand
CCAAGGTTGCGATGGCCAGATAATCGTCTTTGAGGCGCAGCACCGGAGTCCCAATGAGGAAACCCGCCAGAGCCGTTACGGCTCCTGCGATGAGCAACGCGGGGATAAAAGGGAGTTCTACCTTGGCGAGGATAGGCACAATGGGGGTCAGGAAGAAATTCATCTCCTTCTGTCCGGGACTCATGGTAAGAAGGGCGCTTATATAAGCTCCCAGCGCCATAAACCCCGCATGGCCCAGACTAAAAAGACCGGTAAAACCATTTATGATATTGAGAGAAAGAGCTAGGATAATGTAAATTCCGCATAGATTGAATATCCGCAGGAAGAAAGAGCCGAATACCCCATTCGCCAGGATGATAAAACCTGCGATGATACTTAGGCCGACGATACTCAGCAGGGTTTTCTGTTTTTTTTCAAGCATCACGGAGCCTCCTTAGACCTTTTCGATCCGGTACTTGCCGAGAAGTCCCGAAGGCTTCACTAACAGCACGATGATGAGCAGCACAAAGGCAAAAGCATCCCGATAGCCAGTAAGGGTGGGCAGGAAAGCAATGATCATGATTTCAATGAATCCCAAGAGAAGCCCGCCTAAAACCGCGCCGCCTATGTTGCCTATCCCTCCGATGACTGCGGCAATGAAGCATTTAAGTCCCGGTATCATCCCCATAGTGGGGTTAAGCTGGGGATATTTGAGTGTCCACATAACCCCGCCTATAGCCGCAAGGACCGAACCGGTACCGAAGGTAAAGGAAACGATCCTGTTTACATCAATGGCCATGAGCCGCGCCGCGGCAAGGTCTGTAGATACCGCCCGCATAGCCATACCGGTTTTAGTTTTATGCACAATGATGATAAGGGCGATAAGAAGCGCGGCGGTGAGTACCGGTATATAGAGGCTGATACTCACCACCGAAACCGGCCCCAGACGGATCACCCGGTTAAACAGTTCCGGCGCGGGGAATCCCTTGGGCCGCCCTCCGAAGATGACCGTCGCGAGGTTTTCCATTAAGAATGATACCCCGATGGCGCTTATCATAATAGATATCTTCGGGGATTCCCGCAGGGGCCGGTACGCGGCCCGTTCAAGACCTATCCCAAAGATGCCCGTGAGGCCGAAAGCCACGATAAAGCCGGCCCACCAGGGCATGAAAAACAAACTTATACCGTAGAACGCAACATAACCGCCCAGCATGAACACATCGCCGTGGGCAAAATTGATAAGCCGCAGTATGCCGTATACCATGGTATACCCAATGGCGATGAGGGCGTAGAGACTGCCCAAGGACAGGGCGTTGGAAAGATGTTGCAAAAACAGATCAAGAGCCATCAGGGATTTACTATGGTCTTAAATACGAATTTTCCATTTTGAACCGTCTTGATGAAGGCGCTCTTGGTGGCGTCTCCATTGGCATCCAAAGTTACCGTTCCCGCGGCGCCCACAAAGCCCGATGTCTTGGCAATCGCATCCCGAATCTTGACGGGTTCCGTTGAACCTGCCCGTGTAATGGCGTCCAGAGCCAAGAGATACCCGTCATACCCCAAGGCGGTTACCGACGCGGGTTCCTTATTGTACCGGGAGCGGTACTCATTGAGAAAGGTCTCGGCTACCGGATTGGCGGCATATTCGGCGGCAAAGAAAGTGGAAAACACCGCTCCTTCTACCCGTTCCTTCCCTACATCAATAAATTCCGGGGTTTCCCAGGTATCGCCCCCAAGCACCGGAATGGTAAGCCCCAGTTCTCTGGCTTGCTTCATAATAAGGGCTGATTCGGTGTAATTCCCCGGAGCGAAGATAACATCCGGGTTAAGGGAACTGATGGTGGTAAGCTGGGCGCTGAAATCCTGATCCCCGGTGTTGAAATCCACGGTTCCCAAGATAGATCCGTCGTTACCGGTGAGCCTCTTAAAAGTATCGGAGAAGAATTTGGCAAGTCCCACAGAATAGTCGTTCGACACTTCCCGGACAACAACCGCGTTCCTGGCGCCCGCATCATTAAACGCGTAGTTAGCCATGACCGTTCCCTGGAACGGATCGATGAAACACACCCGGAAGTAAAAATCATTTCCCGCGGTTACCAGGGGATTGGTACAGGACAAACCGATTACCGGAACCCGAGCCTCCTTTGCCACTTCCCCGCCGGCCATAGCCAGGGAGGAACCCCAGGAACCGAGCAGAAGGTTTACCTTATCCCGGTCTATGAGCCGCTGAACCGCATTGGCGGCTTCCACCTTATCGGATTTATTATCCGCCACCACCAGTTCGACCTTGTAAGCCTTTCCGGCAACCGTAACCGTAGGGTAGAGTTCATTGGCAAGGCGAATCCCCTCTACTTCCATAGCGCCCCCTGCGGCATTCGCCCCGGTCATAGGTTCAAACACCCCGATTTTAATCACATCTCCGCCGGTTCCGGACGCTTCCTGCTTGGGGCCTGCGAACACCGGCAGGGTTACAACCGCCATCACAAGCCCTAAGCCCATTGCTTGGATCGTCTTTTTCATTAGTATTCCTCCTAATTAAAAATATAAATTATGCATCATTATCATAATATAAGCCTATAGGGTCAAGCCGCCGGATCCCTATCTTCAATCCTTAATATAAAAAAATCATCCGATAAATTACTTAATGTTGTTACTTTTCAATAACAGTATTGTTATATTTTAGTATAGGTAATAGCTATATGAGCTGTGTTTTTTCAGATTCCTCCTTCCTTTATAGTGTGCCCCGGGGTTACTCCTTTCTCCGGGGCCTTCTATTACAATTTATGGAGATATAGTATGGAATGGCGTGCAAGTCATATTTTGGTTAAAGATAGAAGTCTGGCGGAAGATATCCTCAGACGAGTCAAACAGGGCGGCCGGTTTGAATCTCTGGCAAGGGAATTTTCTACCTGCCCGTCAAAATCTTCAGGGGGCGATTTAGGGTGGTTTGAACCGGGAAAAATGGCAGCTCCCTTTGAATCCGCGGTTAAACGGCTCTCTCCCGGATCTGTGGGAGATGTGGTACAGACCCAGTTCGGGTATCATATTATTAAGTGTACCGGCCGTAAGGACTAGTCCGCAAGCGGAGTGGGAAAACCCTGTCCTGCGGCTTGGCGGGGTTGCGGATACAGGGCTTAACTTAAGCCTCTCCTATTTCTCTTCGGTACAGCGTTTATTGGCCTCCGCCTGGAGACAATCCGGGGGCAGTTCCATGAATTCAATCCGGTTGCCGTCCGGGTCGTGAGTCCAAAACTGAATGCACCTGGAAAACCCCCGTTTTAGCTCCGCATCAATAGGCGCTCCCCGTTTACGCAGTTCCTCCAGAACCTCGGCCGCATCATCCACCTCGAAACATAGATGGGAATAGCCGATGGTTTGCTGATTGGGAGTAAATTCTTCTGTACCGCCGGGAAAAATCTCTATGAACTGGCTGGGACCTACAAAGATATGAACGCTCCCTAGTTTTTCCCCCGGCAGATTATGCATACGAAAGGCTTCTCTTAAACCTAACACGTCTCGATAAAAGCCGGCGGTTGCTTCAATGTCCCTCGCCCGGATAGCAATATGCCCTAATCGTGTAATCATCTTCTATACCTACCTGCTCAACATACCCGGATCGGAACTTTCGGCGATTCCGGTATGCCGGAAACGATTTGTATAGAGAGAGCCGGCGGCTCCCTCCGAATGTATTTACGGCTCTATATATTTCGCGGCTCGTTCCGCCCTGACTAGTTCGGCGCCGACAGACAGCCAATTAGCGATACCCTGATCCCAGGCCCGGTCGAAATCAGCAGGCGCGCAGGTAATAGCCTCAGCCATCAGCATATCCCCAAGGTCAATAAGTGTCTGCTGTACCGGACCCGCCGCAGTAAGAACCACCGGGATAAACGGCAAGGGTCTTGCGTTTTTCAGAGACAGTTCATAGGCATCAAAGATAAGCTGCGGATCGCAGTTGTAGGAATTTGCCAGAGCCTGCATATTCTTTGCAGGATCCCCCAATTCCAAGCCGTTGATGGAAAGGGTGTAGTCGATATTTTGAGGGCTGTTCTGAATCCAAAGCCCCGGAGCAGGCTTTACCTTGGGGATTCCGTTCACCAGATCATAGGCTATACCTTCAGGTCCCAACTGAAGGAAACTGGTGTTTTCAAAGCGGGAAAGCCAGTTGATATAGCGCCTGGCCGCGTCCGGGGCCTTGCTGCTTTTGGGGATAAAGAAAAAGAGCCCTGCCGCGTCATAGGTATATTTTATGGTTTTCCCTGATGGATTATCGAAAGGATCGATAACCACAAGTTCGGCATCGGGGACGTTTTTCTTGAGATCCCTCAGCACCCCCGGGCTGTCCCGATAGACCATATCGTAGTTATGCTGATAAGAGCCTGCTACGCCGCTCTTCAGCCGGGCGAAAGGTTCATCATCCGAGGCATACAGCGGAAAATCCCGATCAATCAAACCCTCATTGTACATTTTATTGAGGAACCGGACGCCTTCTTTATAACCAGGCAGCAAGTATGAACGATCCGCTACAGTATTCACCCACTCATCCTTAATACTGATGTTGGGATCGATGAAAGAAGCCAGCAGATTACCAAGGTGCCATTGAACGTTCTTGTTGGTGACTATAGGAATAACCCGCTCTTTTCCAATCCCCCCGGGATCCTTTTCTTTAAATGCTGCCATAGCTTCGTAGAATTCCTGCGTGGTCCTTGGCAGAGGCAAACCGAGTTTGTCAAGCCAGTCTTTACGAATAAAGGTATTTATCCGAGCGGTGTTCATCCGCCGAGCGGGAATAGAGTAGACCGCGCCGGTAGCGGGATCTTTTGAACGGAGGATAAAGCGGCGCCCCGGAAGCATGGGATCTTCTCCAAGGAATTTATCGAGATCCGGCATCAGTTTATCAATATTGGGCGCCATATCATAAAGCCCTCCCAAATCCCGATAGTTGGCAATAAGCCCTAAATCGTAGGTAAAACAGATATCCGGAGGATTTCCTGCGGCCATCATATTGTTGAGGGACGGAACTTCATTCGATCGGGGAACGGCAACAAACGTCACCTGTATGTTCTCTTCTTCGAGTATTTTCTTCTGAATCCAATCGGTATAGTTGTTCTTGGCCGGATCGGATCTGCCTCCATCGGTACCCCGGTCAAAGACTTCCACCTTAATTTCTTGGGGCGGTCCTTTTCGGACGGCTTCAGACCGGCCGGTTTCGGCAGGCTTCTTACAAGCAATTAATAGGGAAAAAACTAATAAACCTGAGAGAAACGCGGCGGCTATCGTCTTTTTTTTCATTAAAATTCCTCCTTAATTCAATAAACGATTTCTAAATTATTTTATATCCGGTTAGTATTATTTGTCAAAATAAATATCCGCAGGTCTCTGCCCCGCGGATATTTATTCGATTTGAAGCCTGAAATAATATTCTCAACTATATCGCGTTTCCCATGCCTTCATACGCGCTATCGGTCCGCTTCACCGGAGATTTTCTTTTGCAAGAAATTTCCGAAAGCTCAAGCCCTTTTCCCCTTTATCAGCGGTAACCGTGTCTCCGCCCCTAATCTTTCCGGCGATAATGGCTTTGGCAAGAGGATTCTCCAGTTCGGCCTGTATGGTCCGTTTCAGCGGGCGAGCGCCGAAGAGGGGGTCATAGCCGCGTTCCGCCAACAGATCCTTGGCCGCTTGGGTCAGGGTAAGCCCTATCTTGCGCTCGGACAATCGTCCGGCAAGGCTTCTAAGCTGAATTTCTACGATTTTGCCGATTTCGTTCCTGCCCAGCCGGTTGAAGATCACGGTCTCATCAATGCGGTTGAGGAATTCGGGCCTAAAGCTCTGTTTCAACAATTCATTTAACGCGCCTCCGATGTCTTCGCTTTTCTTGGCTTCCAGAATCAGGTCCGAACCCAGATTGCTGGTCATAATGATGATGACGTTTTTAAAGTCCGCCACCCGTCCCTGACCATCGGTGAGCCGGCCGTCATCAAGTATCTGGAGAAACACGTTGAACACTTCTGGATGAGCCTTTTCGATTTCGTCAAAAAGGATCACGCTGTAGGGCCGGCGGCGTACCGCTTCGGTTAATTGGCCGCCCTGTTCATACCCCACATAGCCCGGAGGCGCGCCGATGAGACGGCTCACCGAGTGCTTTTCGCCGTATTCGCTCATGTCGATACGGGTAAGAGAACGCTCGTCGTTAAAGAGAAAATCCGCCAGGGTTTTGGCAAGCTCGGTCTTGCCTACGCCGGTAGGACCGAGAAACAGGAAAGAACCCAAAGGCCGGGCGGCATCGGAAAGTCCCGCCTTATTCCGCCGGATAGCGTCGGCCACCGCGGATACCGCAGCCTCCTGGCCTACCACCCTGTTTTCCAGCACCTTCTCCAAATCAAGGTATTTCTGCAATTCGCCAGAGAGCATCTTTGAGACCGGTATCCCCGTCCAGGAAGACACCGCCTGGGCAATATCCTCCTCGCTCACCTCTTCCCGGAGCAGGGCGGTTTCTCCCTTTTTTGCTTCCATCTGACCGGTCAGGGCCGCCAGCTTTTTCTGCGCGTCCGGTATCAGGCCATGCTTGACCTCTGCGGCTTTGGTCAGGTCGCCGTCCCGCACATACCGGGTTTCATCTATTTTAAGCTCTTCTATTTTCTGCTTTAACTCCCGAATTTTCTGAATCTGCTGTTTCTCATTGTCCCACCGCGCCTTCATGGAGTCCCGCTCGGTTTCCAGTTCCGCGATTTCCCGTTCCAATTTACCCAGCCGTTCTTTGGAAGCCCCGTCTTCTTCCCGTTGGAGCGCCTGCTTCTCTATGGAAAGCTGCAAGAGCTTGCGTTCCAGCTTGTCCAGCTCCGTAGGGCGGCTGTCCAGTTCCATTTTAAGCCGGCTCGCCGCCTCATCCACCAGATCAATGGCTTTATCCGGCAGAAAACGGCTCGTAATGTACCGGTCCGACAGGGTAGCGGCGGCCACCAGGGCCTCGTCTTTGATCCGTACCCCGTGGTGTACCTCGTAGCGCTCCTTGAGGCCTCGAAGTATGGCAATTGTGTCCTCTGCGGAAGGTTCCTTGGTATAGACCTGCTGGAAACGCCGCTCCAGGGCGGGGTCTTTCTCAATATACTTCCGGTATTCGTCCAAGGTGGTGGCCCCGATGCAGCGGAGTTCCCCTCGTGCCAGCGCGGGTTTGAGCAAATTAGATGCGTCGGTAGCGCCCTCCGCGGCGCCGGCCCCTACCAGGGTGTGGAGTTCATCAATGAAAAGGATGATCTTTCCATCGGACCCTTGAATCTCATGGATCACCGCCTTGAGCCGGTCCTCGAATTCCCCCCGGAATTTCGCGCCCGCCACCAGCGCCCCAAGATCAAGGGCAAGGAGACGCTTGCCTTTGAGACCTTCCGGCACGTCTCCGGCTACGATACGCCGTGCAAGCCCTTCGGCAATGGCGGTTTTTCCCACCCCGGGTTCGCCTATGAGAACCGGATTGTTTTTGGTTCTGCGGGAGAGAACCTGCATAACCCGGCGTATCTCCTCATCCCGGCCGATTACCGGGTCCAGCTTTTCCTGCCGGGCCAAGGCGGTCAGGTCCCGGCAATATTTGTCTAAAACTTGATACTTGTCTTCAGGATTCTGATCGGTGATACGTGTGTTCCCCCGGACCTGCTTCAAAGCAGCGAGGATTCCATTCTTGGTAACTCCCGCTTTCTTGAGCAGTTCCCCGGCCCTACCCTCATTTACGGCAATAGCCAACAGAATATGCTCAGTGGAAACATATTCATCTTTGAGAGAAGCGGCCTCGGTCTCGGCCTTGGCAAGAATCTTAGACGCCGCGGGTGAAAAGAAAAGCTGCGCCGCGTCGCCGTAAATTTTAGGCATTCCCGCAGTCAGATCTTCTACATTGGCAATAATTTGAGCAACATCGGCCCCGATACGCTCGATAATGGGACAGACAATCCCCTCTTCCTGTTGTAATAAGGCTAAAAGCAGATGTTCTATTTCTATCTGAGGGTGATCCGCTTTCTGGGCAATACCGGAAGCCTCATTAATCGCTTCCTGAGCTTTGACGGTCAACTTTTCGGGATTCATATTTATAACATAAAAAAAATAATTTTATTTGACAACACAAGGGCTTGATCGTTTCCGTTTATTTTGTTACCCTCTAATTATTCATGGTTAACGAAAAACTTTCAACCAAGGCGTATATCTTACAGCGGCTCCGGCAGGAAAGAGGCGCCTTTGTTTCGGGGACCCGTCTGGGAGAGGCGCTCGGTATTTCCAGGGTCGCGGTGTGGAAGGCGGTTAAGTCCCTGCTGGGTGCAGGCTATCCCATTGAGGAGGCGAGTAAAGGATACCGGCTTGCACAGACCGATAGCGAAGATTTCCTCTATCCCTGGGAATTCGGGGAAAAAGAGTCCCTTTTCCATTACTGGAAAACTACCGATAGTACGATGAACCGGGCCGGAGAATTGGCGGCTCAGGGGATCTGCGGCGGTACGGTGATTACCGCCGAAACTCAGACCGCAGGCAGGGGCAGAAACGGGAAACCCTGGGTGTCGGCACAGGGAGGGCTGTTCTTTACCCTCCTGGAGCGTCCCGGACTAGCGGTGGCGGATTATGCATTGATGACCATAACCGCTCACATCGCGGCGGCCGGGGCAATCGGCCGGCTCTGCGGAAAGCGGGCTCTCCTCCGCTGGCCGAACGATATCTATATTGAAGGCAGAAAGATCGCCGGCATCCTTTCAGAACTGCACGGTGAAGGGGATCGGCTTTCATGGATTGCCTTGGGGATAGGGATCAATGTCGGTAATGATCCTGCTTCGCCGAATTCTGTAAACTGCACGGAATTACTGGGGCGCCCGGTTTCCCGGCGGGAGGCGCTTCTTGCGGTTTTACAAGAGCTGGAGAAAACCAAGCGGCTCAAAGACTATCCTCAAGAGCTGTGCGGCCAATGGAATCAAATCGCCGAAGGCAGAGGCGGGCGGATTGCGGTGGTTGATCCCAGCCGTAAAACCATAGCGAACTATAAGGAGGCCGTCGGAAAGGGCATCTTTCTCGGTATTGATACCGCAGGACGGGGGATGGTAAAAACCGATACCGGAATTACCCGCTTTACTCCCGGATCAGCCTCGTTTGTGTTTCTATAAAAACATTATCTATAAGGAATTCTTCGTAAATTATGGAAAAAAACATCCTGGTTTCTACTCAAAGAAAGACCATAGTCAGGATCACCCTGACCGCTCTTTTTGCGGCGCTCACTGCGGCAGGGACGTTCATTTCAATCCCGCTCCCTGGTTCCCCAATTCCCATAGTGCTCCAGAATATGTTTGCCCTTTTGTCGGGATTGATTCTCGGGCCTCTTTTGGGAGGCGCGGCGGTGGGACTTTATCTGATTGCGGGGGCCATAGGCGCGCCGGTATTTGCCGGCGCCGCCGGCGGCTTCGCCCGTTTTGCAAGCCCTTCCGGAGGCTTTCTGATCGGGTACCTCTTGATGGCGATTCTTGGAGGATGCATTGTTGGCCGGCCTCAAGGGGGTTGCAAAACTCCCCTTTGGAGGATAGCCTGCGGGGTCGTTGCAGGGATCCTAGTGGTCTATGTACCTGGAGTGATACAGCTCAAGCTGATCCTCAATGACACCTGGGAGGGAGCTATTACCAAAGGGTTCCTGCCTTTCATCATCGGGGATGTTATCAAGGGGATTGCCGCGGGGATCATTACCCCCCGGCTGCGCCGGGCGGCGGCGGATCATCTGGATGGCTGATGTCCTGTTTTCCATAAGGGATATTTCCAAAGTGTTTCCCAATGGAAATCACGCCTTGTCCCGCATCAATCTGGCTGTTTTTAAGGGTGAATGTCTCCTCATTGCCGGGTCAAACGGTTCCGGAAAAACCCTCCTGATGCGGATGCTCACAGGGCTTGCGGATCCTAGTGATGGAGAGATCCGGTTTCAAGGATTACCCCTGCATAAGGCCATTAATCTATTGCGGCGCTCGGTGGGGCTTGTTTTTCAGGATGCGGATGCCCAGATAGTCGGGGAGACCCTGGGGGAGGATATCGCCTTTGGGCCTAAAAACCTGGGGCTATCGAAAGATGCGGTTGAAACCCAAGTTCACGCGGCATTGGCGGCTACCGGATTGGAGGCCAAAGAGGATATGTCCCCGCGAAGGCTTTCAGGCGGGGAAAAACGGCGGCTTGCGGTGGCGGGGATCCTCGCCATGGGCTGCGACACGGTGATTATGGATGAACCGTTCGCCAATCTGGACTGGCCCGGGGTCATACAGGTGCTGGGGATCATCCGGCAATTGAAAACCCAAGGGAAAACCCTCATCATCCTTACCCATGAACTTGAAAAAGTCTTAGCTTTTGCGGATCGGCTGGTGATTCTTCACCAGGGACTGATCCGGGATGAGGGAAACCCCTCGGCGGTACTCGACCGGCTTGATCCGTCTTATGGAGTCCGGGATCCCCGAAAAACTTATGCCTCGGTGGAGGATTGCACATGGCTTACCAGGTAACAACCCCTTATGCGTACAGGCCGGGGAGTACGTTCCTCCACAGATTACCGGCAGGAATCAAACTATTAGGCTTTTTTTTTATTTCGATTACCCCCTTTATTTCCGGTCCGGGAAGTCTCTTATCCGCACTGCTCCTCATCATGGGGGCCGCCAGCGCCAAGATACATCCCCGGGAATTGCTCCGGGGGAGCGGTCCTATTGTAACTATGGCCGTTTTTGTAACCGCTTTTCGATCCTTTCGTTTCAATGTTTCCGAATCCGTTCTTTTTGAAATCAGCCGCTCCGGTTTTATAGCCGGTATCCTCTTCGGGACCGGCTTGATGCTCTCCTTTTCTACAGGGTCCCTTCTCTTTTCCGTAACAACCATGATGGAACTGCGGGATTCTCTCGGTAAGGCTGAAACGGTCTTGAAGATGTTTCTCATCAGGATACTTGTCAAAACCGGCCGTCCTTGGGCAATGACCCTAGTACGCGGCCTTGAAGCCGCGAAACTCGGCGGACTGAGTCTTGGTATTTCCCTTATGCTCGGTTTCCTCCCCCGGTTTTTTGAAATCTGGGAAGATACAGATGCCGCGTACCGGGCCCGGTCCGGAAAAAAAGGCATACCCAAGATATGCTTCCTCATCCCCCTTGTTACCGAGCGGATGATAGAAATCGCCATGGAAACTGCGGCGGCTCTGGAATCACGGGGAATGACGCTTTGACCGTTTTCACATTTCTGGACCGGCATCCTTCAGGGTAAGCAGCAGGGGAAGATGATCGCTAAGCCCATTACCTGTACGGGAGTTATAACCAGAGGGATACCCATTGCCGGTAATGAAAGGTTCCTGTTGTATAACCTTGCAGGAATCGAAATCCCAGCCTATGCGGTCGAATAAAGCGCCGGATAATAAAAAATGATCGATGGTTTCCCAGGCGTTTTTATGATTATAGGAGCCTCCCGCTAATTCCCCCGTCCAAGGCGAATAGAGAACCAGCGCTTCCTGAGCAAAATATTCCGGTTCAGGAGGTTTTTTCCGGCTCAAAATGAGAAAGTCCGTCTGCATACCCTTTGGAGAGGAACTGGAAGACATGGCCTGAGTAAAACCGGCGCGTTCCGCGGCATGGGGATCATCCGGCAGCAGAGCGCATATTACCGAACCTTCCCGGCGGTAAAATTCGTCGTGGTTTTCGTTTAAGTCCCCCATAATGATCACCGGCAGATCAGGATGTGTCTGTTTCAAATCTTTGAGTCTTCGCAACAGTATCCGGGCTTCGGCTTTTCGTAATGGTTCTGTGGCATCGTCTCCCCCTAGTTTTGATTTCCAATGGCACACAAAGAACGCCAAAGCCTTGTCTTGTACGCGAAGATGGGCTTCCAATAGGGGCCGCGGGGCGGTTTCTCCATTCCGGGTGATGGAATGGATGAGGGTTTGCTCAAAGGGAAATCTGCTCAATATCCCGATTCCCAGAGGGCCTTGGGGGGTTTTGCCGAAAAAATTCCAGTTATACCCTTTTTTTGCCAGCGGTCCCCGGATAAGATCATCCAGTACCCGGGGGTTTTCAATTTCCATAAGCCCCAGGATATCCGGAGCCTGTTCAGACATCCGATTAATAGCCTGGGCCAGGGAATGTAACCGGGCTTTATACTTTTCCTCTGTCCAGCCTGCGGCGCCGCGGTATTCATCATACTCGTTTCCGGCCTCATCTCCGTCAAAAAGAGTCTGCACATTCCACGTTAAAATCCGCAGATCCCCGGTGTCTTTCACCGCCGTCCTATCGGGCTTGCCTGGCACCTCGCATCCGGTAAGACAGTATAAAAACAGGAACAATATCGTCCCCAATATCCCCGCGGCGGTACGAAAATACACGTTCATAAAAGCCTCCTGTATGTATACGGCCTCCTCCAGTGTACCGCTTTAATTGGACCGCGCGAAAATGCAGAGCCGCGCAACCGCTTGCAAAATATGCTTTATAAAAATAATTCTATTAAGACTTGAAGCGTACGTGCCGCTGCTCCGTGCGGCGGGACGGCTTGTATAGACTTGATAATATGGTTACTGTTAGTGTATGAGTATATCTGAGGCTATTATCTTGGGCGCGGTTCAGGGTCTTACCGAGTTTTTACCGGTAAGCAGTTCAGGGCATTTGGTTCTTTTACAGAAAATCTTTCGTATAGCCGAACCTGTCCTCCTCTTTGATACCATGCTCCATGTGGGTACCCTGATTGCGGTTTTCGTGGTTTTGCGGGAGGATATTTGGAGGCTTCTGCGCCGGCCTATTCAGCGGCTTACGGGGTTTCTCATTTTGGCCACCATCCCGACGGTTATCATCGCGCTCCTTTTTAAAGATATAGTTGAAGAAGCCTTTGCTTCCGCTACTTACCTGGGGTTTGCTTTTCTCCTTACCGCGGTAATCCTCCTCATTTCAGACCGGCTTTCCAAGAAAACCAGGAGAACCAGGAATGAGTATACCATGAACTGGTTTGACGCCCTCATCATCGGTATTCTCCAGGCAATAGCCATCATACCGGGGGTTTCCCGTTCGGGCGCCACCCTTTCGGGCGCCCTCTCCCGTAAACTAGACCGGGACTTGGCCGCCCGTTTTTCCTTTCTCCTCTCCATACCCGCAATTCTAGGCGCGTTGGTACTGCAAGTAAAGGATCTTGTTGATGACGGCTCCGGCATTGAAATCAATGGTATTCCCTTCATCGCCGGGACCCTTACCGCCGCAATGGTAGGGTTCTTTTCGGTCAAACTCATGCTTAAATTAGTCCGGCAACGGGCGCTCTGGGGCTTTGCCCTGTATGTGGCGGTTTTAGGTACGGCGGTATTGGCGGATCGGTACGGGACTCATATCTTTTTTTAGCGCCTGTATCATGAGCCGTTTCTTATTGGAAAAGCCTGATCAGGTATGTGGAGAACCACGGTATATAAGTAACCAGAAGTACCACCGCTAATTGGATGAACAGGAAGGGAAACACATACCGGCATATATCGGTAAAGGGCTTTTTGAAGCGGTATGTCGCTAGGAACAGATTCATCCCCACAGGAGGGGTGAGAAATCCGACTTCCAGGTTGGTGATGAAAATGATCCCCAAATGAACCGGATCGATCCCATACGCAAGCCCTAGGGGAATAACCAATGGCAAGACGATCAGAATGGCGGAAAAAATATCCATGAGGCAGCCCACCACCAGCAGGGTTATGTTGAGGAGCAGCAGGAAGAGGTATTTTGATTTAACCGCGCTCTGCATCCACCGGACCAGGGTTTCCGGCGCTTGGGTGTCAACGATGTAATAGGATAATGCCTGGGATAAGGCAAGGATTGAGAGCACCCCTCCGATGATGGGAATGGCCTTGAAAAACACCTTCGGCGCATCGGTTATCTTAAGGTCCCGGTGCAGGAATACCTCTACGGTGAAGATATAGATCACTGCCGCGGCGCCGATTTCTATCAGAGAGAGAATCCCGGAAAAATAGCCGATGATGAGCAGGAAGGGAAGAAGGATCTCAAAAGCGGAACTTTTTAATGCAGCAAAGGCTTTTGTTACATCAAAAGGCTCCACAGGTATCTTTGTTTTAATCGAAGCAACGATTCCGAAAATAGTAACCCCGATCACCAGGATTACGCCGGGAACCATGCCTCCTAAAAACACATGAAAGATATTGGTCATACTGGCGGTTCCCACCAGGATAATAGGGATACTTGGAGGAAAGAGCAGCCCGATACTCCCCACAGAAGTTAAAAGCCCGATGGAAAACCGTTCCGAGTATTGCACGTCTCTTAAAATAGTATAGAGGATGCCTCCCAAAGCCAGAATCGTAACCCCTGAAGCGCCGGTAAAAGAGGTAAAAAACGCGCAGATAACCACCGTAGCTATGATCATACCCCCGGGAATCCAGCCGAAGAAGCTCCTGAAGGTTTTGACCAGCCGTTCCCCGGCATTGCTTTCCGATAGAAAAAAACCTGTCAAAGTAAAGAGGGGAATCGCAATAAAACTCTCTTTGGTAAGGGTGGTGTAGACCTGATTCGCCACTATATCTATCTCACCTCCCGACGCCTGGATGAGGATAAGGGCCAGACCTCCCAGCACTACAAAAAGGGGCGCCCCTGCCAAAGCCGCGATGAGTAATAGGATCACCCCGGGGATTTTAACATAATATGCCAGGGTATAGTATAGTTCGGTCAGGTTATATGCCCAATCAGGGGTATCAAAGCCCCAGATTATCTTTGCAATCATGGGAAAAGAGCAAACCGCCCCCAGCAGAACCGCCAGAACCGGAAGCGCCCTCGCCCTGCCGGTAACCGGAGTTCTCCGGGCAAACCGGACGGCCATCACCCCATACCCCAGGGGAATAATCAGGGCGAAGATCTGATCCGGAATGAAACCTATCATACGCCATGGAGAAAGGCTGATCAGTACAAACGATACCGCGGTAAAGCCGGCAACCGTCAAGACAAACGCGGATAAAAGGCCGGTGAAAATCGAGATCCGGGTTTTAACCGTATCGGGACAGAAATTCTGAACCAGCGCAATAGCAAGATGCTCCCCCGTCTTGGTGGCAATCATACCTGAAAGAAGACCGACCCATAAAAGCAGATGAACCATCAGGCCCAAGGAGGCGGGTACTCCGGTTTTGAATATAAGCCTGGCAATGGCCTCCGCAGCCGGCAACAGGGCAAGACAGATCAGTGAAATATAACACAAACCCTGTTCTATAATATCTGCCATACCTTCTTTTTGAGGCGTTGTTTCTTCTTTCATAAAATCATACCTTTATCGTCTGCTCCGGTATTGTTTCAAAATATCATCTACTTTTCTATAAATTTCCCGATCAAAGGTAGTTCCCAATAGGGCGGGTATGGCTCGTTCTATGTCGGCATACCATGCCTGTTCCTGTTCCGGGCTTACCTGGTTGACCACAAGCCCATAGGCGGACATGGTTTTTATCGCATCCGCTTCAAGCCGGCTGATTGAGGCGTCGATTTCACCGGCAATACGCTGGGAGATTGCGGAAACCCGGGATTTATATTGGTCGGGAACCGCCCGCCACCCCCGCTGATTCAGGATGATTCCTCCCATAAAAGGAGCAAGATTGATGGAGGCCATATTTTTGACCACGCCGAAAAGCTGCATTCCCCCGACATATACCGGGCTTTGATAAACCGCTTCTATCATCCCGCTATTGAGAGATACCAGCACATCATTCATAGTAACCGGAACCATCTGGTACCCCATACTTTTGAACGCTTGCATTAATTCTTCTGAATCCGGATTGGTTCCCACTTTCAAGCGTTTTAAATCTGCGGGTACAAACACCGGAGACTTGGAAAAGATTTTGACCCATCCCGACTTGGCCCACGCTAGGGTGTAAAAGCCTTTTTCGTTTATCTTTGCCTCCAGTTCCGGTTTGAGGAGAGTGAGCACCGCGGCCAGCTCCGCATCGTTTCTAACCAAGAAAGGGACGCTCAAAGTCAGGATTTCCGGGGTAATGAGCTTGATCCCGAAAGAGGTGAACACCGCGCCCTGAATTTGATTGCCCCTGAGCTGCCGGAGCATAGCGGCCTCGTCTCCAAGAACTCCGCCGTGATAAACCCGCAATTCCACTTCTCCATTGGTTGCGGTTGCCCATTCACTAGACATTTTATTTAACGCCAATCCCCAAGGGGTATTTTCCGGCACCATAGATGCGAGTTTAATCGTAACCTTTCGTTGAGCCATAACCCGGTTTGGATACGCCGCTGTCAATAAAATAATACATCCAATACAAAAGATTATTTTTTTCATAGAGACACTCCTTATACAAAGAAGTATAGTGAAATCTATAGAAAAGTGTAAACCCCAAGATAAACCAAGTATGATAAACAAAATTGTATACATTATCCGGTATTGCCGTTCCCCTGTTCTCCTTTCCCCTTCGCCTCTTTTTCTTTCTTTTTGTCCCTTCTGAACAGGCGGTACACCACTAATAAAAATCTATAGTATAGGTACAGAAATATCCTAAAGAAACGCAGAGGATTTTCAAGACAGTAGCCTATCCATTCAAGACCGCGATCGAAAACATACTGGGAAGGATGCCTTTTCTGTTCCGCAAAAATATCGTACAGATCGCTGCACCAGATCCGAAGCCCCGGGGGGAGGAATTTGTCGTTTCTTGCTATCCAACGCTCTTCTCCGGAAACGCCTTTGCCCACCAACAATAGGGTCGGAGACGCCTTTCTAATAGCCTCCAGAATGGTTCCTTCTTCCTGTCTTTTAAAAGACCCTGCATAACGGCCCACCACATGAAGTCTTGGGAAGGTTTGACGGATATTTTTTTCAGTTTTCTTGAGGATCCGGAGCTTTCCGCCCAAGAGATACACAGATAATCCCCGATCTTCAAGGATGGTGAGGACATTGACCACAAAATCAAACGGCATATACCGTATCGCCTGCTTGCCGGTTAAAAAGTGGGCCCCTCTTACCAGGCTTTTTGAGATAGGAACGACCAGGGAGGCGCTCAGTACAAAGGACCGGTATTCTCTATTCCTCCGGGCCTGTAGGAGGTCCCAAAGGGAAAGCAGGACAAGATTCTTTCCCTCCTTGGACTCCACCAATTCATAGATGATGCCCGCTATTTGGTCTGAGGGCAGTATGTCCAGGGGAACCCTCAACAGTTGTAATCGATCTCTTATGACGGAATGTTCGGCTATTCCGGGATTTTCAACGTCCACGATTCGCTCTCCAAAAGTATGATACGAACCGCCGCGGCAGCGTATAAAGCGGCGGTTTCGGTCCTCAATATGGTAGTTCCTAACATCAAGGGCTTAAACCCTGCGGACAAGAATTGCGCTACATCCCCCGGGGAGAACCCTCCTTCAGGACCAATCGCCAGCGCCGCCAGTTCGGGGGACTTGGTAAGACAACTATGGAAGCCTCCCCCTTTCGGGGAGGCTGCTTGGTGAAGGAGGATCCCCGCGGTTCGGGAGTACCGGCTTTTGAGGATATCCCAATAGTTTATAAGCCCTTCCAGGGTGCAAGGCGCTCTGATCCCGGTGTCAATCCGGGAACCGCTTTGCTGCCGGGCTTCTTTAACGATCCTGAACCACCGCTCCAGCTTTTCAGCCTGTGATCCGGCTTCTATCTTCGGCACTGAATACTCGGAAACAAAGGGAACTATCTCGGTAATCCCCCCCTCGGCGGCCTGCCTCACTATGAGGTCCATTTTGGAAGCCTTGGGCAAAGCCTGAAAAAGCAGAATAGGCGGCAGAAAAATTCCGGTTGGGGGCAACGCCCCGGGATCAGCCGGTTCTTTTTCCCGAAAAGGCACGCATACTCCTACCAGACAGCCGTCTTTGGCAGAACGCACCTGTACCAGGATCTCCTCCCCATCGGGCAGAGACGCTTCAAACACCGTTCCTGCTTTGAACCGTCTCACTCGTGCTAGATAATGATAATCCTTGCCGGACAACCGGATCATTCCTGTATGATCCGGCGCATTAGGCAGGATAAATCGTTTCATTTCGCTTACAAGCCCTAAAACAACCTATGACGCTAGGAGAATATCATCTTCCACCGTCGCTTCTTCCTGTAAGGCTTTCAACGTTTTAGTGGTCCGCATCAGGGTGCTGTAGGTTCCGCCTTGCAGAATCTTTACCGCTACCTGAAGCTGGACATCATACTCCAGATCGTATACCGGCGCTATGGCGGTCCGGTTCTGTTCATTTCTGATAAGCCGGCTGAGCAGGGACAGATCCAGATGATATTCTTCATGGAGCTGTTGGGCAAACTGCCGGACATCTTCGGCGGTGGCCTTGGCATGGGCTTCAACAAAAGCGGGTATCCGGTTTGCGGTGATAAGGGCGTTGAGTTTTTCCGCATCTAGGTCGGTAAATTCGGGGAATTTCACATCCCGATCCGGCGGAATACCGATTTTATCGATGTTCACATCACTGGGGGTATAGTACCGGGCAATGGTGATTTTGAATCCCGACTTATCCAGAGGAAAAACCTGCTGTACCGAGCCTTTCCCATAGGATTTTTCTCCCACCAGGTATGCCCGGCCCCGATCTTTGAGAGCGCCCGCAACGATTTCCGAAGCCGATGCGGAACCCCGGTTGATAAGCACCACGACCGGTATATTAGCAGGCACTAGGGTATTCCTGCGGGCGTTGAATACGGTATTTTCCGAGGGGATTCGGGATTTAGTGCTGACCACTACGCCCCCATCCAGGAACAGATCGCTGATGCCCACCGCGGATTGCAAGAGCCCTCCATAATTATTCCGAAGATCGAGGATGATGCTCCGGTAATTTTTGGACTCAAACTCCTCAAGAGCTTCCCTGGCCCGGTCCACCGTTCTGGGAGTGAAGGTGATGAGCTTCAAGTACCCCACATCCCCTATCATAGCGTATTTGGTGGTGGGCACCTCAATAATAGCCCTGATGAGGGTAACGGGAAATTCCAGCTTCTCCTTCCGGCGGATAAGCAGTTTGACCTCCCCGCCCGGGGATCCCCGCAGGCGGGCAAGAACCTCGTCCATAGTCATCGTATCGGTAGGCTCATCATTTATCTGAATAATCAGGTCTCCCGGATTGATCCCCGCGCGCCAGCCCGGAGTATCCTCAATGGGAGAAGCTACCTCCACATATTTGAGCTTGCCGTCGGGTCCCTGCCCTACCGGGGATATATACAGCCCTACCCCGCCGAAACTCCCCTGGGTTGTCTCATTCAGATCCGCCATCTCTTTTTCCCCCAAGAACGATGAATAGGGATCCCCCAGAGCATTAAACAAGCCCGACATGGCCCCTTCATACAGCGCCTTAGAATCTACCTCGTCAACGTAATGTTTTTGTATAAAATCAAAGACACTGTGAATGACCGAAGTGTATTGCCGAATACTTTGAGCCTGATTTTGCTCTCTGCCTTGGGCTTCAGCCCGAGGTACCGATGCGAGGGTAAAAATAGTACATAAAATAATAGTAGCAGCTACCCAAATCAAAGACAAGGGAATCTTTTCTTTGAGGCTCTTTTTAGATGCCTCTTGAGGAAACTGAAGGATAGGTTCATTCATGGTTATATACCCCTAAACTGAAATTTTAACGAACCGTGTATGGCGGGGAAAATTTTCACCATTGCAGTTCATTTGTATAATAATATCAAGATTTGAAGTATGGTTCAAGGGGGAAAGCAGGGCAACAACATTCTTGACAATAATTCTTGTTTTCTTAATATCGGGCTTAGTCTCCCGGTCAAGAAACATCAGCCGCCGATGCAGCGGATTTTCCAGGCCCTTCCGTTCATGCCTGCGAAACCGGGTCATGTCGATAAAATGTATCTCTAACGCATCGGTGAGCTTATACTCCTTAAGGTCCGTCTGCATAAATATGAAAACTCGTGTGAAACTCCTCAAGGCCGATATACGGAAATATTGATGATATTTACCACAATCACGCCGGGCAGGTCCCGTTAGTCCCCGCCTTCCGTAATATCTTGCCGGAAATCGCCGCTCCAATAGACTATATAATAAAAATCCCCGCCCCGCTGGGCTAAACTTGACCCACAAAATTACGCCAGCCAGCGGCGGCAGGCAAGCAAGGTATTGAGCGTAGAAAGCCCGGCCCAAATAGTTTTGACTCCCGGCGGGCCGTCGCCGGGAGCCCGTTTCGGACATCCCAACCGTCCAAGATAGTGTGCCGCCTCCCCTATCGTATACGGCTTCACCGGCGGCTTGTCCGTTTTGTTCGCGGCCCGGTACAATAACCGCCATTCCTCCTCCTCGAAATATACCG